>NZ_QEHL01000009.1:157815-329490 GCF_003116525.1 Pseudarthrobacter sp. AG30 | reverse complement strand
GCCACCGGGGCAACCCCGGCCGCCGTCACCGTAATCGTCGCCGAAGCGGGCGCCGACGGGCCCGTGCCGTTCGTCGCGGTCAGCTTGGCCACATACGTCCCCGCCGCCGCATAACTGTGGGTCGGGTTCTGCACCGTGGAAGTCCCGCCGTCACCAAAATCCCACGCCCACGACGTCGGGGTGCCCGTCGACGTATCCGTGAACGCCACGTTCAACGGCGCCGTCCCCGACGTCGGCGAAGCCGTAAACGACGCCACCGGGGCAACCCCGGCCGCCGTCACCGTAATCGTCGCCGAAGCGGGCGCCGACGGGCCCGTGCCGTTCGTCGCGGTCAGCTTGGCCACATACGTCCCCGCCGCCGCATAACTGTGGGTCGGGTTCTGCACCGTGGAAGTCCCGCCGTCACCAAAATCCCACGCCCACGACGTCGGCGACCCCGTCGACGTATCCGTGAACGTCACGTTCAACGGCGCCGTCCCCGACGTCGGCGAAGCCGTAAACGACGCCACCGGGGCAGGGGCGGCGGGGCCGAGGGACCGGTCCGAGAACCAGTAGCGCTTTGCCACGTTGTCGCTGGCCATGACCACCAGGCCGGTGGTGCCGTCAACGCCCTGTTTGGTGGTGGTCACATCATTCATGTTGGACGAGGAGGCGCTTTGGATGACCGGCGTTCCACGTCCCGAGCCGAACACCGGGTTGTCCATGGACGCGGTCTTCTCATAGATGCTTCCGGCCACGCCCGAGAATGCGCACCCGCTGACCGACGTCGGCGGTGCCGTCTCGAAGGCGTGGACCAGGTTGTTTTGGGTGTCCAGGACGATCTGCGGCCGGGTGACGCAGTCCCCGGTTGTGGAAAGCGTTGATTGCGTGAAGGAGCCGGTTCCCGGCTTGAAGACGAGCAGCAACAGTTGGGGCAGCGTGGGATCCGAGGACGTATCGTTGAGGCTCGTCTTGACGGCGGCAAAGACCCGCCCGCTGGGATCAGCCTGCAACGACTTGATGTTGAGGTGGTCATCAGCCTGGCCAGTACCCCTGATGGCGGGCTGTTGTTTCCACGATGACGACGCCGTGGGCGAGGTTCCGTCGGTCCGCGTGGCCCACCAGACAGACCCGGTGAGCTGGTCGCTCCACATGACGCCAATCTTGTTCTTGTTGAATGCGACAACCGCTGAGATGTCATCTGGTGTGGCATTCGGGTTGGAGACCGGGATGACAAACGGGCTTGCCCAGCTGGTGCCCCCGGGTGCGGAGTCGTTCACATACACGGTGTTGGTGTAGCCGGCGGTGGAGTTCCCGGCCACCTGCGTCCAGGTGGCCCAGATGGCCCCGGTACTGTCTTCGTCAATGGTCATTGATTCACTGGTGTTGTTCGTGATGACCGTGGGGAATCCGGCGTCAAGGGTGTACTTGCCGCCGGCGTAGCTGTACCGGTAAAGGTTGGCGGGCTGACCGGTCACCGAAACGACGGGGCTTGAGTTGGTCGAAACCGCAACGACGTGGGAGGCAATGTACAGATGCGTGCCGTCCCACAGCACATCGGCCAGCGTATTTCCGCGCGCGTCATTCAGTAATCCGGTATCCACCCAGGTATGCGTTCCACGGTCGAGGCGGTAAATGTGCCAGCCGCTGCCGGTTGTCCATATATCCGCCCACCAGGAGCCGTCATTCCACCACAGTTTGCTCTGGGGTTTATCCGAGGTGGGCGGATTCGCCACCCCTGAGTAGGAGATGCTTTGCGTACCGTAGACCGGATCAGCCGAGGCCGCCGGCGACATCGCCAGAAGGGACCCGGCCACCAAGGCGGCGGCAACAACGGACTGGGACAACCATGTCAGGGAACGCTTGATGCTCACAAAAGGCTCCTGGGCACTAATAAGCAAATAATCAGCAATTTCTTCACTGGTTCTTATTCGTGCGCCCAGTCACCACGAATTTCAAAGTTAGCCCAGACGTTAGACCTGAATACACAACTGCGCAAGGACCTGCTGGCACAGGACTCCGCCCCCTCCGTCCAAGCGAAAAATCGAGGCAAGGTGGACCACCCGTCAATAGTGATGTGGCGGCTCCCAGCCTTTTCCGGGCCGGTATTCAGGCTATTTGCGTAAGCTCACGGCAAACGCTGGGAAAACCACATGTTTTCTGCACGGATCCAAATGGAACGGGCACCACAAAGTGTCCTGAGGCAGGGAGGAAATTGTGAAAGCTTTAACCGTTATCCCCGGTTCCGTCGATTCAATGGAGCTCAGGGAAATCGCCGAACCCGCCACCGCCGAAGGTTCGGTCCTCGTTGAAACCCTGGCCATAGGCCTCTGTGGAACGGACATTGAAATCACCGCCGGCGAGTACGGCGAAGCACCGGAGGGCTCCCCCTACCTTGTCCTGGGCCACGAAAACCTCGGGCGGGTCCTCGAAGCCCCGGAAGGCAGCGGACTCAGCGCCGGTGACCTGGTGGTGGGAATCGTCAGGCGCCCGGATCCTGTGCCGTGCCCCGCTTGTGCGGCCGGCCAGTGGGACATGTGCCGCAACGGCCGCTACACCGAACATGGAATCAAAGGACTGCACGGCTTTGCCCGTGACCGCTACCGCGCCGACCCCCACGCACTGGTGCGGCTTTCGGGGTCCCTGGAAGATGTGGGTGTCCTGCTGGAGCCCACCACCATCGTCGCCAAGGCGTGGCAGCACATTGATGCGATCGGTTCGCGCGCCTTTTTCGAGCCCAAAACCGCCGTGGTGACAGGTGCCGGCCCCGTGGGCCTGCTGGCAGCGCTCCTGGGCGTGCAGCGCGGTTTGGAAGTGCACGTGTTTGATCGGGTGACCACCGGCCCCAAACCCGAACTCGTCGCTGACCTTGGTGCCATTTACCATTCGGAAAGCCTTGCGACCTCCGGGGTGGAAGCCGACGTGCTAGTCGAATGCACCGGTGTGGCCTCCGTAGTGATGGAGACCCTGACCTGCCGTGCGGTGGATTCGGTCACGTGCCTGACGGGGGTTTCCTCACCCGGCAAGACCAATTCCGTGGACGTTGGTTCCGTCAACCGGACCCTGGTACTGGGCAACGAATCGGTGTTCGGCAGCGTCAATGCCAACCGCAGCCACTACGAGGCTGCGGTTGAGGCGTTGGAAAAGGCGGACCAGGGCTGGCTTCAGCGGTTGATTTCCCGCCGGGTCCCCTTGGCTGACTTTGACGATGCCTTCCGGCGGAGGGACGACGACGTGAAAGTCGTCCTGGACTTCCAGGACCTCTGAGATGCGGAAGATCGAGGACTACGCCATCATCGGCGATCTGCACACGGCCGCGCTGGTCGGCGCTGACGGCTCCATCGACTGGTTGTGCCTCCCCCATTTTGACTCCCCTGCCTGTTTCGCGGCCCTCCTGGACAGTCCGGAGGCCGGGCGGTGGCTTCTGGCACCCGTGAATGCGGGAGCCTGCACCAGCCGCCGTTACCGCCACGACACGCTGGTCTTGGAAACCGAGTGGGAGACCGGCACGGGGCGGGTCTTTGTCACCGACTTCATGCCTCCCCGGGATGAAGCCGCCAACCTGGTCCGGATCGTTGAGGGACTGGAGGGCACAGTCCAGCTGCACAGCGAATTGGCGTTGCGCTTCGACTACGGGCACGTGGTTCCATGGGTTCGTCGCACCAAGACCGGGATCCACGCCGTCGCCGGGCCCGACTCGGTGCACGTCGCCTCACCGGTTCCCATGCACGGCGAACACCGCCGCACTGTCAGTGAGTTCACGGTCCATGCCGGGGACACGGTTCCGTTCGTCCTGACCTGGGCCCCCAGCTACCGCCAGCGTTCGCGGACGATCGGTGCTGACGCCGCGCTGTCCCAGACCGTGGCTTACTGGGAGGAATGGTCGGCCCGCAGCGGGGCGGACGGTCCGTACCGCGACGCCATCCAGCGCTCCTTGATCACGCTGAAAGCGCTGACCTTCGCCCCCACCGGCGGGATCGTAGCGGCCGCCACAACCTCTTTGCCTGAGCAGCCGGGCGGCCCGCGCAACTGGGATTACCGCTACTGCTGGCTCCGGGATGCCACCCTCACCCTCCAGTCGCTCATTACGGCCGGCTACACGGACGAAGCCAAGGCCTGGCGGCAATGGCTGCTGCGGGCGGTGGCGGGGGACCCTGCAGACCTGCAGATCATGTACTCCCTCGACGGGCGGCGCCGGCTTCCTGAGTCCGAGCTGCCCTGGCTGGCCGGTTACGAAAAGTCCTCGCCGGTCCGGACCGGCAACGCCGCGGCGGACCAACTTCAGCTGGATGTGTGGGGCGAAGTCATCGATGGGCTTTCCCTTACCCGCAACGCGCTCCTGCATGTCCCGGACGATTCGTGGGACATCCAGACTGCGCTGATGGAACACCTCGAGGGTGTGTGGCAGCAACCTGACAACGGGTTATGGGAAGTCCGCGGACCCCGCAGGCATTTCACCCATTCCAAGGTCATGGCCTGGGTGGCCGTGGACCGCATGGTCAAGGGCGTCCGCCAGTTCCACCTGCCGGGCCCGGCGGACCGGTGGGAAGATTTGCGGGACGCGATCCATAAAGACGTCATGGAGCACGGCTTCAACGCTGAGCTGAACTCCTTCGTCCAGTCCTACGGCGGCACTGAACTGGATGCCAGCCTGCTCCTCATTCCACGGGTCGGCTTCCTGCCGGCGGACCACCCGGCCGTCGTCGGGACGATCGAAGCCATCCAGCGTGACCTGACGCAGGACGGATTCGTCCTGCGTTACCGGCCGGAGGAGAGCGACGACGGACTGCCCGGCAATGAAGGCGTCTTCCTGGCGTGTTCCTTCTGGCTGGTGGACGCCCTTCTCGGCGCCGGGCGGCGGACCGAAGCCACGGAACTCTTTGAAAGGCTGCTTGCGCTCCGCAACGACGTGGGCCTGCTCAGCGAGGAATGGGACGCACGCGCAGGCCGCCAGCTGGGCAACACTCCGCAGGCTTTCAGCCACTTTGCCATGGTCACCACGGCCTTCCAGCTCCACCGCGGGCAGCCGGGCCAAAGCGATGAGCAGATTCCTGCGGGCCGCGCTTCCTGAGCCACACGGGCCGGCGGCCGCTGCCCCGGCCCTGCGGCCGGGGCAGCGGCCGAGGTGGCCAAGGCAGCGCCAACGTGCCGGGGCAAAGCCAACGTCCGGTGGAGACGCTTACGGCTTCGCGGGTGTTTGGGCCGCTTTGGCCTGGATGGCCTTGGCCGCCTTTTGGATCTTGTCCCCGTAGCCGCCGTTGAGGGCAGTGTCCTTGATCTTCGCCGCATCGCCGTCACGGTCGGGAGCCGCGGCTGCTTCCAGGGTCTTCAGGTCTGCCTGCAGGTTGGCCGGGAGCTTTTCGAAGGCTTTGGTGTGGTGGATCAGCACATAGGCGATCTCGTGGGCCTTGTCCCCGAAGCCGTCGGCTCCCTGGAGGTCCACCCTGAGCTCGTTCCGGAGGGCGTGGGCGAAGGGATGGGCGGCGGACTGTTTCCCGTTGCCTGGGCTCGCCGCCGCGGAGGTGGCACCGGCTGAAGGTGCCGGGCTTTGGCCGGCCGCCGAGGCCGACGTCGCCCCAAGAACCGCTCCCCCGATGAGGACAGCTCCTGCAGCGGCCGCGCCTGCGCGAACGCGCCAGCGGCGTGCGTCGCTGTTGCGCGGCGCGGTGGGATTGGTGTTCATGCGTATCTCCTCGATGGTTCCGTGGACCCGGACAGTTTGTGCCAGGCCTGCGCTGTGTTGCCTTTCCACTGTGGCGCGGGCAAGTCAGGACCGTGTTCGGCGAATGTAAGAGGACGGTAAAGTTCAGGCGCCGGCCGGCCGGGCCGGTGCTGCCATGGCGTTGAATGTATGCATGGAGCAATCAACAGCTGCCGGCACCACGCCGTCCCGCGGGCTCGTGCTGATTGTTGAGGACGAGCGCGCCATCGCTAACGTGCAGCGCCTCTACCTGAGTCGGGCCGGCTTCGGCGTGCACGTCGAGGCCACCGGGGAAGGCGGCCTGGAGCGGGTCCGGAGCCTGCGGCCGGTGGCGGTGGTGCTCGACGTCGGACTGCCGGGCATTGACGGGATCGAGGTCTGCCAGCGCATGCGGGCCCGGAACGATTGGACTCCGATCATCTTCGTCACCGCCCGCGACGAGGAAGTGGACATGCTGCTGGGGTTGGAGCTGGGCGCCGATGACTACCTGACGAAGCCGTTTTCGCCCCGGGAACTGGTGGTGCGCCTCAAGACGGTGCTCCGCCGCACCGCCGGCGTCCCGGGCAGCGGAATCCTGCGCGTGGGGTCGGTGGCGCTGGACCCGGAGAACCGCACCGCCAGCGTGGAAGGGAAGCCGGTGGAGTTGACCGCGCGGGAATTCGATGTGCTTGCCTACCTGTTGGCCAGCCCCGGCCGGGTGTTCAGCCGTGAGCAGCTCCTGTCGGCGGTGTGGGGACAGGCTGACTACTCGGCGGGGAGAACCGTGGATGTGCACATCGCCCAGCTGCGTTCCAAGCTCGGTCCGGGCAACCCCATCCGCACCCTGCGCGGGGTCGGATACTCTGCGGACGGCGACCGGGCGTGAGTGGCCCGCCGCCCGGACCGGGCGTACGCGAGGAGCGCCGCCCCGGAGCTGCCACGATGTTGTGGCTGCGTTCCCTGGCCGGTCGCATCACCCTCGTCACGGCCGCCGTCGCCGTCCTGGCAGTCCTTGTCACCGGCAGCGTCGCCCTCCCGCTGATCCGTTCCGCTGCCGTCAACCAGGCCCGGGAGCAGCTTTCCCGCCAGGCTGATGCCTTCAGCGCCGCCCCGGTGGCTGCCCAGGCATTGGACCTGCGGGAGCGCAATCTCCTCGGACCGGACAATTACGATCTCTCCACCATTACCCCCACCGGTTCCGTCACCGGTGCGGCCTCCCAGATCCTGGGCCCGGACGCGGTCCACCCGGTGCTCGCCGGGCAAAAAATCTCCCGTACCGTCACCCGTGGAGGTGTCCAGTTCCTGGTCGAAGCGAGGCCCCTCGCCAAAGGCGGCGGGATCGTCCTGACCAGGTCGCTCTCGGACGTTAACGCGGCATCGGCCCGGCTGCTGCAACCAACGCTGCTTGCCCTGGCGGCCGGGCTCCTGATCGCCGCCCTGGCCGGGACCCTGCTTGCCCGCCGTCTCTCAGGCCCGCTCGTTAGGACTGCAGCGGCGGCACGGCGGATGGCCGCCGGTGAACGGACCGTTCATTTTGAACCCGCAGGCGCTGCCGAGGTCCGTGCCGTGGGCGAGGCCATCAACACGCTGGACCATGCGCTGCTGGCCAGCGAAAGCCGGCAACGGGAATTCCTGCTGTCCATCTCGCATGAGATCCGCACGCCGCTCACCGCGCTGCGCGGATACGCCGAGGCCCTGCAGGACGGATTGGTGCCACCCGAAGACGAAGCCCGTGTGGGCCAAACCCTGGCCGCGGAAACGGACCGGCTGGACGGCTTTGTCCGGGACCTGCTGGCACTGGCCCGGCTTGAGGCCGACGATTTCACGCTCGACGTCCAACCTGTCGACGTCTCCGCGCTCCTGAAACAGACGCAGCGCGCCTGGCAGCCGGCAGCGGCCCAGGCGGGCGTGGAGGTCACAGTCCAACTGCCCGCTGCGGATGCCGGGGAACCCTTGATGGTCACCACGGACGCCCAGCGGCTCCGCCAAATCATTGACGGGCTCATCGGCAACGCCTTGCGCGTCACGCCGCCGGGGAAACCCCTGGCCCTGAAGGTGATGATCGAAGATGAGCCGCCCTCCCCCGCGACGGCGCCAGGTAACCACCAGCGCGGCATCGTCGCCATCCAGGTTCGTGACAGCGGTCCCGGGCTTACCGCGGAGGACGCCGCCATCGCCTTCGACCGTGGAGCCCTGGCACGCCGGTACAGCGGACAACGGCCCACCGGCAGCGGGCTCGGCTTGTCCATCGCGGCCCGGCTGGCCCAGCGGATGAATCTCAGCCTCACGGTGGAACCAACGGCGCCGGGCGGGGATGGCGCCTGCTTTTGCATCCGGCTGCCGCGGGCAACCACCGTCCCGCGGTAAACGGGCCAGGGGAAGTACGACGGCGGCGCGCGGCAAAGTGCCGGGGCGCACCGTTGCCGGGCCGGGCGCTAATTGATCAGGTAACTGTCCTCGGCGTCGTGCCCGGGCGCGGGCTTCACGAACGGCAGCGAGCTCACCACCGTCTTCACCCCGATCACGGGCAACAGTACAGCCGCGGCCGCCACGGACACCGCCGTGAACCCAACGAGCTCGAGCGTCTCGCGCTTCGGCAGGCGGCGACGGCGGCGCCCACCATCCATGAGATCCATCATGCTGACGAGGCTACGAGCGTGCCGCCGGGATGTCCCCGGTACCGGCTACCTGTCTTTCGCACCGGGCACTACTCAGGCGATCAGCTACTGGCTGCGGCGGGCACCGTCAGCCACGGACAGGTAGGTGTCATAGCAGTCCCGGGAGCAAAACACCGCAGTGGGAGAGGGAGGGAGGACCAAGCCGCAGACCTTGCACTTTGGCTTGGGACGAAAACTCCGAAGCACGGTTTTCAGCATGAATGCAGGATATGCAGCCGCCCGAAAAATGTGATCAGTAACCGATACCTGAATCCGGCGGCGGGGATACCTGCCCCGGCGCCGAAAAATAACGAACTGGTTACCGGTACCCGTCCACGATTGCCGCGGCAATTTCTTTGTACGCCCGCCGAGTTTCCGGCTTGAGCACATCCAGGGTGACCAAGTCGCCGTCGGCCACCCCGCGGTCGTGCGGCACGGCGATCAGTTCGCGGCAGATCCCCGAGAGGTGTTCCTCGATGGCGTCCTTGTCCACCCGGGAGGACACCTCGTCCTTGTCCGTGATCACCACGATCGCGTTCCGGGCCAGGTCCTCGTACCCGTGGCTGGCCAGCCAGTGCAGGGTGCTGCGGGCCCGCTTGGCGCCGGAGACGGCGTAGCCTGCGGCGATCACCAGGTTGTCTGCCGACTGCAGGATCCCGCTCATCGCGTTGTGCGTCACGCCGGTGCCGCAGTCGGTCAGCGCCACCGAGTAGTAGCTGGAGATGAGCTTGCGGATCCGCAAGTATTCCTCGGCGGTCAGCGAGTCCGAGACCTCCGGGTCCTGTTCCCCCGCGATCAGGTGCAGCCGGCCGGCGTGGTGCATGTACCGGGCCAGGGCGGTGAGGGAGTCGATGGATTCGATGTTCTCCAGCAGGTCCGTGATGGTCCGCGGGCTGGACTGCTGGTAGATGCCCTCGCCCAGGGCGCGTTCCACGAGGTCGCCGGAGTCCGGGTTGGCGTCGATGGCGCACGGCGCGTCGCCGCGGTATTCGGCCAGGGTCAGGCCCACGCCCACCGTGGTGGAGGTCTTGCCGATGCCGCCCTTGAGGCTCAGGACAGCGGTGTTGTAGCTGCCCTGGAGCTGCCGGGAAATCCGGCGGCCCAGCTCGTCCTCCTGGCGCTGCTTGGGTCCGGGGCCCAGGTTCCAGGCACCGCCGGTGAGGTTGTACAGCGCCCCGCGGAACCCGCCCACGGGCCGCGGCTTCTGTTCCTTGACGAACAGGCCGGGCGAGCTGATGAAGTCAGGCATGGGGCTTTCCGCGATTGTGTCGGCCACGGTGGGACGGCTGCGGCGGAATGACGGAGTGTCCGACGACGGCGCTGCCGCTTCCGGAGCAACCCCGCCGGCGCGGCGGGCGGGCTCAGCCGCGGCAGGTTCGGCGGTTCCCGGCCGGGAGGTGCCCGGCACGGAGGCGATGGGTTCGGCGGGCGTCGACGCCGGCGCAGCGGGCGGGGCTGCGGGTGCCGGAGGCGGGGTGCGGGTGGGGGCCGGGGCGCGGGACGGCTTGGTGGCGTCGGCTGCGGCGGCCGCCTCGGCCCAAGACGTGCGGCGCGTCACCGGCTTTCCGGCGTCGTTCTGGCTGGAAGGGGAAGGGGTTACTGCTGGCATGGTTCCTGTCCAGGCATCGTCCACTGTTCCGTCGGCACGACGAAGGTCGCGGCGTCGGCGCAGTTGCGGCTGCCCTGCATCCTCTGCTGGGGCGCCTGCATTCTGATCCGCCGGTTGTGGCATGTCTGTCCCCCCGGACGATCGGCAAACTGTTATGCAGCACTAGTTCAAACAGTAAGTCTACGGGCTATGCCGGGAGTATCCGGCCCCGGGCGGCGGGCGCCTGTTCCTTTTGGCACTGTTGCTCGCAGGGTTCCGGCGGATCATATTCACATGAGAAGGATCATGTTGTGCGTGACCGCAGCCATCATTGCCACTTTCGCTTTCGGCAGCACCTACGTCACGTTCCAGCAAATCGGGCGCCGTGCGGCCAACACCGCTCCCGCGGCGGCAGCGGCGGCGCGGCTCCAGCAAGAGGGCCCCGATACGGCGGCCGGCCCGTGGCTGGAGCTGGCGCCGGACAGCGGCGTCTTCCTCATTGTTTACGGAGAGGACAACACCCCGCTCTCCAGCACGGTCACGCTGCACGGGACCATTCCGGTAGTACCCACCGGCGTGCTTGAGGCGGCGCGGACGCTGGGTACGGACACGGTCACGTGGCAGCCGGAGACCGGCCTGCGGATGGCAATCGTCGCGCGGGAGGCGGCCGGCAAGGTGGTGGTGGCCGGCCAGTCGCTGGCGCCGGTGGAAGCCAGTGACCGGATGACCTTGCTGATCCTTGCCGCCGGCTGGCTGGGCAGCATGGTGGTCATTTCAGGGGCCCTCGGCGCGGCAACGCTGATGGACCGCAGGGCTGGCAGAGTTCCTTGGCGCCGCACACGGGAATCAGCCGGGTAAGAGTGGCAAAGATTCTTCCGCGGGCTGCATCCGGGCAGGGCATTCGGCCGGTAGTAGGGGTTGTAAGCGGAACCTCGGCCCCATCGGGGCCCCTCATTAGGAGTTGGAATGCGCAAGACACTTTCTGCAGTCGCAGGAGCAACGACGCTGCTGGCAGCACTCGCTTTCGCCACCCCGGCCCAGGCGTCCGGCTGGCACCACGACCATGACGGAACGGCCAAACTCTCCGTCCTCCACGGCGTCCCGGGCCTGACAGTGGACGTCTGGGTGGACGGCAAGCTCACCCTGGACAACTTCACGCCGGGCACCCTGGCCGGGCCGCTGGAGGTTCCGGACGGAGACCACAAAATTGCCATCACGGGCCCCGACGCGACCAGCGCCGACAACCCGGTGATCGGCCCGGTCACCGTGGACCTCAAGGCCGGCAGGGACTACACGGCGGTGGCGCACCTGGCCGCGGACGGGACCCCCACCGCCACGCTTTTCAAGAACAGCACCAAACCCAGCCCTGACGGCAAGGGGAAGCTGACCGTCCGGCACGTCGCGGCCGCCCCGGCCGTCGATGTCCTGGCCGGCGGGACCGCCGTCGTCAAGGGGCTCACCAACCCGAACCAGAAGACCCTCACCCTGAAGGAGGGAACCGTCTCTGCCTCGGTGGCGGCAGCGGGAACCACCACCCCGCTCATCGGCCCCGCCGACGTGAACATCGCGGAGGGCAAGAACACGATCGTGTACGCCTGGGGCAGCCTGGCCGATAACACCCTGGGCGTGGCCGTCCAGGTGGTGGACTCCGCCTCACGCGGACGCGACTGCGACTAACCCCCGCAGCCCGGCCGCAACAACCTGCAACTTGTCCCCGGCGGCGCCCGCACCCTGGCGCCGCCGGGGACAAGCACGGGGGTACCCGCCAGTGCCATGAGCCCGTAGCGGACCGTCCCGTGCAGCGGCATAATGGGGCTTCCAATCAGGCCCGTTGCCGCCCAAGGAGCATCCGATGGAGGCTGCCGCCACCCGAGAATGGGACCCCGGCCTCGACCCGGCGTTTGCCGGCGGGGACGAGAACGCCCTCGCGGAGGCCGTGGCCGACCGGCTGATCCTTGACGATGAACTGGAACATTTGGGAGACCCCCAACAGGCGATACTCAGGCTGGCGTTCTACGATGACTTGACCCACGATCAGATCTCGTCGCGGCTGAACCTGCCGCTCGGAACCGTCAAAAGCCATATCCGGCGCAGCCTGACCCGGCTGCGCACCCGCCTGGAGGTGGAGCATGGAACACCTTGACGCGGAACTGTTGGGCCTCATGGCCCTGGGCGAGACACCGGGCACGGAGGCCGACGCACACCACCTGGACACCTGTCCGGAATGCGCCGCAACCCTGCGGGGTTTCCGGCGGGTCACCGACATCGCCACCCTGGATCCTGCGGGCATCGTGCTCGAACAACCCAGCGCCAGGACCTGGACGGCCATCCATCAGGCCTTGGGACTTTCACCGGCGCTGGCAGCGGATCCCCTGGCCGGGCCCGATCCCATGGCCACGCCCGGGAGCCAGGCTGACCACCCGGCCGCCCCACCCGCCGAGGTGGAGACACCGTCAGCGCCCGACGACGGCAAGGTTGCCGCACCCATTCCGCTGCCGCCGGGAGCCAGGGACCGGCGCCGCCCCAGGCTGTGGATGGCAACCGCCGCCGCCGGGATCACAGATGGAGCAACTGCCCGACGGGACCCGCCAACTCACCATCCATCTCTCCGCCGAGCGGACTTCGGGGTACCGGGAGGTGTGGGTGGCCACCAGCGATCTCTCGGGAATGGTCAGCCTGGGCGTCCTCGCCAACGATACGGGCTCGTTCACCATCCCCACCGGCATCGACCTGGCCCAGTATCCGGTGGTGGACATCTCGAACCAGGCGTACAACGGGAATCCGGCACATTCGGACGACAGCGTCGCCCGTGGAAAGCTCAGTCCCAAGGCCTGAGACCGGGACATCTCGGCGACGGCGGTACTCCCCCGGCCGGGATGGATGCTTAGTGGTGGGTGAGTGCTGCCGCCACGACGGCGACGGTGAGCACCAGGAGAACAGTCAGGACAGCGTAGCCCACCCACTTGGGACGGCCTTTGTGGGGGTTGATATCGACATACGGCATGTCAGCGCTTATTACCTCGGGGTGCGGGACGGACGGGGATCCGGAGTGCGCGGCGCCTAAGCCGCAGCATCTGGTAGAGGACTGCAAAGGGGATCAACAGGGTGCCGAGCAGTGCGCCAAGCGCCATTGCGTAGTCGGAAAAAGCCACAACAGTCTCCATTGGTGATAGTGAGCCCCCGCATAGACCCAACCAGATGAAACCCAAAGTGACAAATTGCGTCAAAAACTCAAGGTTTCCTCAAGATGATTTACGCAGCCATCCCACCGTACTTAAGACGAGCGGCAACTGGGCCAGGGCGTAAACAGCGTGGAACAGTAATGACTGAGTGTTTGTTCCGGCAGGAACGGGAGGAACGGCAAGGGAAGAACGCTGATCAGCCCCCCGCCAAAGAAATGCAGCAGCCCCCAGCCCAGCATGGCCAGGGTGGCCGCGTGCCGGATCGGCGTGAACCACCCTGCCACCAGAATGGCAGTAACGAGTAACGGGATGAAGGATTCGGGGCTGAGAAGGCTTTGTCCGGGCAGCTCGGCGAGATTATGGATGAACAGCCCCGACCAGCCGATTATTGCGGTCAGCGGCACCGCGGGTAACGCGGCCGTTGTAAGGCTCATGCCGCTGCTTGCCGGTTCAGGGTCTCCGACCAGAAGGCAAGGACGTGCTGGGTGACTTCGTGCGGTGCCAGCAGGAGCGGGGCCACGTGTCCGGCCCCGGTCACGCGTGCAAACCGCCCGTCCGGAACACTGCGTGCTGCGCGCTGCGCCTGCTCAGGGTCATTCATGGGATCGTCCCGGCCCACCAGCATCAGCGTGGGGGCCCGAAGCAGAGGCAGGACCGGACGGAGGTCAGGGCGCTCCAGCATCACTGACTGCATGGCCCAGTATTTGCCCTGTTTGTTGCCGCGGCGGAACGCATCGCGCACCGCTTCGGCAGCGGCCGGCGATGTCTTCGCCACATCATGCCCGGCCAGCGCCTCCACTATGGTCCCGCTGAACGGTCCCGGACCCAGAACCCGGTAAAGGTAGACCAGTAGCGAAGTCTGCAGGCGCTCCGCACGGGAGAACGGATAGGCGGGCGTGCCGATCGTGGTCAGTGTTCGGATGCGCGCGGGGAACGTGCGGGCAAAAACGATGCCTACGTGCCCGCCCCAGGCATTGCCCACCCAGTCCACAGGCGAAGACACGCCTGACGCATCCAGGACCTGGGCGGCTGCAGTGGCGCACTCCTCAAGGGAATAGCGCCTGCGGGGGCCGGGGCTGCCGCCGTGCCCCGGCCCGTCAACCAAAAACAGCTCACGATGCCGGCCCAGATCCTCCAAGACGCCATCGAAGGTTTGACTATCCACAAAGAGGCTGTGCCACAACAATGCAGGCGCACCGGCGCCGGTCCGGCGGACCATCAGGGGACCCAGCGTTGTATCAATCAGGGTTGGCGAAGTTTCCGAAGACATTACAGCCTCCAAACGGTCGTGTACTTCACACCAGGTAATCGGCCGAATTTACTTCGGATTCCGAACCTTCTGGGATAAAGTCTCCTCCATGCCCATGCCGTCGTCAAGTGATTCCGACCATCCGCGGAGACTCCCCGTAGGCCAGCTGCTCGTGCGCCTTCTGGCTGAGTTCCGGCGCGAGCTTCTGGAGGAAGCTGAATCCCATGGCTATGGCGACATCCGCCTGGCCCACCTCCAGATCACGGGCAATGTTGGCACCAAGGGAATCCGGCTGACAGCCCTGGCAGAGCGGGCCCAGCTCAGCCTTGCTGCCACGTCAGAACTGGTTAACGAGCTGCAGGCGCTGGGATACCTGGAACGCCGGCCCGACCCTTCCGATGCCCGGGCGAAACTCATCTTCCCGTCCCCCCGGGGACTGACGATGCTGCGGGAAGCATCGGCCAAGGTCCAGGCGTTGGAACAGCTTTGGGGTTCCTACGCGGGCAAGCAGCGCTTCGAAGCAGCCCTGCAGACCCTTCAAGACGTCTTGGACGCCACACGGGAATCGGGCAAGCAGGATCGGGGACCGGCCTAAAACGGTTCCGCCCGGAGGACGCCCAAGGCGGCCCCTCCTCAGCCCTCTCTATGCGGGCCCCGCGGACCGCCGAACGACATTTAGGATGGGAGACAAAACCGCAGGCCACCAGGGGGTTCCGCTTTGCCTGAAGAGCAGTCCACGGACAATTCCGTGACCCGCCGCGAGGCCATGGCGGACAGGTTCAAGTCCTGGGCCCTCCCTGTGGCTGCCGCGGTGCTGGCCGTGGGATTCGGGGTGGCCAGCATCTCCAACGGGCTGGCTGACCGGAACCGGGACACCCCCGCGACGGACCACAGCACGGCGGGGCAAGCCTCCACGGACCCAAGCCTGCCCGTCTGTGAGGTGGCGGACCGCGGCAGCCTGGTGCCGTCGTCGGGAGCGCTGTTTGGGGTGAACCTGGACCTGGCAGCCAAACCGCTGGCCAAATACGCCACGGACCTGGGGCACAAGCCTGCCGTGAGCGTTTCCTTCGTGGACTTCCCCTACACGGACCAGGACCGTACCAACCTGCAGCAGGCCGCGGCCCAGATCCGCAACGACGGGCAGATGATGCTGCTGACCCTCGAACCCAAGACCGGCCTGTCCGCCGTCACCCCCGACGCCATCGCCGGCCTGGTCAAGGACCTGGCGAACATCAACGGCCAGGGCGTGCCGGTAATCGTCCGATTTGGCCACGAGATGAACGGCTTCTGGTTCCCGTGGTCGCAGCAGCCGATTGAGTACCGGGCGGCCTTCACCAGGGTGGCTGACGCTGTCCATGCCGGCGCGCCGGGCTCGGCCATGATGTGGGCGCCGTCCTACGCCGGCGGCTACGCCTACCCCGGCCGCCTCAATGACGCCCAGCCCGGGACGCCGGACTTCGCGGCCCTGGACACGAACCACGACGGCGTCCTCACCATCGCGGATGACCCTTACGCCCCGTATTATCCCGGGGACGCCGCGGTGGACTGGGTGGGCCTGTCCCTTTTCCACTGGGGTGCCACGTACCCGTGGGGTGCGAACGCGGTGCCGGAGGCCAACAAGTTCGCAGACCAGCTCACCGGCAATTACAACGGCACCAACGGGGATGAGCGGTCCCTGCCGGACTTTTACGGCGAGTACGCGGTGAACCACAACAAGCCGCTGGCCATCCCGGGAACGGCTGCCCTGTACAACCCGGCCGCCGGCGGTCCGGCCGAGGCCGACATCAAGCGCGCCTGGTGGAGGCAGGTGTTCAGCGCCCAGACCCACGCCCGGTTCCCGCAGTTGAAGATGATCAATTGGTTCGAATGGGACAAGGACGAGGCCGAAGTGAACGGCCGGATCGACTGGACGGTCACCACTACCCCGGCCATCCGGGACGCCTTCACCGCGGCGCTGCCGGACTGGCTCAAGTACGGGTCCGGGACTACCTGCCGTCCGGCCGGGTCGTAGCCGTGGGAAAATCTCCTGCCGGGGACGATGATTCCAGGAAAGAGAACAGGGCAGAACTGCGCCGGGCGTTCGTGCTGCCCGTTCTGATCGGGCTGGTGGCTTTGGGCGTTGCCGGATGGAACTTCGCCAATGACCTCTCCCAGCGGCAGTCGCAGTCATCCCCGGCGGCGTCCACGTGCGAGGTGGAGCCCCGCGCGTCGCTTGCCCCGGCTGACGGCGCCCTGTTTGGCGTGAACCTGGACTTCCACTCCAAGCCGCTGGCCACGTTCGCCGCGGACCTGGGCCATAAGCCGGCAGTCAGCGTGTCCTTCACCGGCTTCCCGCTGACAGCCAAGGATGAGGATGACCTTGCCAAGGCCGTGGACCAAATCCGCGCCGACGGCCACATGATGCTCCTGACCCTGGAGCCCGCCGACGGGTTGTCCACCATTACCAATGCCACCGCCACAGCCCTGGCAAAGGACCTGGACCGGTTCAACAGGAACGGCGTCCCGGTGATTGTCCGGTTCGCCCACGAAATGAACGGCTCCTGGTACGCCTGGTCGCAGCAGCCGCTGGAGTACGTGGCCGCCTTTAGGACCCTCGCCACTGCGGTGCACACCACCGCGCCGGGGTCCGCCATGATGTGGGCGCCGAACTATGGCGGCGGCTACCCTTTTGCCGGCGGCAAATATGAGGCCAAGCCGGGCACCGCGGATTTCGCCGCCCTGGACACCAACCACGACGGCGTGATCACCATGGCGGACGACGCCTACGCCCCGTACTACCCGGGTGACGACGCGGTGGACTGGGTGGGGATGTCCCTGTACCACTGGGGCGCGACGTACCCGTGGGGCGAGAACGAAATCCCGGAGGCCAAGAAGTTCGCGGACCAGCTGACCGGCAACTACAACGGCGCCAACGGCGATGACAGCCTGCTGCCTGATTTCTACGGCGTGTACGGCAAGGACCACAACAAGCCCGTTGCCATCCCGGAAACCGCGGCCCTGTACAACCCTGCCGTGGGTGGTGCTTCCGAGGCGGAGATCAAGCGTGCCTGGTGGGAGCAGGTGTTCGGCGCCCAAACCCACGCGCAGTTCCCCAACCTGAAGATGATCAACTGGTTCGAGTGGGACAAGAACGAGGCCGAAGTCAATGGCCGGATCGACTGGACCATCACCAACACCCCCGCCATCCGGGACGCCTTCACCGCGGCCCTGCCGGAGTGGCTGCAGTACGGGTCCGGGACCACCTGCCGCCCAGCGGGGTCCTAAGTCAAGGCACCCAAACTAGGGGTGCAGCAGGCCGTTGACGACGGCGCCTCCGGCTTTCCGGACGGCGGCGACGGCGGGTGCCAGGACCTCGAGCAGGGGTTCCGCGGCTGCCCAGTCGCCCCGGCACATCAGCGCCTCCATGGTTTCGGCGAGCGCCGCCAGTTGCAGGGCGCCCACCATGGTGGAGGTGACTTTGAGGCTGAGCGCCCGGTCCATGGCGGTGTCCCAGTCGCCACCGCGGACGGCGTGGCACACCGACGCCAGCCGGTCCGGCAGCATCTCCAGGTAGGTGCCCAGGAACGCGTGCGCGCCGGCGGGGCTGTCCAGCTCCTCCCCCAGGTCCCTGACGTGCCGGGGGTCCAGCACCGGAAGGGTCAGCGGGTCCAGCACGGAAAGGTGCGCGCTCACGCGGACCACCGCCCGTCGTCGTGGTATTCCTCGTCCAGGCCGTGCGGGGTCTTCTCCCACTTGTGCGGGCTGGAGAGCATCTGCCAGGCCGCCCGCCACGCGGCCACGGCGTGCAGCACCCAGTACGCCGGGTTGAGCAGCGCGAAGATGGCGATCCGCCAGCCGTGCCGCCGCCAGGTGGCGATGCCGGACACCAGGATCATCATGGCGTTGCCGAACAGCATGGACACCACCCCGCCCAGCAGCAGCCACTCGGGCAGCACCAGGCCCACGAAGTTGTAGCCCACATAGGTGACGATGGTGAAGCCGAGCACCAGCGGGTAGGCCAGGAACGCCAGCGGGGTGCCCAGGATCAGGCCCAGGAAGCCGACGGCACCGGCCACCCCGGTGCGCTTGACGTACCGGACGGTGTTGCGGGTGTTCACGGCCGCGGTGACCATGTAGCCCTTGATCCAACGGGTGCGCTGCTTGATCCAGGCCGGCACCTGCGAGCAGGCTTCCTCCCAGGTGGTGGAGTTGATGACGCCCACCCGGTAGCCTTCGACGGCGGCGCGGAGCCCCAGGTCCGCGTCCTCGGTGACGTTCCACGGGTCCCAGGCGCCCACGAGCCGCAGCAGCCGGGTGTCGAAGTGGTTGGAGGTGCCGCCCAGCGGCAGCGGGATGCCGGAGCGGTCCAGGCCGGGGAGCATGGAGTCGAACCAGTGCGTGTATTCGATGGCGAAGAGCCGGGTGAGCACGTTCTGGTCCGCGTTGAAGTAGTTCAGGGCGGCCTGCACGCAGATTAGCGGCCGCCGGTCCGGGGCCAGGTAGCGGCGTTCGAAGGCGTCCTGCCGGAACGCGTCAATGGCCGCGCGGAGCTGTCCCGGATCGGGCCGGTCCTCGGCGTCGTAAATCACCACGTACTCGCCGCGCGCGAAGGTGAGGCCGTAGTTGCAGGCCCGCGGCTTGGTCTGCGGCTCGCCGCGGGGCACCACCAGGATCCGCACGTATTCGGGCGGCCGGGAGCGCTTGGCGGCCTCGATGGTTTCGGTGTCGTCCTCTTCCAGCAGCACCAGCACGTCCAGCTTGGAGCGCGGATAGTCCAGCTGCCCCAGGTTAGCCAGCAGCTTGTTGATGATGTTGGCCTCGCGGAACACCGGGATCAGGATGGTGTAGACGGGCAGTTCGCCGTCCGGGATCCGCCCGGCCAGCCCGGACGCGTCGCCCAAAGCCCCGGTGCCCACGCCGCGCCGTTCCAGTTCCCGGGCTTGTGCCTTGGCGGCGGCCCTGTCATGCAGCGCGTCGAACGGCTGGCGGAGGCTGGCCAGGGTCTTGAAGCCGATGCTCACCAGGAACACCACGTTCACGGCGGTGAGCAGCACGATCACGGTCAGCTGCGCATCGAGGAGCAGGCCGCCCAGCAGGCAGCTGAGCAGGACGGCGGGCAGGAGCCGCTGCCACAGGTTCAGGGCGGTGCGGGCGGAGCCGTCCGGTTGTTCCTCGGCCAGGCGTTCGGCGGATTCGTAGAGCAGGTGGTTGCGGAAGGCACGCTGGATGGAGTGGTTGATGTCCCAGTCGGTGGTGGTGCGGAACACCACCTGTTCGGCCCCGGGGATGCGGAGCGCGGCGCGGCGGATCTCATCGCTGGGTTTGACGGCGGTGGCCACGGTGAGGACGCCGTCCTCCAGGTGCCAGGGCAGCCAGCCGGGCTCGGACACCTCGGTGAAGCTCAGCTGCTCCAGCAGGGCGTCGTCCGAGGGGTGGTGCACCAGGTCCACCAGGGGCGCGTCCCATTGCTCGGCCAGCACCTGGTAGACGTGCCGCCGGTTCAGCCCGGTTTCCAGGATGATGTGCCGGCCCAGCAGGCCGCCTTCGGTGTTGGCGCGCTCCAGGGCGCGGTCCAGCTGCTCCGGGGTGATCAGCCCTGCCATGAGCAGCGACTGGCCCAGCGCCACGGACTGCACGCCCACGCCGTCGTCGTAGGAACCGGCGGGACCGCCGGCGCGCGCGGTGGAGAGGACCGGGGCCTGCTCTGCCATCAGTTGACGGTCCTTTCGTAGATCCGGTGCGTGGGGCTGGAGAACACCACGGCGTAGCGGGCGTTGAACGTGGGGCTGGCGCTGATGGCCTGGTGCACCAGGTCCGTGAATCCGGAGTCCAGGGGCGAGTCCTCGCCTTCGACGTTCACCAGCACCCATTTGGCGTACTTGGCCGGGTCTTGCAGGGCGGGGCCAAAATGGTCGCCGGCGGCCCGGTTGTAGATGTTGGCGAGCGGGATGCCCATCATGGGGAGCACGGCGTTCCCGCGGGCGCTTTCGTCCAGGAGGATCCCGCCGCCGTCGTAATGCTGTTTCAGCCAGCGGGCCGCGGCGAAGGAGTAGGTGTTGGAATCGTGGGACATGCGGCCCTCGGCCAGGATGGCCATCCTGCCGGCGGGGTCCTGCAGCCACCACGCGTTTTGCCCGGCCAGGGCGAGCAGGAGGAAGGCCACCACCCAGGAACGGGTCCGACGGCGGCGGGTCACCTGGTGCACGAACGCCGCCACCAGCACCGCGGCCAGGGGCAGCGCGGTCAGGGCGAAGCGGTTGTTCCACCAGGTACTGGGGAGCGAATGGTCGTTGTTGATGGCGGTCTGGCCCAGGTAAAGGCTGACCAGGGCGAAGGCGTAGGCGCTGCCCGTGACGGCCACCAGCAGGGTGCTGGTGGCCAGCCCGCGCCGGTACACCACCACCAGGGCGCCGCAGGCCGCGGCGGCGAGCACCACCACGCCCAGGGTTTCGAGCAGGGACCAGTGGAACGTCCAGAGGGTCAGGCCCAGGTTGCCCTTGGTGGGGAGCAGGCCGCCGTCGGTGATGTTCTTCTGCTGGGCGTAGGCGGAGTACTGGCCGAACATGAATTCCAGCGGGTTGCCGTAGATGGCCCAGTTGTAGGAGAGCCACCAGAGGACTGCGGCGGCGGGGACCATGGCGTAGGCGGCGGCCATCTTGGTGGCCTCGCGCCACTGGCGGGAGCGGCGGAGCTCGGTGACCAGGACGAACAAGGTGCCGGTGAGTACCAGCGCCCAGCCTTCGTAGCGGGAGAGCACGGCGGCGCCGGACGGGATGCCGGCGAATACGGCCAGCTCGCCGGCGCTCATGCGGCGGCGGCTGGTGGCCCAGTGCGCCAGGCCTGCCATGCCGGCCACCAGGCACATGAGCAGGACGGGTTCGGTGAGGGCGGTGGTGTAGGTGTAGAGGATGGCGGGGTTGGCCAGGAGGACCAGGACGGCGGCCAGCCGGCCGGTGCGTCCGTAGCCCAGGCGGGCGCAGATCCGGTAGAGCCCGGAGGCGGTGGCGGCCAGGGCGATGATGCCCAGCACGCAGGCGCCCCAGCCGCTGCTGAACATCCAGAGGTTGATGATGAACGGCATGAGCAGCAGGTGCGGCATGGGCAGCCACACGGTGCCGAGCTGTTCGAACCCGGGGGCTTTGCTGTCAAACACGCGCCGGGCGATGGTGAGGTGGCTTTGGGCGTCCGAGTAGTCCAGGTTGCTGCCTTGCCCGGTGGTGTAGAGGCAGGCGAGGAGGCCGACGGCGGCCGCCACCACGGCGATGGCGGCCGTCCCGGGGACGCGGCGCCCGGCTGCCGGGGCGCCCAGGGCGGTCCAGGTGCGGCGCAGCCATGGTGCCCGCTCCCCCGCCGGCGCGGCCGGTCCGGCCGGCGCGTCCGTCAGGGGTGCGGGGGCCGCCTGCAGGTCACTGGCCATGGGCGGTGTCCGCGGCGGCCTGTTCCAGGGCGTCGGCGTGGGCGCGGGCGGCGCGGCGGTGGCGACGCCGGAGCAGCACCCGGGTGCCCGCGGCCAGGATCAGCGCGGCGGCTGCGGCGGCGAGCCATAGGGCCAGCGGCCGGAAGCCGTCGGTGACTTCGGCCTGGGGGGTGATGGCGTTGGTTTCCAGCAGCACGGGGTTGCCGGTGGTCTGGGTGACCAGGAGGTTGCGGGACAGGGAGCTCCAGCCGCCGGGCTGCTGCTGGATGTAGGTGGCCAGGCTGGCCTGCAACGTTCCTGGGGTGGCGGTTGCCGCGGACGTGGCGTCGGCAGTGTCCGGGGCCCAGCCGCCCAGGAGCAGGAGGTTGCGGCCGTTGTGTTCGTAGGCTTCCAGGGCGCCGTAGGGGGCGGTGGTGCCTACGCCGTATTCGATGTCCTTGCTGGACACGGTGCGGAACCCGGCGAGCCGGAGCGGGGCGCCTGCCTGTTCGGCGGTGGCGGGGGTGGCGCCCACCAGGAGGCCGGAGTCGCTGGAGTCCAGCAGGGCGGCGGGGGTGGTGAGGCGGACGTCCAGGAGGGCGTCGTTGTCGCGTTGGAGGGAGAACGCCAGCGTGGCGGCGTTGATGGTGTTTTCCTGGGCGGTAGCGCCGGCGTCGAACGCGATGGGGAGGGTGGTGCCCAGGACCTGGGGGAAACGGGCGAAGCCGGGCTTGATGGAATGGCCGCGCTGGGCGGTGAGTTTGCTGCCGGTGGTGTCCACGGTGAGTTCCATGGGGAGCAGGCCTGCGGGGCCGGAGCAGTCGCCGCCGGCGGGCAGGGCGGTGAGGCGCAGGCGGAGTCCGTTGCGGGACTGGATGTGGCCGGCGGGGACGTCCGCGGTGATGTCGAAGGTGTCGCCGTTGAGGGTTTGGGAGCTGAGCAGGTAGTCGTTCCAGTAGACGGAGAGTGCGGCCTGCCCGCCGGTGGGGATGGCGGTGTGGGTGCCGCGGAGCTGGAGGCTGATGGCGGAGACGGGGCCGCCGAACTGGGACTGGTTGACGCCCAGGTAGGTTTCCTGGGTTCCGTAGCCGGCCAGCCGGATGGCCTGGGCGCCCAGGTCCGTGAAGGTTTGTTCGGGTCCGGCGGCGGCGGGGACGGTGGCGGTCATGCCGGTGACGGTGGCGCCGTCCGCCAGGGCGGATTTGGTGTCTGCCAGGGCGCGGGCGGCGGTGCGGAGGCCCTCGCCGGTGCCGGTGATGGTGAGGTTGGGGCGGCCGGCCTGGGTGCCGAGCGTGGTGCTGGGGTCGCCGTCCGTGCTGCTGATGGTGATGATGCGGGAGCCGGCGGGGAGGGCGGCGGCCTGGGCGTCCATGTCCTGCGGCGGCACGAGCTTGAGCGCGGCGTCCGGGTAGCGGTGGGCCATGGCGGCGGAGGCGGCGAGGATGGCGGCGGAGACGTCCGTGGCGAGTTCGGCCGGGACGGGGATGAGGATGGCCGGCACGGAGGGGGCCAGGAATTCGGCCACGGTGGTGGGCGCGGTTTCGGTGCCCTGGGTGGTGAGGCTGAGGCTGCTGAGGGTGGCGGTGGACTGGGTGGCGGTGCAGACGTCCCGGACGGCGGGGGTGTATTCGAGGGCCAGAACCAGCTGGCGGTCGGTGAGGTCTGCCGCACTGACGGGGGCGTCCAGGGCGATGGTCCCCTTGGCCGGTGCTTCGAGGAGTGTGCGGCCCTGGGCACTGACGCGGATGGTGCCGGTGGTGGGCTGGCCGGTGACGGCGATGCTGCCGGTGATGCGGGCGGGTTGAAGGCCGGGGGCCACCGGGACGGCGAGCTGTTGGCCTGACTGGCCGGGCATGGCCGAGACGGAGCCCAGGCTGGCTGGGGCTGTGGCCGGGTTGGTGTGGGACGCGGCAGCGCTGTCCGCAGGTACTGCGGCGGGTGCGGCATTGGCTGCGGGCTGGAATTGGACGGCGGCAAGCAGGGCGCAGGTGAGAACAACGCTCCCTGCCCGGAGACGTGAGAGCATGCCTCCACCTTGGCGGGGCGAACTCAATTTACCCTGCGGCGCACCCTCAAGGTTGACTCAAGAATGGGTGTTCGTGCAGGTCAGGGATGATTTTTGGCTCTTTGTGCGGTGGCAGGTCTAGGCGAAGAATCCGGTTCTGCTAACGGATGCCGACGCTGACGGCGTGCCAAATCGTTAGTTCGCCTTCGCCGGCTTACCGGCTACGCGCACGCATTGGTTGACGTCTCTGCTGTTCCGGGCAAAATGATGCAGATCACCCATACAGCCAGCGCCTCCCTCCGCGCCATGAAGCGAGGCTTCCCCGGCTTCGCTGTGGGGCGACAAGGGATTATGGGCATGATGACCATCAACGGCGGCGTCTGGACACAGGTCAAAGCAACGTTCACCGGCAATGCAGGAACCGCTCAGGCCGCCGTCATCACTACGGCCGTAACTAGTGGGTCTATCAGGAGTACATTGTCCCGGCTGGAACCACGGCAATCCTCATCGATCTCATGGCTAGAGCCCGACTGACGTTGTCTCCGGGAGGCAGGCAACGCCAATCAATCTGACAGCGCGGAGGCTTTCAAAGCTTTCTCCGCAGCCGGATGCTGGTAGTGCGATGGCAGCTGCCCCGTCTTCGCTTTCGGCGGCGCTTTCTTCATTGGGGGCGCGGCCGGGTCGATGGCAGCGGCTGCCGCAATGATCACCAACGCAAATGCCCAGGACGAGTCAAGAGACGGCTGCGACATGAGCAGGGTAAGGAATACGACTGTAACTATCGGTATGAGCACCCGGCGGTTCTTGTGTCGGAGAATTGGCGCCGTCGTTGCCAGACCCATCGCAACGGAGAACGGGAGCCCGTACGCGGCCACTGCCGCAACGAGGTTCACGGCTCCCACTTTGTCGGCTGCGAGGCCACCCGAGAACGGGTCGTGCTGGAAGGCCCAGACGCCCATGTTTGTTGCTGCCGTTCGCTCTGAGAGTGAAATCCCGTTCTGAGCACCCTTGGCGTCAAAACCAAGGATCGGTGCGTTGAAGGCGGCCCAGATAGCGAAAACGACAAAGCCAACTCCGAATGCCAGCCGGAGGACTGCGCCGATGTCGGACTTGGACTTGCGGCTGAAGGTGAACCTGAGCGCGAGGCAAACAACTAGGATGCCGAATCCGGCAGTAGAAAGCGTACCTAGTAGCCCGACGAGTACGACGAGCTTAAAGAACTTGCGGTGCCATCCGGCCAGTGGCATGAGGAAGAACGCCACGGCCGAATACATGGCCATCCACCCTGGTTCACGAGCAAAGCCTACGAACCGGGGAAGAATCATCCCAAGAACAGGCTGTGAAGCAACGGTGGTGGTGAAGGGGAAATACACGGGTTGCGGCGCCGGCCAGTTACCAATAAACATGTGTCCGACAACTCCAGACCCGACACCAAACGCGGCCCAGAAAGCAGCAGTGACCACGTACGAGGACGACACGAGCAACACCGCAAAAATGAAGCCCTTTATGAGGTAGTCGCGACGCTTCTTCTCACCCACCACAAAGACAACTGACACAAGGCAGGCGGCGGCAGCCACCAGGCCGTTGACCGTTTGGCTGGTGCTATCGAGGCCTTGACTGGATACACGTAGAAGCAGCCAAATATATGCGGCCGATACCCAAAGCAGCGGGCTGCGAACGCCACGGAATTCTCGTCGATCAAAAAGAAAACCGCCTTTATCCTGGACCAGTGCAATTCCCGCAGCAAGGCCGAAGAAGCCGATACTTACCATCGAGTACTGCTCGCCCCAGATGTTAGGTCGGGCCAGCACCATACCCACCAGCACCAGCAAAGGTGCCGCCATCGTCGGCTTGTAAATGAACACAAACGTCATCACGATGACGGCAACTGCTGCGAGGATTCCAAGCATTCCACCCAGAACTGCCATCGCCGTAATGACGCTTGTTAGCAGAGCAAGTCCAAGCAGCTGAAACCCCCCAGAAGTCATGAGAAAGATTCTACCGGCCCTTGGCCGGGAACCTGTTGGCGTGCTCAATGAGGTCAGTCTCAGAGGCCATCGAGACTGCCTAGCCCCTCGCCAGCCCTGCTTCACGCAGACGATCCAGCATGAGCCCGAAGATCAGTTCGTGCCCTCGATCATTCGGATGTGAACCGTCCTGAGCCACCAGCTCAGGCTTGCCTTGGAGTGGTTGGCCGAGGTCAAAGTAAGCGCCGCCGACTGAAGTTACCGATTCTTGGATTGTTGCTGATATTCCATCGAGCCCCGGCGGCAGCGTCGTTGCGTCCCACAGGGCGTTGGTGGCAATGATCTTTGCTTCCGGGAATGTCGTCCGCAGCGTCGTGAAGAACTCATTTATGGCGATGGCCTCACTGGCAGCCGAAAGCCTAATGTCATTTCGGCCACCACTGACGATGATGAGATCCGGATGCACTGCCTTAGCAGCCTCAATCATTTCGCGGAAGTTCGGGCACCTATCGAGTCGGCACGACTCTTGGGCGGCAACTGCACGCTCAACGGACGAGACAAACCCCGTCCCGCCGCGGGCAAGGCTAGTCATGTTCCAAGTCTGGTTACGCTTTAGCCGCCCAGCCCAGCCGATCTGGGTGTCTGACGCCCCGGAGCCATGCGCGATCGAGTCCCCAAAAACCACCGCGTTGATGATTTGGAATGTCGGTTGTGGGGGTGGCGTGTAGTTCGCCACAGATTCCGAAACGGATGGCGGGGTCATCGGGCGAAGTAGCGCCACACCTGCCGCAGCGATGGCGATAACCGCCAGAAATACGACTCCAGCGAGCTTCCAGCGTATTGATCCCCCAGATTCCATGCACTAATGATATGCGGCCAATAAGACCGGTTCTGTCCGACTGTTTTGGACCCCAGTGGCTACAACCAACGCTTATAAGGCTTGCGCCCAAACGACGATCTTTCGATGAGACGATTGTCGCTGGATTACACGCTTCTCGGCTCTCGGCTAGATTCCCAGCGCGTTTCCTGTAGACGCTTGATGAACCACCTGGACTGCTCAGGTCCGTAGGGCAGAACAGGAATAGCCTTGGTGGCGTCATTGGGGGTGTCGCGGATGGACTGCCGGGCCTGGCGTACGGCCGTCGTCATGGTGTTGGCCATTGTTTTGACGAATTGGTCACTGCAGGGCCTTCCGTGGCCCGGGATCAGGAATTCGTAGCGGTGCCGGAGGGCGGAGATGTGGCGGAGCGCATCGGCCCATTCCTCGGGGTAAGAATCTTCGAAGGAAGGGTGGGCGCCTTGTTCCACCAGGTCGCCCACAAAGAGTGTGCTGGGGGTGCCTACCAGAAGATCCCCATCGGTGTGGCCACGCCCAAGGTAAAACAGGGTTGCTGTCAAGCCGCCGAGATCTACCAAGACGGGCTGGTCTTTGACGATGGCGTTAGGGACCACGAGCTGGACGTTCTCGCCCTCACCTGCCGCCATCTCAGGCTCCAAGGTTCCAACGTGCCGGCGCTGCAGGTCACCGCGCTGGTCGATCTCCGTGGCGCAGTTCTGATGCGCCCAGAATTCTGTCACCTCGGCTTCCGCGAAGATGGCGTTGCCGAAGAAGTGATCATAGTGGGCATGCGTATTGACCACCACAAGGGGGAGGCCGGTCTTTTCCCTGACAGCGTCCAAGATCTCGCGTCCTTGGCGGGGTCCGCATCCGGTGTCGATGACCATGGCTCGTTCGGAGCCGACGATCAGGCCCGTATTCAGCAGAGATCCTTCAGTGACCAGTACATAGTTGTCCGTGCCGACATCAAGCCATTCCGACATTGTTAATCCGTACCTCCCGCAATGCAGTGTGCGTTCGTCTTGGTGACCGATTGTACCCATCTCCTCACCCAGTTCCTGTGAACGAGAGCTAGCCATGCCAGCTTCTCCCCGCCATAAACACATGAACAGAGACTGTCTAACCATGCGTTTACAAATCGCAAAGACTCTCATTCAACGACTTGGCATGCCCCCTACACACCGCGTCGCCACCAGATGAATGCCATCAAGATAGTCACCGCACAACCTGCAGCACGAGCTCTAAGCGGTGCGGATTCCTGGTCAAGGCGAGCCCGGCAACGAACAGCGCAGCTACCAAACATGCGGACTAGTAGACCGATCCCCAAATTCACAGTGTTGACAAGTCCCGCCGATTCCCCAACTGACAACACCCTCACAATCCGTTCTATCCGGGATGGCCTAAGGGGTCTTTAGTTGGGACAGGTACCACACTCACCGGCAGCTGCCAGAATCTATTGTCAGGAGTTGTTAGGCCCAAACGTGGCCTGCCGTGGGGTCTCGTTTGACGTCAGGATCTCTCCTGCGCAGGTACCGCTGACGTAAGCGGTAACGGCGGAGTCAGGCAGCGAACGGCAGCAGGTATGATTACATCACCGCACTGATAATGCCGTACTGGTGGCTGGCCGGACGGCAGGTCTCCAAAAAAATGAACTAGGGGGCCACCAATTGGATATACGTGACTACTGGCGTATCTTTCGGCGCAATTGGTTGACAATCGCGGCTACAACCTTCTTGGGCTTGCTCGTGGGCGGCGGCCTATCGATGCTGATCAAACCGACATACACAGCTGAGACGCAACTTTTTGTTGCCATCCAGAATTCGGGCTCAGCTCAGGAGCTTCAGCAAGGCAACACATTTAGCCAAGCTAGAGTCCAGTCGTACGTGAAGACAGTTGAGACCCCTGTTGTACTCCAACCTGTGATCGACTCTCTGGGGCTTGAGGTCAGGCCCGAAGCACTAGCTGAGAAGGTCAAAGCAACAGCCGATCTGAATACTGTCTTGATCACAATCGCGGTTAGTGACGTCTCTCCCGTCAGAGCGTCGGCCATAGCGCAATCCGTCGCGGACAGCCTTATAAAAGCTGTGGACACGCTTGAGCGTCCAAAGTCGGGTGGAGCCTCCCCTATTAGCCTTTCGGTCATCACTCCAGCCTCCGTCCCGATTGCGCCGTCGGCCCCGAACACCAAACTAAATCTGTTGTTGGGCCTCGCGCTCGGTCTGGTAGCAGGATGCGTTGCAGCGTTCGTTAGGTCTAGCCTCGACAACCGAATTCGGGGAGAAGCCGAACTAAGGAAAATTACTGAACTACCGTTGCTTGGAGGAATTGCGTTTGACCCTGTGGCGGCCAAAGAACCCCTGCTGGCCCAACGCCACGCCCACTCTCCGCGGGCTGAGTCTTTCCGACAGCTTCGGACCAACTTGCACTTCGCTAACGCTTCAGGGAAGGCAACTTCCGTTCTAGTAACGTCGTCTCTCCCCGGTGAGGGAAAGAGCACCACGGCAACTAACCTGGCCATTACGCTGGCGCAGGCTGGGCAAGCAGTTTGTTTGGTCGATGCAGATCTTCGCAGGCCAATGGTCAACGAGTATCTTGGTCTTGATCGAAACGCCGGGTTAACCACAGCTCTGATCGGACAAGCTGAAGTTGTTGACCTTTTGCAGCCTTGGGGAGAAGATAACCTCTTCGTCCTTACCTCAGGCAGGATCCCGCCTAATCCCAGCGAGCTTTTAGGTTCGGAAGTAATGAAGAACCTCGTTGGTGAACTCGAGCAGTCGTTTGACGTAGTTGTAATCGATGC
Source organism: Pseudarthrobacter sp. AG30 (assembly GCF_003116525.1). Taxonomy (NCBI): domain Bacteria; kingdom Bacillati; phylum Actinomycetota; class Actinomycetes; order Micrococcales; family Micrococcaceae; genus Pseudarthrobacter; species Pseudarthrobacter sp. AG30. Next base: position 300,170 of record NZ_QEHL01000009.1, on the reverse strand, counting down.
CCCGCCACTGCTACCCGTAACTGATGCCGCGGTTCTCTCACAAAGTGTTGGTGGAGTTGTACTTGTGGTCGGCTCACAGCGAACCAAAACGCAGGACGTTCAGAAATCTCTCGGATCGTTGGAGCTGGTTGGCGCCCGCATTCTTGGGGTTGTACTAAATCGTTTGCCGGCTAAGGGTCCCGATGCATACGCATACGGTTACTACACCAACGATGAAAGCAATCGCGTCAGTTCGACAAGCGAATTCTTGGATAGAAACTCAGATATGAGCACTAAGGGAAACGCTCAAGGTCGAAGAGTTCAAACGGATTATGACTCCGCTCTCTACGATTACGAAGAAGCGCCGGCAACGCGCTTTCCCAGAAACGATCTGAGCCGCTAATGGGCACAGTTTCGCGACTACTCCTGGCCGAACCGCGAGTTTCCGGGCATCGCTTGGCATATGTCCGACTGTTATTGATAGAAGCACTGAGCAGAGGAGTTGAAGTCCATATAGGGCTCCCGTCAGGCGCGTCCGAATCAGCTGAGTACAACATCCACCTAAATGACCTGTCAGACAACTTTAGGCTCAGCACTATCGAAGGCTTCGGACTCCGTGAACTCGAACGGCTTAGTTCAGAACTTAATGTCTCTCGCACGATCGTTACTGACGCAGACGTGCTGGCAAGGCAGGTTGCCAGCACCGGCAGTTGGCGGGGTGCAGGGACTCTTTCGATCCTTATCATGAGGGAAAAAGCGCAAGGACGCGCGTCGAGTCCTATCACATGGTTGAAGACAGCCGCCAAGCGCACCTTGATGTTCCGAGCATCGTCGGTTCGAAATGTAGAGGTGTCTGTCCTCAAATCAGCCACTTGGGAGGGAAGGTCGCTATTCCGCGTAGCGAAGGACCCAGTTGAGCTGGAATGTACACACCAAGACGTGGCGGGTGTCCGCAGTGAATGGGGACTATCCTCGGGCACTTACTGGTTTGCTGTACTTGGTGCGGTAACTGTGCGGAAGAATGTTCCGTTGGTGGTCGAAAGTCTTATCGCCCTTTCCAAAACTGACTACGCAGCTGGATCTCTTGGGCTTCTGATCGCTGGAAGCGTTGACGGAGACTTGAAGTCAGACTTGCTGACCTTCCGATCTGAATGTGAAGCTGCAGGCATTGAGTTCGTAGTGATCGACAGGACACTCAGTAACACTGAACTTGACGCCGCCGTGGCCGCGAGCAACTGTCTAGTGTTAGCTCACTCTAACGAAGGCCCTAGCGGGCTTCTTGGCAAGGCGGCCTGCGCCGGTACACAGATTCTTGCGGCCGGAGCAAACAGTCTTCGCCACGACATTAGAGCGCTCGGCGGTATGGCTGAGTGGACGCCGTTAAAGACCCCTAAGCTAAAGTCAGCGATGAAACGTGCTCTCACCTCTGGACGTAGTGAAGCTAAGTTGTCGGCCAACAAGGAGATGTTCGTAGAAGCACTAATGCCACGTGCGTAGCCTTGAATCGCCGTATGCGGAGGCACCTACTCAACGGCGCAACCGAAAGCACCTACCGTTACTCCTGCAGACCCTCTTGCTGGCGTCCAGCACGGCAGCAGGCCAGGTCATAGTCGCGGTTGTCTACATTTTGAGCGCTAGATCTATGGGCCCGGAAATATTCGGTCCACTCGTCGCAGCCGTTGGGCTTGGCGCGACGCTTGCCGGACTCATAGATTTTGGGTCAAACTCTCTCAGCGTTCGCGAAATGGCGGCTAAGCGAATGGACCTGGGCGGCTTCGGTTCAAGACTGAGCGGCAAGCTCCTCATTGGAACTGCCGGCTTGACTTTATGGGCTGTCACTTTTTTTGTGTTTGCTCGTGATTCATTTCTCTGGGTGGCTGGCCCGATTGCCTTTTCTCAGCTCTTAGGGCAAAGCTTCGTCGTCCCGCTTCGCGCCCGTGGGCGGACAGATCTACTTGCAGCCGCTACGTTAATTGACCGACTTACGGTGGCATGTTGCTTCTTGGTACTTCACCTCATGGACTTCGGCCCTCAGCACATGCTTTGGGTGGCTATGGCGGCCGGTCCGGTCGTGTCTGCTTCCGTAACCAGGTGGATCTTGGCACGCGACCAGAAACCCGATCTCAGTTGGTCCGTATCGGTAAATCCCTGGAGGAACGCAAAGCACTACGGGGTTTCATCTGCGGCCGTAAGTGCACAATCGCTCGATCTTACGATCATGAGTCTCGTCGGCGGGGCATCCGTGGCCGGCGTCTACGGAGCCGTCAATCGATGGACTCAGCCGATGAGTCTGCTGGCAGCAGCCTTCACGACCTCCACGGCCCCACTCGTTGCCAAAATGGGCAGCTGGCGAACTGCCTGGCCACTCCTTAAACGTAGTTCGATGCTCATAGGCGGAGCCGTCCTTTTGTGTGTAGGGGTTGCTGTTTTCTCAGAGCCGCTTGTCGCGGTCTTGGTCGGGAGTGACTTCGCAGATTCTGCCGCGGTTCTTAGAATCTTGGCTGTCGGCACAATCGGCGCCGTCCTCAACCAACCTGTAGCAGCGTTTTTGCAGGCTCTAGGCAATGAACGAGCCGTCTCTTTCATCACTACATCTGGAGTCGGCATACAATTGATGCTTGTCGCCCTTCTGACTTGGGCGATGGGATCAATAGGGGCAGCTCTAGCATTTGCTGTACTGCAGACGATCATATTGACTCTGTTGCTAGTAACCATCGTCGTTTCGCGTCGTCGCAGTCTCATCGTTATCGGCCGGCATAGTCGAGGAGTACGTGGCCGTTAGTAGGTCGATGTTTAGACTTCATGCTTCGTCCGCATACCGTAGCAGAGCCGCACCCAAAGCTTATGCGGGCCTGTGACTTCCTGATACGCCCTAGTCGGAATCCATTACAGTCCAAGGACACATGGGGGATCGTGGGCCATGCCCTGCTATTCCGATTTCCGACGAGATCCTATCCACCGGAACAAGTGCACCAGTCAGGCGCCCGAGCGGTTCCCGAGCCGGCAGAACCACGCACCTGACCTTGGACCAATCAGGCTCGACTCTTTCCTTCCGCTCCGAATCGAGACCCGCTACTCTGCCGATTTGCCTGGCCCCAGATGTGCCCGGCTTGATGCGGCAGAATGGCCACGAGTGGACAGACGCGAACCGTAGGGTTGACTAACCGAATGGATACCTAAGCCTAACTCGCCCTTTCCCGGAGAACTTGGCTATGCGTTTCACGCTCGGTTTCAGTTGCAAATCGCATGGCAATCACTCGGGCAGGATTGCCAACAACAATCGAGTAGGCCGGGACGTCTTTCGTGACGACGGAACCTGCTCCGATCACAGATCCTTCACCGATAGAAACACCGCCCAAAATAATGCTAGAGGCGCCCACCCAAACGTCGCGCCCTATCCTTACTTGGTCCCGCTCCCGCGCGTCACGCTCACCAACCCAAGTTGAATGCGACATGGGCACACCAACCTCGGCTATCTCGTGGTCTTCCCGTCCTATTATCTGGACATGCATGCCTATAAGAGCGAAATCGCCGATTTCCCCATTCACCTGTACAACGCTGCGAGGACCAATTGAGACCCCTCGCCCAATTTTGAGTCCGTGAGTCGAGCCGATGATCGCCCCGCGGCCGACTCTGAAATCATCTTCAAATTGCACTTTGCCGTGAACACAAAGTCTTCTCAGGACTGCGCGGACGGCGCCTCGTATGAAGCCAGGCAGAACTGACCTACTTGCGTTGTCCATTGGAGCCTTTCACATTATTGGTTGGGCCATCCTGAAGCGCATCTTGCAAGCCGTTTGCCATAGCTTCGGCGGAGTAGCGACTTTCAACATACTCAGACAAGTGAGCCTGTGGGGCCTGAGCGCGCTTCTCCCATGCGGAAAGAATCGCCTGGGCTAGAGAGTCTGGCGTATCGGACTGGAAGAAGGCCACTCCCCCAGAAGCTTCAAGCTCAATCTCAGGCGAGTGGGGCTCATCTTCGGCAACCAGCATCGGCACGCCAAATCCCAGACTTTGCGTCAGACCAAGACCGGCGAAACCCGGAGAAGCTGAACAGAATGCCGTGGAGTAGTACTCTCGTAGGGAACTGAGATCATCAATCCAACCAGGAAAAGCGACCTGTTCCGATATACCAAGTCGGGCGACCATTCCTTTTAGGAGAGAAAGCTCCTCGCCACCGCCGATCAGAGTCAGCCTGATTTCGGGTTCACTACGCACGGCAATGGCAAAAGCCTCGATGAGAAGCCGTACTTTCTTTGTTGGCGCAAACCTGCCCACATAAATGACAGAGTTCTTTTCACACCCCTCAGCGGGCTTTATATCTTCCGCCCGGTACAGAGAATTTGGTGCTACCCATACAGTGCTTCCCGGAATGTCATTTACAGCCTTTTCGGCATCTCGATAAGTGTAGGAGATAGTCCCGTCGGCGAGCTTGCGCATACCTCGGCGAAGGAACGCCGTTGACGAGGACGGCCCGGCCTGTGGGTGGATGTGTCCCCATACCAAAGTACGCCGCCTTAGAAGCCGCCGGCTCAACAAAACTGACCATGCAGTCACGCTTCGCGGGTTGAGGTCCAGTATGGTTGTGCCGGCAGCAAGTGCGGTGCGCCAGTGACCCGTCTGCACGAAGGCACGGTTCCCAAGAATTCTTTTGATTGGCACAGTCGTATACATCGATTCGGGAATCCCGGTTCGCACGGAGCTGTCAAGATGCGCCGGACTAACGAAAAGGCGCAATGCGTCTCCGAGCCGGTCGGACAAAATGCGCATACATTCAGTTCGATACTTTGGCAATACCGCCAAGTACAGGACGTACGGCACGGGCTTCGATTTAGCGCTCATTGTCTGGGGATCTTTCCTATTATCCTTGGCCGTCGACAGCGAAACGCTGTCCAACTACAGTGGCATCGGGGGCTGAAAGAATGGCTCCATCGGGAACATTTTGGCCCGCTTTAACGATGGTACCTGGAGAAACTACGGCGGAGACTCCGATATTCGAACCACCCAGCACGATGCACCTCGTCGTAAGCCATGCCCCGGACCGTATATGGATGGGTTTGGTAATCAATGCCATGTCTCTACGAACTGCATGACTACCCGTGGTCAGAAAGGACTCTTGTGAAATGACGACATCATTGTCCACATAAATGTCATCTTGATTATGGAACCAAACGCCCTCACCGATCCAGCAACGATCTCCAATGTGCAGCTTCCACGGAAACTTAACGCGAGTGCGCGGTCGAAATATTACATTGTCACCAATCTCGGCACCAAAGGCACGGAGAGCTTTCACCCGCAGTCCGGAGCTGATCTGCAACGGATTTGTGACGACTAATATCTCCACGAGAGCCCACAGGTAGACGATCGGACGCGGTCGATCCCACGCCTGTCGTTCACCGGGAGCCAGTGATAGGTCGACGACTCGGACACCATGGTCCGCCTTCTCCCCTACGTTTCGACCGTTAACCATGTTTCCCCCTCATATTCGCTGCCACCAGCACGGCCACTATTGTTGCACTCGTGACTCACTCAAAACTCAAGATCACGATCATAGGGCTGCACTATGCGCCAGAACCCTCGGGCAACGCCCCCTACACCACCAGTCTCGCCGAAGGCCTCTCACAGAGAGGTCACGATGTGACCGTAGTAACCGGGTACCCCCACTACCCGGAGTGGTCAGTGCATTCAGGTTATAGGGGGTGGTCCCTAAAGCAGTCATTGAACGGAGTAGGTGTCAAGCGGCTTCGTCATTTCGTGCCGCGTCACCCATCAACCCTAGGCCGCCTCCACATGGAGTTCAGCTTTGGCGTTCGCGTCCTGGCTACGAACTGGCACAAGCCGGATGTAGTCGTACTGGTGAGTCCTGCACTTTTCTCGAGTGGCATTGCCCTACTCCGTGCCCGATTGCTGGGCCGGCAAAAGGGAACAATGATTTGGGTCCAAGACATATACAGTCGCGGGATTGTCGAAACGGGCGGCAAGCCCGGGTTAGTCTCCAGAGGGATGGCGCTGGTTGAGCGAAGGGTCTTGGGATCCGTTGATGCCGTCGTGGCGATTCACGACAGGTTTGCTCGCTACATCAGCGAGGGCCTCCACGTACAGCCGGACTCCGTTCATGTTGTCCGCAATTGGACCCATCTGCCCCCGAGCAAGCCCGTCGACCGTGAGGCTGTTCGCCGAAAGCTGGGTTGGAATGCAACGGACATCGTTGCTCTCCACTCTGGCAACATCGGAAAGAAGCAGGGCCTGAGCAACGTGGTCGAAGCTGCTCGTTTGGCTGAAAGCACGGGAAGCCGCGTCAAGTTCGTGCTTATGGGCGACGGAAATCAGCGGACAACGCTGGAGACTTCCGCCAAGGGACTGAAACAAATCGAGTTCGTGGATGCACTCCCTCAATCGGACTTTCAGGCAGCACTTGAGGCAGCCGATGTGCTTCTGGTCAACGAACTCCCTGGCGTTCGGGATATGTCCGTTCCCAGCAAGCTGACTTCCTATTTCACCTCTGGGCGCCCGGTCTTAGCGGCTACCGATGAAGGTTCGGTCACAGCTGAAGAAATCAGCAACTCCGGTGCAGGTATCCGGGTCGACGCCGGCGACCCCGCAGCCCTCGTTTCAGCCGTGGAATCCTTGGGGGAAAACGCTGATCTCGCCAGCAGCCTAGGCAAGCAAGGCCGCATCTTCCGCGAAAAGACATTGTCAGAAACATTCGCGCTCGGCCGCTATGATGATCTCATCACGAGTCTGGCGTTGTCGCGCGGCCGCTAGGCGGTGCGACTTTTTCTTTCTTTCGCACCACGGGGGGCAACATGACTAAGCGCGCGCTTATTACCGGAATCACCGGACAAGATGGATCCTACTTGGCCGAACTCCTTCTGAGTAAAGGCTATGAAGTACACGGCCTCATTCGAAGGGCCTCTACATTCAATACGGCACGGATTGACCATCTCTACGTAGACCCGCACGATCCGCAGGCAAAGCTTTTCCTGCACTACGGGGACCTATCCGACGGTGCCCGGCTGGTTACTCTCCTGGCGGAAATTCGGCCGCACGAAGTGTACAACTTGGCGGCTCAGTCACACGTTAGGGTCTCCTTTGATGAGCCCGAGCACACAGGTGATACCACTGGTGTTGGGACAATACGGCTGCTAGAAGCGGTCCGGATGTCGGGGATCGAAACCAAGTTCTATCAGGCCTCGTCCTCAGAAATGTTTGGGGCAACGCCTCCCCCACAGAACGAAGAGACGCCGTTCTACCCTCGGTCCCCGTATGGCGCCGCCAAGGTTTACAGCTACTGGATCACGAAAAACTACCGCGAGGCCTACGGAATGTTCGCGGTGAATGGAATTCTGTTCAACCACGAGTCCCCTCGCCGAGGCGAGACGTTCGTTACTCGAAAGATCACTCGCGCTGTGGCCGCCATCAAGGCTGGCAAACAGGATCTGCTTTACATGGGCAACCTGGATGCCGTGCGCGACTGGGGATATGCCGCTGAATACGTCGAGGGCATGTGGCGCATGCTGCAAGCCGACGAGCCAGATGACTTCGTTCTCGCAACAGGTGGGAACTACACGGTCCGCGACTTTTTGCAGATCGCCTTCGAACATGCAGGTCTTAACTGGGAAAATCACGTCAGGTTTGACGAGCGGTACCTGCGCCCAACCGAGGTGGATGCCCTGGTTGGGGACGCATCCAAGGCACAAGAAAAGCTGGGGTGGAAAGCTTCGGTCCATACCCCCGAGTTGGCCCGAATAATGGTTGATGCAGACATGGAAGCTCTCAAGCATGCCGGAAACCACTGGATCGATAGCGTAGATCTGGCAAGTTGGAAATGAGCAGTTCAGTGGACTACTCCGTAGGGCCGCTTGATAGGACGGCACCTTTCTATGTTGCAGGTCATCGTGGCTTAGTCGGTTCAGCGATCTGGCGGAACCTCGAAAATGAGGGGTTCCAAAATCTGATCGGTCAAACTTCATCTGAACTGGATCTAAAGAACCGGGACGCCGTTTTTAGCTTTTTTGCCCGGATGAAGCCGCGCTATGTTGTTCTGGCCGCCGCCAAGGTCGGAGGGATTCTCGCCAACAACACGTACCCGGTCGACTTTCTCACAGAGAATCTCCAGATACAGGTCAACGTCCTTGACGCTGCGCGCGAGCACGGCGTTGAGCGGCTCCTCTTTCTTGGGTCCTCGTGTATCTATCCGAAATATGCGGAGCAGCCCATCAGAGAAGATTCCTTGCTCACTGGGCACCTCGAGCCGACAAATGATGCATATGCAATTGCGAAAATTGCTGGAATTATGCAGGTTCAGGCAGTCCGCCGGCAGTACGGGCTTCCGTGGATCTCGGCGATGCCCACTAACTTGTATGGACCTGGGGACAACTTCTCCCCCAAAGGTTCGCACGTCCTTCCCGCACTAATCCGGCGGTATGACGAGGCCGTCCAGGCCGGTGCCCGATCAGTCGAGAACTGGGGCACAGGTACACCCAGACGCGAGTTCCTTCACGTCGACGACATGGCCGCAGCATGCCTGCATCTCCTTGAGAACTACGACGGGCCCTCCCAGGTCAACGTCGGAACCGGGTCAGACGTGACGATCAAAGAACTTGCCACCCTGGTAGCGGACGCCGTTGGCTACCAGGGTGACATGACCTGGGATACAAGCAAGCCCGATGGAACACCTCAAAAACTTCTTGATGTTTCGCTTCTTGCCAAGGCGGGATGGACAGCCAGCATTCCCCTGAGTGAAGGAATCCGTCAAACCGTCGCGTGGTATCGGGCTAACAGCCAGCACCTTCGAGGTTAGGGTCATAAGGTGGGGGTTATCACGTGGGCACTTCTTTTCTAACGGAGAACAGCCAGACAACCGTATCTAAACGCTGGCGGCGGCGATATACATCGCGTCTCCGATTGGTGGACGCTGGTGTGGTCATCTGGGCGGTGGCCGGCGCTTTCGGTATTCGATTCGGCTTTTCCGATATCAGCGACAGTCATGCCAAGGACACCGACTACGTCATTCTCTCAGTGGCCCTTGTTGCAAGCTGGTGGCTGATGCTTGAGCTTTGGGGCTCCAGGGACCCCCGCGTTCTGGGCTCAGGAACGGAAGAATATAAACGAGTAATCGCGAGCTCCGTGTGGTTGTTCGGCGCTGTCGCGGTGGTTTCGTACGCCCTGCGCATCGATACTGCCAGGGGCTACGTAGGCCTAGCTTTCCCCGCAGGAGCATTCGGGTTGCTGGTCGGTCGCTGGCTTGTCCGGCAGCACTTGACCCTGGAGCGGAGACGCGGGGAGAGCAGCGCACGAGTACTCATAATCGGTGGCGTATATTCGGCTGCGCACCTTGTCCGTTCGCTTCTGAGTGTTCCAGCGGCGGGCTACCGTCCAGTTGCAGCTCACATGCCGGGGGCGGCTGCGGCTGCAGACCTCGCTGTTGTCGGAGTACCGGTGACGGGCGTGGAAACGGACTTTGATTCGATAATGGAGTCCATTTTGAAAGCCGATGTCGACGCCGTGGCCATTTCTGCCGGCGTGAACATTCACCCAAAGGACCTTCGCCGTTTGGGATGGGAGTTAGCAGCCCGAGACATCGGAATGATCCTCGCGCCCGCTCTAACCGATGTTGCTGGACCAAGGATCCACACACAGCCTGTAGCCGGTCTTCCGCTTATCCACGTATCCACTCCAAAACTCACGGGCGGAAAGAAGGTGGCAAAGCGCTCCTTCGATTTGGTTGTGGCTGGCATGCTGGTGGCCATGCTTTCGCCTGTCTTCTTATTACTGGCAATTTTGGTAAAGCTCACCGACGGGGGCCCAGTTTTCTACCGCCAAGAGCGCATTGGTTTACGGGGCACGACATTCAGCATGTTGAAGTTCCGGTCCATGAAGGTTGATGCGGACGCTCAGCTGCAGGCACTCCTGCGGGCCCAAGGATCTGCGGGTACTCCACTGTTTAAAGTTGAAAACGATCCTCGCATTACGCCCCTAGGTCGGGTGCTTCGCAAATTCTCGCTGGACGAGCTCCCTCAGTTGCTGAATGTTCTGGGCGGGAGCATGAGTCTGGTCGGCCCACGCCCTCAGAGAGAAGGCGAGGTCGCTCTCTATGACGATGCCGCACATCGGCGCCTGTACGTGAGCCCCGGCATGAGCGGCCTTTGGCAAGTCAGCGGGCGTTCAAATCTGAGTTGGGAAGAGAGCATTCGGCTTGATCTTTACTATGTTGAGAACTGGTCGTTGATGGGTGACGTCATGATTCTCCTGAAAACATTCAAAGCAGTCTTTGCAAGCACAGGTGCGGTCTAAATAGAGGGTGAGTAACTCTCTCAGGTGTAGGGCGGCAAGTGCCGTCTGGTAGGGGAAGAACTAAATGCGTATTTCTGTAATCGGCTGCGGATACCTCGGAGCGGTCCATGCGGCGTGCATGGCCAAGCTTGGACACGAGGTAGTCGGTATCGACGTGGATGAACGAAAGATTTCTGAGCTGGCTGCCGCACGCGCCCCCTTCTTTGAGCCCGGATTAGACGAACTGCTCAAAGAAGTCCAAGCAACTGGCCGTCTGACATTTACCACGGACATGGCGTCCGCTCAGGGGAGCGCGGTTCACTTTATCTGTGTGGGGACACCGCAGAAGAAGGGCGAGAATGCGGCCGACCTGACCTTTGTCGATGCTGCCACCGCAGCACTCATCCCATACCTTTCTCCAACCGACGTCGTCGTCGGGAAGTCAACTGTTCCTGTTGGAACCGCCAACCGATTGGCGGGCGTTGTGCAAGAGGCCGTACCAGATGCACATTTAGTTTGGAACCCGGAATTCCTCCGGGAAGGTCACGCAGTTTCTGACACTCTCCAGCCAGACAGACTTGTATATGGCGTCACTGATGGCTCCGAAGAACACGAGGCCGTCCAGGTTCTGGACACCGTATACAGCGTGCCGATGGAAGCTGGCACGCCTCGTCTGATAACAGATTTACCCACGGCTGAACTCGTAAAGACGGCCGCCAATTCGTTTCTCGCGACCAAAATCTCCTTTATCAATGCCATGGCTGAGTTGTGTGATGCTGCCGGAGCAGATGTAACGCTCTTGGCTGACGCAATAGGCATGGATGACCGGATCGGTCGGAAGTTTCTCAACGCTGGTATCGGGTTCGGCGGAGGTTGTCTCCCAAAGGACATCCGGGCCTTCATGGCCCGTGCCGGCGAACTCGGCGCGGATCAGGCGCTCACGTTCCTGCGCGAAGTCGATGCAATCAACATGAGACGGCGAACCAGGGTTGTGGAACTGACCCGGGAAGTTTGCGGCGGCTCACTCCTAGGTCAACGGATAACAGTGTTAGGGGCAGCATTCAAGCCAGAGAGTGATGACGTCAGGGACTCTCCAGCGCTGAGCATCGCCGCACAATTGCAGTTGCAGGGAGCAGTGGTGACTGTCACTGATCCTGAAGCTCTCGGAAACGCGGCTCGACGATTCCCGGAACTCCATTATGAAGCTTCAACGGACGAAGCGCTCCGCCGGGCGGACGCGCTCCTGCTTCTGACTGAGTGGCGTGAGTATCGAGATCTTGATCCCTACGAGACAGCGGCCAAAGTCTCTGGACTGAAGATACTGGATGGCCGGAACGTACTGGATCCAACTAAGTGGCGGGCGGCCGGGTGGACCTACCGCGGACTTGGTCGTCCCTAGAATGGACGACCAGAGAGTCACCAAGACCCCCTTTTCTGAAGTGCCAAGCCTTTCCACGCGACGCGACCACCGAGCTAAACGGCGTCGCTTTCTGCGCATAGGCCTGCCCTTCCTGGCCTTGGGAATCGCGTTGGGAGGGAGCGCTGCGTGGTTGGGGTTTAAAGCGACTTCGATCAGAGCGCACCTAGAAGCGGCCGCGGATCTGGTGCCGCATCTTAAGGAAGAAATCGTTTCGTCCGAGGCGAAACTGGCCGAAGAGACGGTTTCGACGCTTCGGGAACACACATCTGCAGCAAGAGCAGATACTGAGGATCCTTTATGGACCTTGGCTTCAGGTATTCCCTGGGTAGGACCAAACCTTGGTGCAGTCTCCGAAGTCGCCAGGTCTGCTGACGACGTGGCGACTTTAGGTTTGAGCCCGTTGGTGAGCGTTTACGACTCCTTGAACTGGGAATCTTTGATACCTAGTGGTTCAGGCGCCAACCTCGAACCAATCAAGGCGGCAGCGCCGAGCGTTTCATCGTCTGCCTACGCGGTCCGAGCCTCTTGGGAACGGTTGGATGCTATCCAGGCGGAAAACCTACTGCCCCAGATCGTTACCCCTCTTCACCAAGCAACCGCGGAGTTGAAACAGGCAAGCGATGTGCTCAATGTCGCTGCTGACGCGACAAACATAGCCCCGTCAATGCTTGGCTCTGATGGGGCACGAAACTACCTCCTGATGATCCAGAATAATGCCGAGGCCCGGGCCTCGGGCGGCATTCCAGGCGCCTTGGCCGTTCTCACCCTCGACAAAGGCAAGCTCTCCCTGGGACCACAGAGTACCGCGGGGGATGTCGGCATCATGTCCCCAGTGATATCGGTAGATCCGCAGCAGCAGCAGATCTACTCGACCCGTCTTGGGAAGTACTTGCAGGACGTGAATCTCACCCCTGACTTTCCCACTGCTGCGAGCAGCGCTCAAGCAATGTGGGAACGAAAAACCGGCCAACGTGTCGATGGTGTCATTTCCATAGACCCGCTTGTCCTCAGCTACATCCTCCAGTCCACGGGACCGGTCTCACTCAATGGACCCGAACTGGCATCAGTGAAGGCATCGGGTCTGCCCACGGTCCTCACGGGTGAAAACGTTGTCCCGACGCTTCTCTCCGACGTCTATGCAAAGATCAAACAACCTAAACTGCAGGATGCATATTTTGCCGGCGTGGCAAAGGAGATCTTTGTAGCGCTGTCCAGCGGGAAGGGCGAAGCCAAGGGTCTGATCAGTGGCTTGTCACGCGGGACAGAAGAAGGACGTGTACTGGTGTGGTCCGCCGATGCATCCCAACAATCCGTCATTTCTAAATACGCTCTTAGCGGCTCAATTTCAGGGCCAAGTGTGTCAGCCGCCCAGTTCGGTGCTTATTTCAATGATGGCACGGGCGCCAAGATGGACTACTACGTCAAACGAACAGTCCAACTCTTGAAAGAGTGCCCCGCGGACGGCTATGAACAAACGACCGTCCGCATTACCAATACCAATACGGCTCCCGCCAACGCCGGGTCTATCTTGCCTGCATATGTCACCGGCGGAGGCGATTTCGGTATTACCCCGGGTACGGTCCAGACCAATATCGTCGCCTACGGCCCTGCACAAGCAAACGTGGAATCAGCCACCGTTGACGGCCAGAGAACTCCCTTCGCTCCTTACATCCATGCGAACAGACCGGTGGGTGTCGTTGCCCAGCAACTTGCTCCAGGCGAGAGCAAGACCGTGGAATTCACTTTCGGAAAAATCGTTCAGCACACGGAACCTAACGTGGTTGTCACACCCACCGTCCAGCATGTCAAGGACGTCATCCTCCCAACCGAAAATGCGTCCTGCGATCAGGGCCAGTGACGGTCGCGTTAACACTATGTAAACCGACTGGATTGAGGTTGGTTACAACCTATCCGGGATGGTACCTTCTACTTGGGATATCTATCCGTAGTTCTGCACATGGTCTCGTGTGGAGGGGACATTTCCCCAAAATCGGGTAATCAAAACTGAAACGTCTCCGGGGGGACACACATGAAGAAAACACTCGCCGCACTCGCACTTGCCGGCTCAATCGCACTCGTTGGCTCCGCGCCCGCCATGGCCGCAACCTACCCGGCACTTCCGCCGGCGGTTGGTGTCTCTGACGGAACTCCCGCACCGGGCCAGACCTTCGTCTTCACCGCCCAGGGCTTCCTGCCCGGCGAAACCATTACCATCACGATCACCGTGGCCACCACTGGCGCGGCAAACGCTGGCGGAACCGCCGTCTCCGCCAAGATCCCCGTGTTCCAGGCTCCGCAGACGCTTAGCGCGACCGCTGACGCCCAGGGCAAGATCTCCGTTCCGCTGGCAATTAGCGAAGCTGGCACGTACAGCATCACCGCCAAGGGCAACACCTCAGGCGTAACCGTCGGTCCCGTCACCGTCACCGTTGCAGCAGCACTGGCCAACACCGGCGGCACCGCTGCCGGCACCACCGGCGGCGCTCCGCTGGCCAACACGGGCGGCCTGGCCAACACCGGCGCCGACTCCGGCCTGATCCTGTGGACCCTGGTGGGCGCAGGCGCACTGGCCGCCGGTGCAACCTCTGTTGTGGTGGTTCGCCGCCGCGCCAAAGCTGAGGTTGCCGCCTAACCGCAGCAACTCCTAGCACCAAAGAAGGTGGGTGCATCTCCGGAAACGGAGATGCACCCACCTTTTGCTTTGGGGTTGATGCTGCGGGTTCCCGCAACCTTGACTTCGACAAGCTAAGGCAACGCTTGTTTTGTGATAACTATTAGGGCTATGGGGAGACATTGGCGCAGGGCACCACGCGAATACGACTTTTCCGTCCCACTCCCCCGCCCACAGGTGCTGGGCTACGCCCTCCTCGTTCTCCTTGCGGCCTGCGCCTTCGCCACCGCCGCTTTTGCCCTTCTACGGACGTCCTGAGGCCCATTTGAGAATCCTCAACAACCACCGGCTGTGGCAGCTCATCCTGGCGGCCATGGTGGTTCCGTTGGCGCTCGTCGCTTTCTGGCCGACACCCGTGGACCAGCCCGTCTCAGGGCAGCTGGCCATTGTGTTGAATTTCCTCCACCACAACGGCATTCCCCGCTGGTTTAACTACGGCTTTGTGGAACGGTCCGCCAACGTTGGCCTGTTCATTCCTGTTGGTTTCGTAGCCGCCCTGGCATTTCCCAGCAAAAAATGGTGGCAAATCGGAGCTTTCGGAATGCTCGTTTCCGGCTGCATCGAACTGGGACAGTTCCTGTTTCTTCACAGCCGCTTTGCAAGCCCGTCAGATGTCATGACCAACACGTCAGGTGCTGTCATCGGCGCCCTGGTGGCACTCCTGGCCATGCAAAAAGGGAAGCCCGCCGCCTTCCGGCAACGGGCCTCCCAAAAACAATAGAACGCCAGGACTACCCGACAAAGCCCTTCATCCAGGTCTTGAGGTCCTCGCCGAACTCCACGCGCTCGGAAGCCAGCGTGATGACGGCCTTGAGGTAGCTCAGCTTGTCGCCGGTGTCGTAGCGGCGGCCCTTGAAGACCACGCCGTAGACGCCGGAGCCTTCGCCCTCGCCGGCGGCGAGGGTCTGCAGCGCATCGGTCAGCTGGATCTCGTTGCCACGGCCGGGAGCGGTATTCTCCAGGACGCCGAACACCGAGTGGTGCAGCACGTAGCGGCCGATCACGGCCAGGTTGGACGGTGCGTCAGCGACTGCCGGCTTCTCCACCAGGCTGTTGACGCGGACGTAGTCCTCGCCTTCAACAACCGAGATGTCAGCACAGCCGTAGGCACTGATCTGCGAGGGGTCAACCTCGATCAGGGCGATGACCGAACCGCCGGTCTTTTGCTGCACCTTCATCATGGTGCCCAGCAGGTTCTCGGCCTCATCAATGAGGTCGTCACCCAGGAGCACCGCGAAGGGCTCGTCCCCTACGTGCTGCTGGGCGCAGAGCACAGCGTGGCCCAGGCCTTTGGCTTCGCCCTGGCGGACGTAGTGGATGGGACCCAGGTTGGAGGCGTACTCCACCATGCCCAGCTTGTCCTTGTCCCCCTTGGCCTCCAGCGCAGCCTCCAGGCCGGGCTCGCGGTCGAAGTGGTCCTCCAGGGCGCGCTTGTTGCGGCCCGTGATCATCAGCAGGTCGGTGAGACCGGCATCCACCGCTTCCTCGACCACGTACTGGATGGCCGGGCGGTCAACCACCGGCAACATTTCCTTCGGCATTGCCTTGGTGGCGGGCAGGAAGCGAGTTCCCAATCCGGCAGCAGGAATGACGGCTTTGGTGATAGCTCTCCCCATAGTCATAGCTGAACCTTAACAAATTTGATGGAGCGGCGGGCAATTATGATTTCGTGGACCAGGTTTCGGTGGTTTTCGCCAAGCTCGATTTCGACAAGCTCAATCACCGCGGAATTGGGGTTCGCGCTTCTCCTGGAATGCCCGGAAACCCTCCGCATAGTCCGCGGTCTTGCAGAGCCGCGCCTGCTCCTCGTTCTCCTCCTGCATGGACTGCCACAGGCCCAGACGCTGGTCGCGGATGTGTGCCACCAGCTCCTTCGACGCAACGAACGCACCCGTGGCTCCGATAGCGACGCGCGAAACGATGGCCCGGGTGGAGTCCAGCAGCTCGGCCGCCGGCATGGCACGGCTGAACATGCCCTGCGCCACGGCCTCTGCCCCGGAGATCAGGTCCGCCGTGTAGATCAGGTCCAGCGTCCGGTGCATGCCCAGCCGCTCCGTGAAGTACCAGTGCCCGCCCGAATCCAGCGTGGCGCCCAGCTTGGCGAACGGCGAACCAAACTTGGCGTTCTCCGCCACGTACACCACGTCCGTGGCCAGCAGCAGCCCCAGCCCCACGCCAAGGCACGCCCCCTGCGCCGCGGCAAAGGTAGGGGCGGGAAAAGAAGCCATCTTCTTCAGCAACGGCTCCACCAGCCCGCCCAAGTACGCGGCAGCGTCGTCGCTTTCCGGGGTGACCCCGGCGATGTCCCGGCCCGCGCAGAAGGCCCGGCCCTCTCCCCTCAGCAGCAGCGCCCGCACCTCACCGCGCGAGGCGGCGGCAGCAGCGTCGTCGTACGCCTGGGTTAAATCCCGCAGCGCCTGCTCATCCAGTGAGTTCAGCTTGTGCGGTGCGTCCAGAACGACCTCTGCGATGCCGTTGCCGATGGAAAGGGAAATCATGGGGCTCCTTGTAGTGAAAACGGATTAGACGTCGAAGTCGACCGTGACTTCCTTGCTGGTGGGGTGGCTTTGGCAGGTGAGCACGTAGCCCTTGTCCAGCTCATCCTGCTCCAGCGCGTAGTTCTCGTCCATGGTCACGCTGCCGGTGACCACCTTGGCCCGGCAGGTGCCGCACACTCCCCCGGCGCACGCGAACGGCACGTCCGGGCGGACCCGCAGCGCCGCGTTCAGGATGGACTCGCGCGCGTGGGTGGGGCTGGCCACCTCGCCCTGCAGGCCGTCCAGCTTGAACGTGATCTTGTAGGTCTCCTTGGACTCGTCCACCACCACGGGACGGCCGGCCTGGCCCTCCGGGCGGTCCGGCTTGCCCGACGTGAACAGCTCGAACCGGACGTTCTCCGGCTTCACCCCGCGCTCGGCCAGGGTGTCGCGGCACAGCTGCACCAGCTCGAACGGCCCGCACAGGAACCACTCGTCCACATCGTCCGCGTGCAGGGCGGTGCCCAGCAGCTGCTGCAGCTTCTCGGCGTCGATCCGGCCGGACAGCAGCGGCGCGATCCGCTGCTCCCGGGAGAGCACGTGGTGGATGGCCAGGCGCTGCGGATACTTGTCCTTCAGGTCCGCCAGCTCCTCCAGGAACATCACGTCCATGGCGGCCTTGTTGGCGTAGATCAAGTCGAAACGGGTCTCCGGATTGGCGGCCAGCAGCGTCCGGGCGATCGCGATCACCGGGGTGATGCCGGACCCGGCGGCGATGGCCACGAAGTTCCCGGCCTCCCCCGCGAGGTCTGTCTCCATGTCCTTCGGACTGTTCATGGAGGTCATCACGTTCTGCTCCACGGCCACGCCGTCGCGGCCGTGCTTGGACACGAACGCGCCCATGGGGCTCATCACGTCCAGGGTGTCCCCGGCCTTCAGCTCGGCGTTGGCCCAGGTGGAGAACAGGCCGCCCAGGTCCTTCTTGATGGCCACGCGGATCTCGCTGGTGCCGTCCTCGAAGCTGCGCGGCTCGGCGCAGATGGAGTAGCTGCGGCGGATTTCCTTCGGCTCGCCGTCCTCATCCGGCAGCGTGGTGCGCAGGGCAACGTACTGGCCGGGCAGGTAGTCGAACTTGCCGGCAAGCTCCGCCGGGACATGGAAGCTGACCTCGATGGCGTCCTCGGTGAGCCGGCGCACCTCCTGCACGGTGAGGGTGTGGAAGGACGGACGACGGCGGCCGGTCACCTCAGCCTCTTCGGCGGCGGTCTGGCGGACAACAGGCATGGGGATTCCTTACAGGACTTTGAAGTAGTCGAACGGTTCCTTGCAGTCCTGGCACACATACAGCGCCTTGCAGGACGTGGAACCGAAGCGGGTGAGTTCCTTGGTGTTCAGGCTGTTGCACTGCGGGCACTTCACCGCCAGGCTCAGCCGGATGGGGCCGGAGTGGCCGCCGGCTTTCGAGTGGCCACTGGGCGGGGCGATGCCGTACTCCTGCAGCTTCTGCTTGCCAACCTCCGTCATCCAGTCCGTGGTCCACGCCGGGGCCAGGACCAGGTCCACGTGCACATCCCCGTAGCCCTCCTTCTTGAAGGCCGTGTAGAGGTCGTCCCGGATGGCGTCCATGGCCGGGCAGCCCGAGTACGTGGGCGTGATGGTGACCGTGACGCTTCCGTCCGTGCCGACGTCGACCTTCCGCAAAATCCCCAGGTCCGCGATGGTGAGCACCGGGATTTCCGGGTCCACCACCGTGGCGGCGATGTCCCACGCCTTCTGCCGGGGCGTCTGCGTCCGGGTTTCGAAGTCCGAGATGTACATGGCAGTCACCAGCTGGCCCCGGGGTGCTCGCGGGCCAGCACCTGCATCTCCGCGAGGATGTAGCCCAGGTGCTCCGAGTGCTTGCCGTACCGGCCGCCGCCCGGGGCTGCGGGCACGTCCGGCACCTCCAGCTCGGCTTCGGTGAGGACGGCGGTGACCAGGCGGTCAAAGTCGCCTCTAAGGCTGGAAGGCGCGACGGCGGCACCCGCCTCAGCGAGGCGCTGCGTCAGGTCATCGTCCTGGAACAGTTCGTTGACGTACGGCCACATGAGGCGCAGGCCGTGGATCATTCGCTGGCGGGATTCCTCGGTGCCGCCGGCCAGGCGCAGCACCCACTGGCTGCTGTGGTCCCGGTGGTAATCCACTTCCTTCACGGCCTTGGCGGCGATGGCTGCCAGGGTGGCGTCCGTGGATTCGGTGAGCCGGCGGTAGAGCTCGTACTGGTAGTAGCTCACCGCGAACTGGCGGGCGATGGTGGCCGCGAAGTCCCCGTTGGGCTGCTCGAACAGCTGGACACTCCGGAACTCGTGTTCGCGGCGGAAGTAGGCCAGCTCGTCCTCGGACGTGGCCGTACCGTCCTCCTTGGGCATGCCGGCGCCGGCGTAGGTGAGGAAGCTGCGGGCGTGGCCCAGCTGGTCCAGGGCGATGTTGCCCAGGGCGATGTCCTCCTCCAGCTCCGGTGCGCGCGAGATCCAGTGGCCCAGCCGCTGCGCGAGGATCAGGGCGTCATCGCCCAGCCTCAGTGCGTACTCGGCGACGTCCCCGCTGGGCTTCACCAGGCCGGTCTTGACCTCCAGGGCGATGTCCTCCGGGCGCAGGGCGTTGCCGGGGGTGATTCTTGTTGCCGATGCGTTGGAGTCGCCGCCGGCCACGCCGGTGGAGATGTCGCCGTGGCCCGTGCTTTCGTGGGTGCTGGTTTCGGGGGTGCTCACAGGTGCTTCACCCCTTCGCTCTTGGTGTAGTACGTGGCGTGCCGGTAGTCCTTGCCCTGCGGGGACTCGAAGAAGGAGCCCTTGGAATCGGGATCACTGGCCGCGATGGCGTCCGCCGGGACCACCCAGATGGAGACGCCCTCGTTCCGGCGGGTGTAGAGGTCGCGGGCATTGCGGAGGGCCATGGCGGCATCCGGTGCGTGCAGGGACCCGGCGTGGACGTGGCTCAGGCCGCGGCTGGACCGGACGAAGACCTCCCAGAGGCCCCAGGCACCGCGGTCGTGGTGCTCCTGCGGCGCGGGGGATGCTTTGGGGGCTTCGCGGTTGATCTCGGTGGCGGAGCTGGCCGGGGTTTCCGGGTTGCCGTGGGGGCTCATGCTGCGTGTTCCTTCGTCTTCATCGACTCTTTTGCCTGCTGTTTTGCTCGCTGCTTGTCCGCATACGCGGCGGCTGCCTCGCGGACCCAGGCGCCGTCGTCGTGCGCTGCCCTCCGGCGCTCAAGGCGCTGGGCGTTGCAGGGGCCGCGGCCGGCCAGGACTTCCTGGAACTCATGCCAGTCCAGCGGGCCGTGCTCCCACTTCTTGGTGTCCTCGTTGAAGCGGACCTGGTCATCGGGGAGGGTGAGGCCCAGGACCCGAACCTGCTCCACCATCATGCCCACGAAGCGGCTGCGGAGCTCGTCATTGCTGAACCGCTTGATGTTCCAGGCCATGGACTGCTTGGAGTTGGGCGAATCGTCGTCCGGGGGGCCGAACATCATCAGTGCCGGGGCGTACCAGCGGTTCACCGCGTCCTGGGCCATCTGCTTCTGCGCGGGCGTGCCGTTGGAGAGTTCCAGCAGGATCTCGAAGCCCTGGCGCTGGTGGAAGGACTCTTCCTTGCAGATGCGCACCATGGCCCGGCCGTAGGGGCCATACGATGCCCGGCACAGCGGGACCTGGTTGCAGATGGCTGCGCCGTCCACCAGCCAGCCGATGGCGCCCATGTCCGCCCAGGTCAGGGCAGGGTAGTTGAAGATGCTGGAGTAGCGGGCCTTGCCGGCGATGAGGTCGTCCATCATCTTGTCCCGCGACTGGCCCAGGGTCTCGGCGGCGCTGTAGAGGTAGAGCCCGTGGCCGGCCTCGTCCTGGACCTTGGCCATGAGGATGGCCTTGCGCTTCAGGCTGGGGGCGCGGGAGATCCAGTTGGCCTCCGGCTGCATGCCGATGATCTCGGAGTGGGCGTGCTGGGACACCTGGCGCAGGAGGGTCTTGCGGTAGGCCGCCGGCATCCAGTCGCGGGGCTCGATCCGGGAGTCCTCGGCGATGATGCGGTCGAAGTGGGCCTGGCCCGCGGCGTCCGCTTCTTGGGTTAGCTCAGCCGGCACTGACTGCAAGTTCTGCGCTGCCATGGTTGCTCCTATGCAAAGACCTGTCGGGCGGCTCGGAATTATTTACCGACCGTTCGTTCAGGATATGCGGGCGCGGCGGAACTCGTCAAGCGTGCACCCCCTCAAACGCCCGCTCACCTTCGACCGCTCTCCCACCGACGCGCGCTCACCTTCGACCGCCTTCCCTCAACGCCCGCTCACCTTCGACCGCTCCTCCCCCAACGCCCGCTCACCTTCGACCGCTCCTCCCCCAACGCGCGCTCACCTTCGACCGCTCCTCCCCCGACGCGCGCTCACCTTCGACCGCTCCTCCCCCGACGCGCGCTCACCTTCGACAGCTTTCCCACCGACGCCCGCTCACCTTCGACCACCCATCCCCCAACGCCCGCTCACTTCTTGCCGCTCTCCCACCAACGCCCGCTCACCTTCGACAGCCTTCCCACCGACGCGCGCTCACCTTTTGCGCGTGGCGCGTGCCGCCGTCGTGCGCTGACTTCCCAAGGCGAGGCCCGCCGTGGTGCGCCACCGCGACCCGTGCGCACCCGCGCGAGCACTTAACTGATTACCGCCGCAATCAGCGATTTTGGTCTTAAACTCAGGCTATCGACGTGGAAGGTGCGTGGTTCTAGTGTCCGAGGGAACGATGGCAGATCCGTGGCAGCTGGTGACGGCGCCCGGGTCATCCGAATACCAGATGTACCGGGACCCTGAGGCAGCCCCACCGGCACTGGTCTGCCAGGTGGGCTCAACCACCCTGAAATACCACCTCCGGGCGATCGAAGACCTGCATGCGTGGCTGACCGAGCAAGGGGACTGGGTTCCCCTGGGCGCCGCCGATGAATCGAAGCCGGCCCTGGAAGGCAGCGTCGAGGCATGGGGCCGGGATCCCGGGAACCCGGTGGGCGGTTGGTACGGGTTGCGGAAAGGCTACCGCGGACGGTTCGGAATGTACCTCCCACCGCTGCTGGAAGCTCTGGGACTGGCCGAGCTCACCCACGAGAAACGCAATAACTCAGTCCGCGCCCTCCCCAAGGACTGACAGCACCAGCCCAGCCCGTACTCGGCGCGAGTGTTTTTTGCGCGGACCAGGTACCAGCCGCGCCGCTGTCCGTTGGGTGGCTCATCCGGGACCAAAGTTCCCTGTTCATTGTCAGTGGCGCGGAGCACAATTGGCCTTGCCTGACCACGAACGGAGCCATCCCATGTCTGAGCACACCAACCCCACCCCCGAGCACGCAGAGAGCCGTGTCCCCCTCCCCGGCTCAGAACGCCCCGCGGCGGCACGGATCCAAAACACCCTGGGTCCTGCCAATCCCGCGCACAGGATCGAGGTCACCGTGATCCTGCGCCGCCAGGAACCGCTGCCGGAGACCTCCAGCGAGCCCGCCCAGCCCCTGACCCGCGACGAACTGGCAGCCCGCCACGGCGCCTCCGACGCTGACCTGAACCTTGCCACCGAGACCTTCACCCGGCTCGGCGCCGAGGTTGTCGAGGCCGACGCCGCCTCCCGCCGCATCCGCCTCGCCGGGACGGTGGAGGTGCTGAGCCGGATCTTCGGCACCAGCCTGGAGGAAGTCACCAGCAGCGGTCCGCACGGCCACGATGTCACCCACCGGCACAGGACCGGTGGGCTGGAGATCCCCGCGGAACTGGACGGCGTTGTCACGGCGGTACTGGGCCTTGATGACCGGCCCCAGGCGCGCGCCCAGTTCCATGCCATTCCGCGGGCGGCGTCCGGGACCAGCTACACACCGCCCGAGCTTGCCCGGATCTACAACTTCCCCGCGGGCGGCGGCGCCGGCCAGACCGTGGCCATCATCGAACTCGGCGGCGGCTTCGCCCAATCCGACCTGGACGCCTACTTCGCCGAACTGGGCATCACCGGGCCCACGGTGCGGGCAGTGGGGGTCGACGGCGCCGCGAACCATCCCGGACAGGACCCCACGGGCGCGG
The DNA here is from genome assembly GCF_003116525.1 of Pseudarthrobacter sp. AG30. Taxonomy (NCBI): domain Bacteria; kingdom Bacillati; phylum Actinomycetota; class Actinomycetes; order Micrococcales; family Micrococcaceae; genus Pseudarthrobacter; species Pseudarthrobacter sp. AG30. Next base: position 277,276 of record NZ_QEHL01000009.1, on the reverse strand, counting down.
ACGGCGAAGTCCTCCTGGACATCGAAGTGGTGGGCGCCCTGGTGCCTCAGGCGGACATTCCGGTCTACTTCGCCCCCAACACCGACGCCGGATTCCTCGACGCCATCATCAACGCCTCCCACGCCGCCCCGGCACCCACGTCCATCAGCATCAGCTGGGGCCAAAGCGAGGACGACTGGACCGCCCAGGCCCGGACAGCCTTCGACCAGGCCCTGGCCGACGCCACGGCACTCGGCGTGACCGTCACCGCCGCCGCCGGGGACAACGGCAGCGCAGACGGCGCCACCGACGGCAAAGACCACGCCGATTTCCCCGCCTCCAGCCCCCACGCGCTGGCCTGCGGCGGAACGCGCCTCGACGCTGACCCCGGAACCGGGACCATCACCTCCGAGACGGTGTGGAACGACGGCCCGCACTCTGCCACCGGAGGCGGCTACAGCGATACCTTCCCCGTCCCCGCGTGGCAGTCCGGCCAGTCCGCGCATCACGGCGGCCACCACCCCGCAGGGCCGAAAGGCCGCGGAGTGCCGGACGTCAGCGCAGTGGCCGACCCCCAGACCGGCTACAAAGTGCGGGTGGACGGCACGGACATGGTCATCGGCGGCACCAGCGCCGTGGCACCGCTCTGGGCGGCACTCATCGCCCTGCTGGCGGAGTCCACCAACCGCACCTTCGGGCAGATCCAGCCGCTGCTGTACCGCAACAAGGCGGCCTTCCGCGACATCACCACCGGAAACAACGGCACGTACAAGGCTGCCGCCGGCTGGGACCCCTGCACCGGCCTGGGCAGCCCCGACGGAGCAGCACTCCTCACCGCGATCACGGCCGGCCCGTGACCTGAGCGTGCGCCTTCGGCGGCCCTGCGGCGGTCGCGTTTCTTAAGCCTTTCTTAGGAGCCCTGGGGAAGGATCGAAACAGAGACCACGGACAGAACCCTGTCCGCCGCAGGACCATCCCGGAGGATTCGTGAACGGACCAACCCGAGCCCACAAGACAACAGCCGGCCCCCGCACCACCGACGCAGCCCGCACCCAGTTCCCGGCGCTCCCCCAGGCCCGGCACTGGCTGCTGCTGGGCGCGCTGCTGTGCGCCGCCGTCGTCGCCCTCGGTTTCACGGTGCAGCTCCTGCCCGGCGACACCGCCGCCGAACTGCACGTGGACCAGGACCTCAGCACGCACCACGTTGCCGTGCTGACCGCCGTCGCGATGGGCATCAACCTCCTGTTCGGCCCGGTGGCCGGCCTGGGCCTGATCGCCGTCATCGCCCTGGTGGTGCTGCTGGTGCGCCGCGACCTGGCCACCGCCGTTGCCTTCGGCGTGGTGGCGTGCTCGGGCTGGGTGGCCAGCGAAGCCTTCAAGCTGATCGTCGCCCGGCAGCGGCCCAACCCGGCCCTGCTGTTCGACCCCCTCTCGCCGGAGACCGGATCCAACAGCTTCCCCAGCGGCCACGTCAGCTTCGCCGTCGCCCTGGCCTTCGCCCTGTACTTCCTGGCCCGGGGCACCCGCTGGGCCAAGCTGGTGGCCGCGGCCGGCGCCCTCATGGCCGTCATCGTGGCATGGTCCCGGCTGTACGTCGGGGTGCACTACCCCACCGACGTGGCGGCCTCGTTCCTGGCCGCGAGCGCCGCCTTCGTGCTGCTCGCCGGGCTCTGGAACCGCTTCGCTCCCCGGCTCTTCGACCGCCTGCCCGCCGCGCTCACCACCCCTTCCAGCCGACGCTAAAGGACCCCCATGCACAGCTTCCTCACCCCTGACCTGGTCTCCGCCATGGCCACCACCGGACCACCGTCCCTGCTGGACCCCGCCGGCCTGCTCAGCGGCCTGGGACCGGCAGCCCTGGGCGTGATCGCCGGGATGGTCTTCATCGAATCCGGCGTCCTGTTCCCGTTCCTGCCCGGGGATTCGCTGCTCTTCACCGCCGGGCTCCTGCACCAGCAGCTGCAGCTGGCCCTCCCCGTCCTGATCGGCGTGATCACGGCCGCAGCCATCGCCGGCGACCAGGTGGGCTACCTGCTGGGCCGTCGGTTCGGCCGGCGCTGGTTCAAGGACGACGCCAAGGTCCTGAAAACCGCCCACCTCACCGCCACCGAGGACTTCTTCCGCCGGCACGGTGGCGCAGCCGTTGTCCTGGCCCGCTTCGTCCCCATCATCAGGACGTTCGCTCCGCTGACCGCCGGCACTGCCCGTTACGGGTACAGGGCCTTCACGCTGTGGAACATTGTGGGAGCCGCCGCCTGGGCCACGTCCGTGACCTTGCTGGGCACCTGGCTGGGGCACTACGACATCATCGCCAAGAACATCGACGTCATCGCCGTGCTCATGGTCCTGGTGTCCGTGGTTCCCTGGGCCGTGGAATACCTCAAGCGCCGCCGCGCCAACCGCCGCGCCGCCGCAGAGCCGTCCGCAGAGTACGACGACGACGCTTCGGCGGGTGCCGCGCCGCACCTCGACACGGTGGGCACCAGCGCCCGGCAGGACGCTTTCACGGAAGAATAGCCGCATGACCACCGCGGACCGGCCTTCCCTGCTGCTCGCCGAGGACGATCCCGCGCTGGGCCCAATGATCGCGGAACTGCTGGAGCCCGACTACAGGATCCGGCTCACCGCCACCGGCCAGGAAGCCCTGCACCTGGGGCTGACGCAGCCCTGGGACGTGATGGTGATTGACCGCGGCCTGCCCGTCATGGACGGACTGGCCGTCATCGCGGCGCTCCGGGCCAAAGGCATCGCCACCCCCATCCTGATCCTCACCGCGCTGGGCGAGACGGACGAGAAGGTCCGCGGGCTGGACACCGGCGCCAACGACTACATGACCAAACCGTTCGACGCCGGCGAGCTGGCGGCGCGGCTGCGCGCACTGACGCGCACCTTCGCTCCGCCCGCGGGGCCGGTGGGCATCGGCAGCTGGGACTTCGATCCGGCGTCGCGCTCTGTCCGTTCCGCCTACGGCGAGGTGGTGACGCTGACCGCCAAGGAAGCCGAACTCCTGGCGGCGCTGGCCGCCGAACCCGGCAGGGTGTTCACCCGCGACGACCTGCTCGCCGCGCATTTCCAGTCCACGGACCAGCCCGGCGTCATCGACACCTACGTCCACCACCTGCGCCGCAAGATCTCCCGGACCGTCATCCGCACCGTCCACGGCGTGGGCTACCAGATCGGCGACCCCTCATGACCTCTTCCTCTTCCGGTGTTGGCTCCTCCGGCCCTGGCTCCACCGGCGTGTCCCACTCCGGCTCCGGGGACGCGGACCAGGACATCCTCCGCCGCGCGTCGCTGAAGGTGGCACTGCGGATCAGCGCCGGCGTGGCCGTCCTGGTGCTGGTGCTGCTCACCGCCGCCACCGTGTTCCTCATGAACAAGCTGGCCCATCCCACGCCGCCCGGTTCCACCGCCGGCAAGGCCTACACCTACCTGGACTCGAAGGACCTGATCGAGGGCATGATCCTGGCCGGGCTGGGGGGCATCGTGCTGGCCGGTGTGGTGGGCTGGATCAGCGCCCGCAGTGCCATCCGGCCGCTGGGCGAGGCCCTGGCCAGGCAACGGCGCTTCGTCCAGGACGCCAGCCATGAACTCCGCACCCCGCTGGCGATCCTTGACACCCGCATCCAGCTCGCCCAGCGCAAGGCCGAGCCCGGGTCCGAGCCGGCGCAGGCGTTGGCGAAGATCCGGGAGGACACGGCCACGCTGACGGGCATCGTCAACGAACTCCTGTTGGCGGCGACCGGCTCCCCCGGCGGATCCGCCGGGGCGTCCGGGGACGTTGTCCCGGAGCCGGTGGACGTCGCGGCGGTTGCCCGGTCCGCCGCCGAAAGCCTCCAGGACCTGGCCGGCCAACAGGGCATCCGGCTGGACTTCTCCGGGGCCGGTACGGCGTGGGTGCGCGCGGATCCCGGCTCGCTGCGGCGCGCCATCCTGGCCCTGGCCGATAACGCCCTGGCCCACACCCCGTCCGGCGGAAGCATCACCATCAGCACCAGTGTTGAGGGATCCCGGGCCGTGGTCCTGGTGGCAGACACCGGATCCGGGATCACCGGGGTGGACCCCGAGCGGATCTTTGACCGGTTCGTCCGCGCCCCGGGGTTGGACGGAGCCGGGGGCAGGCGGAGCTTCGGCATAGGACTGGCCTTGGTCCGCGACATCGCCACCGCAGCCGGCGGCACCGTGGACGTACAGCGGACCGGATCCGACGGCACGACCATGAGGCTTGCACTGCCGCTGGCGCGGGACTGAAGCATGCAGGCAGGGGGTATTGACCCATCACTTGTTTTTTGCAAGTATCGTGGTTATCCACTCCATCTTGGGAAATGAGACTGTGATGACCGCAATGTTCGTAAACCTGCCGGTGACCGACCTGGAGCGCGCCAAGGCGTTCTATACGGCGGTGGGTTTCACCATCAACCCGCTGTTCACTGACCACAACGCCGCATGCGTGGTGGTGGAGGAAGACCACAGCTATTTCATGCTCCTGGTCCGCGAGTACTTCCAGACCTTCAGCGACCGGCCCATCGGCGACCCGTCCGCGACCGTATCGGCCACCACCGCAATCTTCCTGGAGAGCCGGGATGCAGTGGACGCCAGCGTTGCCAGTGGCCTGGCAGCAGGCGGGACCGAGGCCCAGCCCGCTTCCGATTACGGCTTCATGTACCAGCGCCAGCTGACGGACCCGGACGGCAACATCCTTGAGTTTGGCTACATGGAAGCCGCTGCCGCCGAACAGGGCCCGGAAGCCTTCATGAACCAGCAGGCCTGAGGTTCATGGCCGCACGCGACTACGGACAGTACTCGGGCATCACGCGGGCCATGGAGATCGTCGGCGAACGGTGGGCCCTGCTGATCGTCCGCGACCTGCTCGTAGGGCCGCGCCGCTACGGTGAGCTCGCCGAGGGCCTGCCACGGATCCCGAGCAATATCCTGGCCGCGCGGCTCAAGGAACTGCAGGCGGCCGGCGTGATCCGCCGTGCGCCACGCTCGCGGGTCATCGTCTACGAGCTCACGCCGTACGGACGGGAACTCGAACCGGTGGTCCTCGCGCTGGGCGCCTGGGGCTTCAAGGCCATGGGCGATCCACGCGAGGACCAGATCATCAGCCCCGACTCGATGACCATGGACCTGCGCACCGCGTTCCGGCCGGATGTGGCGGCCGCCCTTCCTGCCACGGCCTATGCGGCCCACTTTGGTTCCGCCGACCTTTTGATCAGGGTCCAGGGACCGAGCCTCGACGTCATTCGCGGTGACGGCGCGGCGGACCTCGCCTTTTCCACCGGGCCGGACATCCGGCTGCTCATCTCCGGAGACATGGCACCGGACCGCGCGATCGAAAGCGGCGTGGTCCGGGTGCTGAGCGGGCCGGGAGACCTCCTCCGCCGCTTTGCGGACACCTTCCACCTGGCGGCCTGACAGTGTGCGGCGGCTCCTTGTGGCTGAGGCCCACCCAGCTAACGGGGCGTCATGGGGCACGTCGCGGGCCGGCGTCGTGCGTCAACGGCCGGCGAAGAACTCCTTGACCAGCCTTTTGGGTGCCCGGGCCGCCCAGGCTTCCACCAGGATCTCCGCCAGCTCTTCGCGTGACATCTCGCCAAGCCGGGACTCCTGCACCAGGACGGCGTTGTACCCGTTGAAGTGGGGCACGGTGAAGAACGGCAGCGACGGGTCCTCCACCAGGGCTGACTTCGCGGCATCGTCCGGGACCACGATGACCAGCAGGTCCTGGTACGGCTCGCCCGATTCCGGATTAATCGCCGTCTTGTGCGGGGCCCGGTACAGCACGAAGCCCCGGCCCTTGGGTCCCTGCGGCACTTTGTAGGTTGGACGGTCGCCCCAGGAGGTCCCCAGCACAACCTCGGGAAGGCCCTTGCAGATGGCATCAATGTCGCCCGGTGTTGCCTTGCGCTCCATCGCCACAACGTAGCCCCGCGCCGTGACCGGCCGCAATGCCCTGCGCCGGGCTCCTACTCGGTGGCGCCCAGGAACTCCGCCACCAGCGGCTGCCCGCAATTTTCCACCACGGCCAGGGCGTGCGCCGCGTTGGCCTGCCGGGCCAGGACCGAGAGTTCGTCGGCCGGCTCGGGGGACGACGCGACCGCATCCAGGTCCCGGGCCACGCCCTCCAGCGCGGACTTCAGCGCCTCCCGGTTTGCCTCTATCGCGGACTGGATGTGCTGGAGCAGCAGGGACATGTCCCGCCGGTGGTCCAGCAGGAGTTCGCCCCAAATCCCTTCGGGCGCCGCTGCAGCCAGGCGCGGAAGGTCCGGTTCGCCGGGAACGCCCCACTCTGCGGCGACCGCGGCGGCCTCGACATTGCGGGCGAGGGTCTCGAAGCGGAGCTTCTCCAGGACGGCTTCCAGGTCCGCGGATGTGAACGTTAACCATTGGGTTTTGCCCGTGCCCAGGTACAGGAGCTGCGTTTCCAAGCGGAAATTCAACAGCTCGAGTTGCCGTCTTTCGCGCCACAACGTCGCGGAAAGTCCATCTGCCCCCAATGGTTCCCCAATCACTATGGAGTTCTGCCGCCGCGGAGATGCGAAATCCGCGCCGTCTTTTGCATGACAGTACACGTAATGGGTCGCTTTGAGGTGATAGTCTTCGCTCAGTGCTGCGCGGCAGCACCATCACTACAGTCTCGTGGGGGGACTTTTTTTGGATCGCGAACACCGCAACGAGCTGGTCCTCCAGCACCTCCCCTTAGTGGGTTATCTGGTTTCCGAGGTGTGCGCCAAAGCCTCCCATTTGTCGCGTGACGACCTCGCGTCGGTGGGGTCCATCGCGCTGATCACGTCCGCGGAGTCGTTCGATCCCGCCCTGGGCGTTCCCTTCGGAGCCTTCGCCCGCCGTCGTATCATCGGTGCCTTCGCGGACGAGATGCGCTCCCAGGACTGGGCCACGCGCTCGGCCCGCAAACGCATCAAGGAAACCATGGCCGTGGAGGAAACCCTGCGCGGACTCCTGGGCCGGAACCCCACGGTGTCGGAGATGGCGTCATCCCTCGGAGTGGAGCGAAGCGTGGTGGAAGCCGCCCTGGCCGATGCCGCCCGGACCCTCACTCCGCTGGACGACGTCATTGTGGAAACGTTCGCTGCGGAAACGGCGTCCCCCGAACACGCAGTGCTGGCGGATGAACGCGTCAAGTACCTTCGCGCCGCCGTCACGGCGTTGCCCGCCAAGATGCGCTACGTGGTGGAAGAGATCTACCTCGCCGGCCGCACCGTCAAGGAGCTTGCCGCCGAACTCGGATCCACCCACGCCGCCGTCTCCCAGCAGCGTGCAGAAGCCATCCGGCTGATGCGGGACGGCCTGGCCGCGCACTACGCCGACGACCCCGGCACCACCCACGCGCCGGAGTCACGAATCAACGCCCGCCGCCGGAACGACTACATGGCCCAAATGGGCGCCGCCACCCACGGCGGCATCACGCGCCCGGTCCTCTCGGCGTAAGGCTTTCCGCCGCACGTGCCAGGGACCCAATCCCGGCGGAAGCGTCAGTCCGCGGGCGGGAGGAACGCCTTCAGGAGCTCTTCGGTTTCCGGGCCCGCCTGCGCTGCTGCGACGTTTGCAGCGGCAATGGCTTCCACCACTTCGCTGCGCTGGATGGTGACGCCGCGGGGGGCTTCGATCCCGATCCGCACGCCGTCGCCGCGCCCCTCCATGACGGTGATGACAATGTCATCCCCGATCATGATTTTCTCGCCCGGCTTGCGCGTCAGAACCAACATGTACTCAATCTACCTTTCTGCCGTCCAGCCAACCGACGGGCAGCCCCAAACCGTGCACTGTTCCCGGGGTCAGGGTGTCCTGCGAACCCACGACGGCGAGCGCGTCCACAGCGGTCAGGTTCCGCAGTGCCGTCAGCCAGGCAGCGGTATCGTCGGTTTTCCGGCGGGCGTCCGCCACCACCCAGGCCTGGTCAGCGCCGAGGCTTGCGATCACGGCTGCGTGGCCGGCGACGTCGCGCGGGCTGCCCAGCCCGAACGCCAGCAGCACCGCCTGCCCGGTGGCCACGGCCGAGGCGCGCGCCGCCGTCGCGCCCTGCCGGTCCGCCACGTGCAGGTGGCCGAACGCGGTCAGCTTGCCGCTGGTCCGGACATCGCAGCCCCCTGCGGCCAGGGACATCTCCAGGGCCGGGCCCAGGGCGTCGTCGCCAAGCCCCAGCAGCAGCACCAGGTCCCCGGCACCGGTGAGCGGTGCCGGAGCCTTCGGACGGGTCTTTGCCTGGCCAACGGCCTCACCCGGAGCACCTGCGGGAAGCGCCAGGGAAGGTTCGACGGCGGCAAGCGGCTTGCCGTATTCGGCACCCAGCTGCGCCAACAGTCCGGCGAAGTCGGCCCGCGCCGTCGAAACCGGCACGGGCTCCACGGGCTCCACGGCCTGCGCGGCAGCGGACGGGACGTGCCCAGAACCTGAAGCAGCGCCATGCCCGCCACCCCGGCCGTGGAGCCGCAGCTCGCTCTGGTCCGCCTGCTCCAGCAGGGCGGCAATAGCGGGGCGCCGGAGTCCGGCGTGGGCGTTGGCAGCCGTGCCCGGTGCCGGCGTCGCGGTTGCCAAAGGCGCCTGCACAGACGCGCCAACGCCAGCGGAGGCAGCACCGTCCGGCACCTCCACCGTGGCCTCGAACCGGTCCTTGGCGAACAACCCGCCGAACCCGGGATTGGTCACTTTCTCGGCCGCGACAATCCGGGCGCCGGCGCCGTACTGGGCCACGGCCTTGTCCCGGATGGCCTCCAGCGAGGACCCCTTAAGCCTGAATTGCTTCGGCATGCCGCACCACCCCCATCGTCTCGATGCCCACGTTCGCGGCTGTCACCTCGCGGTAGGACAGGACCTGCACGCCGCCGTCGGGCCCTGCCACCAGCCGCCGCACCGCGGGCCGCAGCGCCGGCGCGCACACCAGCACCGGCTGGCGACCGGCCGCCGCGGCGGATTCCATGGACTGCTTGACCGAGCCGAGCACGGCGTCGAGCCGGGCCTGGTTCATGACGATCTGCGTGCCGCCCTCCCCCGGGCGGAGGTCCTCCAGCATGGACTGCTCCAGCAGCGGATCGATCATGATCACGTGCAGCACTCCACCGTCCAGGAACTTCGCGGCCAGCGCCGGGCCCAGGGACTGCCGGGCCGCCTCGATCAGCGCCTCGGGATCAGTGGACGCCTTCGCCCGCAGCGCCAGGGCCTCGTAGATGCGCGGGAGGTCGTTGATGGGGACCTGCTCCTCCAGCAGGCCCTGCAGCACCCGCTGGATCTCGGCCAGGGACAGCAGCCCCGGGGTGAGTTCCTCCACGGCCGCCGGGCTCAGCTTCCGGACACCTTCGGTGAGCACCCGGACGTCCTCCCGCGAGAGCAGCCGCGCCGCGTTGGCCGTGACGATCGAGGACAGGTGCGTGACCAGCACAGAGACGCGGTCGATCACGGTGGCGCCGGTCATTTCCGCGCTGTGCCGCATCTCGGACGGGATCCACTTGCCGGCCAGCCCGAACACGGGTTCCACGGTGGATGCCCCGGGCAGGGCGTCCAGGAAGTCGCCCAGGGCCAGCATCCGCCCGGCCGGTGCGGTGCCGCGACCGGCCTCCACCCCGGCGATCCGGATCACGTAGGTGGCCGGCGGCAGCTCCACGCTGTCCCGGGTGCGGACCGGCGGGATGACCAGCCCCAGGTCCATAGCGATCTTGTGCCGCAGGGAACGCACCCGGGCCAGCAGGTCATCCGAGGCGCCGGAGACGATGTCCACCAGGTCCGGGGCCAGCAGGATCTCCACCGGGTGGACCCGCATGTCCTCCAGCAGCCGCTCGTTCGGGTCCTCCTCCGGCAGCAGCAAGGCTTCCTCCGCCGCCGCCACGTCAGCCCGGGCCTTCTGGTCCGCGGCCAGCCGCCGCGAACCGAACAGCAGCAGCGCGGCCACCAGCAGGAACGGCAAGATGGGCATGCCCGGGATGAAAGCCATGGCGGCCGCGGCCAGCCCGGCGATCATCATGGCCGTGGGCGACTGCATCAGCTGGGAGGACGCGGTGCGGCCCATGTCCTCCTCGGCGTTGGACCGGGTGACGATCATGCCGGTGGACACGGCCATGAGCAGCGCGGGGATCTGCGTGACCAGGCCATCGCCCATGGTCAGCAGCCCGAAGGTGCCCAGCGCATCCCCCACGTCCATGCCGCGCTGCAGCACCCCGATGGCAATGCCGCCGATGAAGTTGATGATGATAATGATGATGCCCGCGATCGCATCGCCCTTGACGAACTTGGACGCACCATCCATGGCGCCGTAGAAGTCCGCCTCTGCCGAGACCTCCGCGCGCCGGCTGCGGGCCTGCGCGTCCGTGATGAGGCCGGCGTTCAGGTCCGCGTCGATGGCCATCTGCTTGCCGGGCATGGCGTCCAGGGTGAACCTGGCACCCACCTCCGCCACGCGCTCGGCGCCCTTGGTGACCACCACGAACTGGATGACCACCAGGATCAGGAACACCACCGCGCCAATGATCATGGACCCGCCCACCGTGACATGGCCGAACGCCTCGATCACCTGCCCCGCGTACCCCTGTCCCAGCACCAGCCGGGTGGAGGCCACGTTGATGCCCAGCCGGAACAGGGTGGCCACCAGCAGCAGCGAGGGGAACACCGAGAAGTCCAGCGGCTTCTTGACGAACATGCTGGTCAGCAGCACCAGCAGCGCCAGCAGGATGTTGCAGACAATCAGGACGTCCAGCAGCGGCGCCGGAACGGGGACCACGAGCAGCAGCACGATGCCCACGATCCCCACCGGAACGGCCAACGGGCCAAGCGGCTTCTTCATGCGGAGGTCCTTTCACGGTGGTCAGGTTCAAGCAGCGCGGCGGTCATGGAACTTCCGCCATCCGGTGCATCCCGCGGGCGGCGCCGCGGGCTTTGAGGGACATCACGAACGCCAGCACCCCGGCCACCGCCCGGTACAGCTCCACCGGGATCTCCTGGCCGAGTCCGCACGCCGAATGCAGCGCCCGGGCCAGCGGGATGTCCTGCACCATGGGCACCTCCTTGGCCTCCGCCTCGGCCCTGATCCGGGCGGCGATGACCCCCGCCCCCTTGGCCACCACCCGCGGAGCCGACGTGCCGGCGTCGTACTTCAACGCCACGGCCACGTGCGTGGGGTTGACCAGCACCACGTCGGCGTCGGCGATGGCGGCGATCATGCGGTTCCGGCTCATGGCCAGCTGCCGGGAACGCCGGTGCGAGCGGATCAGGGGGTCGCCCTCGGTGTTCTTGTTCTCGTCCGTGACTTCCTTCTTGGACATCCGCGTCTTCTTGCGGTTGCGGCGCATCACCACCAGCACGTCAGCGGCCGCCAGCACCAGGCCCGCCGCCACGGCGAACTGCACCAGGGAGCCGATGCCGTCCGTGGCCGCGGCGATCACCCCGGACACCGGCAGCCCGCCGGCGGTGAGCAGCACCGGGATGAGGCGCTGGACCACGAAATAGAGGACGATGCCGACGACGGCCGCCTTCAGGAGCGCCTTCAGCCCACCCCACACGGCCTGCATCCCGAAGAGCCGCTTGAGCCCGCTGAGCAGGTTGAAATGGCCGAACTCGGGGCGGAACTTCTTGAAATGCACCCCGCCCTGCACGGCGGATCCGGCCAGCACCACCAGGAACACCACCAGCAGCAGGGGCCCCAGGATGCCGGCCAGCGAGCCCAGCCCCAGTTCCAGGGCGTGCAGGGCCTTGCCGGGGTCCGGGCTTTCCATCACGGAACGGATGCTGAACACGTGGTCCACGGCGGCGTTGGCGGCCCGGTCGATGGTGGCCGGCAGCATCACGGCGCCGGCACCGACACCCAGCCAGGCGGTGAGGTCCTGCGAGCGGCTGAGCTGGCCCTTGGACCGGACCTCGCGCATCCGCTTGTCCGTGGCCTGCTCCGTGCGCTCCTGCGAGTCCGCCATTCAGCCCACCCCCATCAGCGAGTTGACGGCCTGCCCCGCCAGGACGGCCACGATCCGCGGCAGCCCCAAGAACAGGAAACCCGCCAGGGCCAGGGTGAGCAGGATCTTCAGCGGGAAACCGAGCGCGAACGCGTTCAGGGCCGGCGCCACGCGGGTCAGCAGGCCCAGGCCGACGTCGGCCAGCAGCAGGACCACCATCAGCGGCCCGGCGATCTGCACCGCGCACAGGAACATCCCGGTGACGGCCTGGACCATTGCCTGGGCGGGCCGGGCGAGGTCGATTCCGCCGGCCAGGGGGAACGCCGTGAAGCTGCCGGTGAGGCCGCCGATCACCAGCTGGTAGCCGTCCGAGGCGAACAGCATGGCCAGCGCCGCCATCTGCAGGAGCCGGGTGAACTGGGCGCCGTTGACCATCATCTGGGGATCGAACGCCTGGGCCATCTGGAACCCGCTGGAGAGGTCGATCAGGCTGCCCGCGGACTGGACGGCGGCGAACACCAGGTATACCAGGAACCCCAGGGCCAGGCCGGTGGCCAGCTCCAGGACGATCGCGGTGAGGAACCCCGCCGTGTCCAGGGGCACGTACCCGGCCGCCAGGCGCCCGGACACGGCAAGGCCCAGCCCGATGCCCAGCATGGCCTTGACCTGCGCCGGGATGGCCTGGTGCGCGAACGGCGGCGCCACCACCAGGAACGCGACCATCCGGACGGAGGCCAGCAGCATCACTTCCAGCCAGCCCTGGTCGATGGGGATGTTCACGCTCCCCCGATCAACCCGGGCAGCCGGGCGAAAAGCTCGTTGGTGAACGAGACCATCTCGGTGATCATCCAGTGCGCGCACACCACCAGGGCGATGGCCACGGCCACGGCCTTGGGCACGAAGGACAAGGTGGCTTCCTGCAGCTGGGTGATGGACTGCAATAGCGAGATGGCCAGGCCCACCACCAGCGCGGTGACCAGCACGGGTGCGGAAAGCTTGGCCGCCACGATCATGGCCTGGAGGCAGATGTCCAGGACGGCGTTGGTATCCATCAGCCGTAGCTCTGGATCAGGGAGGTGATGACCAGTCCCCAGCCGTCCACCAGGATGAACAGCAGGATCTTGAACGGCAGCGAGATCATCACCGGCGGCAGCATCATCATGCCCATGGACATCAGGGCGGCGGAGACCACCAGGTCGATCACCAGGAACGGGATGAAGATGACGAACCCGATGATGAACGCCGCCCGCAGCTCGGAGATCATGAACGCCGGGATGAGGGTCTGCAGCGGCACCGATTCCGAGTTGGCCGGGTTGGCCATCTTGGCTGCCCGCGTCATGAGGGCGATGTCCTCCTGCCGGGTGTGGCCCAGCATGAACCGCTGCAGCGGCGCGGCGCCGGCGGACACGGCCCCGCCGAAGTCGATGCTGCCGTTCAGGTACGGCTGCACCGCGGCGGTGTTGATGTCCTGGATCACCGGCCACATGATGAACAGGGACAGGAACAGGGCCAGCCCGGCAAGCACCTGGTTGGGCGGGATGGACGGCAGCGACAGGGCGTTCCGGGTCATGGCCAGCACCACGAAGATCTTGGTGAAGGACGTCATCATCAGCAGCAGCGCCGGCGCCACGGACAGCAGGGTGATGCCGATCAGGGTGACCACGGCGGTGGAGGGCTGGCCGTCCAGGCCGTTGATGTTGATGCTCACGTTGCCGTTGCCCGGTTCGGCGGGGGCCGCGGGCCGGGTGGGCGTGGGCACCGGGACGGGGGCGGCGTGCGCGGGGGTTCCGGCCAGGGCGGCGCCCAGCCAGAGGACGACGACGGCGAGCAGCACCGCCGCGACGGCGGCCGCCAGTAGCCGGGTTGCCGTGGCGGCCTGGCGGGGCCGCGGGCGGGCGGCCGCGGTTCCGGTCAACTCCGGCGTCCGCGGAGCGCTTCGGCGGCCTGCCGCCAGGTGGAACCGGCCAGGAGGGAGCCGTGCAGCTTCGACGCCGGCACACCGGGACCGGACAGCCTGGATCCGGGCAGGGCCGCCGGGCCCACGCGGCGGTGCAGCTCGGCCCGGCGGGGCATGCCCGCCGCCTCCTGGAACACGGCCGCGAAACTCTCCGACGGCGCCGCCGCCACCCGCCCGGGTGCCGGGAGCGCGGCCCGCTGCTCCGGCGTCGTGATGTCCACTGCTTCCACCGGGATCTCCCCGGCATGCAGGACGTTGATGCTGTGTTCGGTGACGCCGAGCAGGAAGCGCTTGTCCCCGGCGTCGATCACCACCACGGAGGCCTTCTGGCCCACGCCCTGGCGGCTGACCACGCTCAGGGTGCGGTTGGCGCGGCGGCGGCCGTGGCCTTTCGCCTTGCCCAGGCGGCGCTGCAGGTACCACATCAGGCCCAGCACCGCACCAAGGGCCACGAGCACGCGCAGCCCCAGGATGACTGAATCCATCTACCCCAGTCCCTCGGCGGTATCCAGGATGCGGGTGATGCGGACGGCGTAGTCCTGGTCCACCACCACCACTTCCCCGTGGGCGATCAGGCGGCCGTTGAGCAGGACGTCGGCGGGGGCACCGGCGGAGCGATCCAGTTCAATGACCTTGCCCGGTTCCAGTGCCAAGGCGTCCCGGACGGACATCCTGGTGCGGCCGATCTCCACGGTCAGGGACATTTCCACGTTGCTGATCAGGCTGAGCCGGGCCGGAACGCCGGAATCCCGGCGGGAGCCGCGGCCGGCGTCATGGACGGTGCCGTGCTCGCGCACCCGCACCGCGAACCAGCCGGCCGGGCTGGTGCCGTCCGTCAGTTCGAACACCGCGGTTTCCGGGTCCGAGAGCAGCCCGGCGGCGTCCTCTTCCCTTAACTCCCCCAGCACGCCGGCGTCGAACACCGCGGCAGCCGCCTCCATGGCAGGGCGCAGGATGTCGACGGCGGACACCAGGCCCGGTGCCCCGCCGCCGGCAGCCGCTCCGGCACCGCCGGCCGCAGCCAGGAACGAACGGTCCGCCAGGACCAGGGCCAGGTCCGCCGTCACGGCGCCCACGAACGTGGCCGCGATGCCCTGCGGCGCGTACGCGGCGGCCGCCAGCGGCGGGACGATGCCGGAAACGGACAGCACCGCCGGATGCGGCAGGTGCAGGGCCAGTTGCTGCGCCGAGGATTCGTGCAGGTTCAAAGTGATGGTCATCGCTGGTTCTCCTCGGTGGTGACAATGACGGCGGCGGCACGGGAACCGTTCCGGGCCGGGGCCGCGGTGCCCAGCCGGGTGCCGTTGATGGTGACGTCGAACGGGCTGTTCTCGCGGTGCGGCAGGGGCAGGATGTCGCCCACGGCCAGGCCAAGGATCTGCCCGGGCGTCACCGGCGCGGACGCCAGCTGCACGGCCACGTCCACCGGCACCTGCGCCACCTGGGCACGGACCAGGGCGCCGGCGTCGGCCGTGGGAACCATCGGGTTGACCGCACCCAGGCCCGGGAGCAGCACGTCCGCCGGGATGGCCAGCGTGGCGGCGCTGTGGTTCTCGCCCACCTTGACGCTGAACGCGGCCACGATCATCAGCTCGCCGGGCGCCGCCGCCTGGGCGAACTGGGAGTTGTACTGGACCACGTCCATGGCCAGCGGCGCGGCCAGCAGGGAGCCCAGTGAATAGCGCAGGTCCTCCAGCCCGTCCTCCACCATGCGCCGCACCAGGGCATGCTCGATCTGGGTGAACTTGCGTTCCGGGACCACCGGGTCCGTGGCGCCGCCCAGCATCCGGCTGATCCAGGACAGGGCGGCGGTGGCCGGGAACTGCAGGACCAGCCGGGATTCGCTGCCTTCGATCCGGCACAGGACCATGGCGGTGACGGCCGGCAGGGAGGCGGCGTATTCGTCGTAGCTCTGCATGCTCAGCTGGTCCAGGGTGGCGGAAGACTTCACCCGGACCTTCGCTGTGAGCTGGGTGCCCCACTGCCTGGCGAATGTTTCAAACGCCACTTCCAGGACGCGGCTGTGCTGCCGGGGCAAGGTGGTGGGCCTGCGGAAATCGTAGACGTCCACGGTCCGTTGCCGTGGCGCCTGCCGGTCCTCCAGTTCACTCACGGGTGGGACTATCGGCAGCGGTTCCCGGCGCGTAAGCAGGTTGGACCGGTGTTCTTGTCCCTTACGGGGCCGGTTTCGCGGCCTCCACTTTGATGGCTTCCGGAATGAGCGCCCGGATGGCCTCCGCCTTGTCCGAGAGGACCACCACGTCCACCCGGCGGTTCAGTTCCATGAGTTCCTCGGTGGAATCGTCGTTGACCTGGCGGGCGGACCCGAACGCCACCGCCCCGATCCTGCCCGGCGGCACTCCCCCGCGGTCCACCAGGTAGCGCAACACGTTGACGGACCGTGCGGAGGACAGCTCCCAGGTGGACGGGAACGAGGTGATGCCGTTGGCGGCGTGGCCTTCCACCATGATCTCCAGGCCGGCCGGGGCCAGGGTGGGGCTGATGGTGTCCAGGACCTGGCTGGCGCGCGGAGTGAGCTCGGGCCGGTCCGGCAGGAAAAAGGCCTGCGAGCCCACCAGTTTCACGGTCAGGCCACGCTCGGTGACCTGGAACTGGACATTGGCGTCCAACTGGCCGGCCTTGAGGTCCGACTGCATTTTCTGCTGCAGGGCGGTGAGCCGGTCCACCTCTTTGATGGCCAGTTCCAGGGAGGAGAAGGCTTCGGCATCCTTGTTGATCTGCTCGGGCGGCACCACGGTTCCGCTGGCGGTGTCCACCGTCTGCGTGGCCACCGCCCCGAATCCGGTGGCCAGGGAGTTGCGGAGCTTGTCGAACTTGGCCTGGTCCACGGTGGACATGGCGAACAGGACGATGAACATGCACATGAGCACGGTGACCATGTCCATGTAGGACGCCATCCACCGTTCGTCCACGTGTTCTTCCTCCGGCTCGTGGCTCCGGCGGCGGCGCCTGCTCAAGCGGCCCGGCCCAGGTCCGAGAGCTCGCCGGCGGCCGGGGCGCCCTTGGTTTTGCCCTTGCCTTTGGCCTGCCCGGCCGGAACCATGGCGTTGAGCCGTTCGGCGAGCAGCAGCGGCTGGGTGCCGTTCTGCACCGCGAGCATGCCTTCCATCAGCAGGGTCATCCGCTCGATTTCCAGGTCAGAGAGGCGCTTGAGCCGGGAACTGAACGGCAGCCACAGGAAGTTCGCGGACACCAGGCCCCACAGGGTGGCCACGAACGCGGTGGCGATCATGGGGCCCAGGTGGTCCGGGGTGGAGAGGTTTTCCAGGACGTGGGTCAGCGACACCACCGTGCCGATGATGCCGATGGTGGGTGCGTACCCGCCCAGGCTGGCGAAAAACTTGCTGGAGATCCGGTCGCGGCGCTGCTTGGTGTCGATCTCGTCTTCCATGAGCATCCGCAGCTCTTCGGCGTCCGTGCCGTCGGCGATGTTTTGCAGGGCACGGGCCAGGAACGGGTCCTTGGCCTTGCCGGCCTCATCCTCCAGGGCCAGGAGGCCGTCGCCGCGGGCAGTCTCCGCGAACCCCACCAGCTGGTCGATGCTGTCCTGCGGTTTGGCCGGCTTGGCCACGAATGCCCGGGGCAGGTCCTTGAACGCCTGGAGGGTGTCCCGGAGGGTGTTGCCAGCCAGGCCCACCGCCAGGGTGGCACCGAACACCAGGACCATCGGCGCCGGCAGCAGGAGAGCCTCCACGCTGGCGCCTTCCAGGGTGACCATGGCAAAGACGGAGCCGAAGGCCAGCAGCAGCCCGATGATTGTTGCGGGATCCATGGGTTACTCCTCGGGCGTCCGGACAAGGCTGAGCGAATGCCCGGGGGCTGCGGGCAGGTCACGTGCCCGGCGGAGAACATAGGCCCGGTAGTTCGCAATCAGCTCCACAACCTCAGCCAGGCTTTCGCGCACAACGTACGTGGCGCCGTCGAGCGTGACCAGGTGCGTGTCCGGGCTCTCGTGGATCCGCTCGATCACATCCGGATTCACGGCAAAGCGGGTGCCGTTGAGGCGGGTGACAACGATCATGGGCCGTTTCTGCTCTGTTGGGTGGGCGTTCCCTCCCTACTGTCGGCCGCCCGGACCGGGCCGTTAGGTCAAGGGTGATCCCGGCGCCGATACGCGCGGACACGCACGGAAGCCCGGCGCAGCTGGCGGCGGACACGCACGGAAGCCCGGCGCAGCTGGCGGCGGACACCCCAGGTGAGCGCGAGGCCGAGGATGACGAGCGGGAGCAGCTCGGGCGCCAGGGCAAACGTGCCGAAGAGGATCTCGAATGCTTCGAATCCGATCAGCGAGCCGGCGGCGAACCACACCCACCCGCCGAACAGCGTGGCTCGCAGGGCCGCACGGCGGCAGGCCCGGCGGCCCAGCAGCCACAGCAGCCCGAGGCGGCGGGGGGTTGCTGCCCGGTATCTCGGGGGCTGGTTGCGGAGGGCAGAGAACAACGTATTGCGGGACATGGCGATGGGCTCCTTGTGGCGGCTGTCAGGGAAGTGTCCTGATGTCGCCCGGAGGAACGGCGCACGCCGCACGCGGCCGCGGTCCTGCCATAGGCGGACTGAACCCGGCGGTGGGTCCTAGAGTGCTGCGGGGAGGCTCCCGGGGCGACGGCGGCGCGCGCCCGGAGCGCGGGGACCCGCCCCGCCGACGGGCACGGAGCAAGCCAAGGACACTTGGACCGAACCGCGCCTGACGTCCAGTCCCTGTGCCGCGGCGTGGCCGCGTCCGGCCAGGAGGGTGCGGAGCAGCGCATGCGAGGCGCAGGCCATGAGGACTGTCAGGGCAACGACCAGGGCCACGAGGAGGAGGGCGGTCACCGGGGGCATTCCCGCGCTGAGCGTTGTGCGGATTGCGACGTCGGCGCAGACAAAGTGCTCCAACATGACCCACCCGAGCAACAACACCATGCATCCCCCAATCGGGCCCCACGGTAACACCGCCCGGCCGCCCGATCAACGCTTGGCCAGGCGTTTGACCTGGCACAACGCGGGGCGACGGTTTATTTGAGGATCCGGTCCACCAGTTCGTCCACGACGGCGTCGAGGGAGAGTCCCGTGGTCAGCGGGACGGTGAGGTGGTCCAGCATGAGCCCGTCGATGGCGTAGTGGAACAGGGCCAGCTCTGTTCGGCCTCCGGGCAGTCCGGCCCGGTCATTGAATTTCACGTCGTCTTCGAAGGCGCGTTGCCGCCACTTGCCCAGCGAGTCGGCAACAGCCGGACGCCGGGCAGCTTCCAGCCGCAGCTCGAAAAGCGCGAGGGACACGTGGGGGTCGGCACCGAGCCGCCGCACAACGTCACGCAGGTACGCGGCGAACAGTGCCCTGTCCGGTTCCCGGCCCTGCCCCGGGTTGGCGGCCGGATCAGGAGTCAGCCGCTCTCCGATCCGGTCAACCAACGCGGCGATGAGGTCGTCCCGGGTGGGGAAGTAGTTGGAGGCAGTCCCCCGGGGCGCACCGGCCGCGGCGTCGACGGCCCGATGCGTGAGGCCGCGGGCGCCTTCCTCGGCGAGGACGCGGATGCCGGCGTCGGCAAGGGTGGAACGTCGTTCATCGTTTCGGGCCATACGGATCATGCTAGCCAAACCACGACGCCTGTTGTACTTTAACTACGACAGGTGTCGTGATTGGAGAAACCATGCGAGAACTCGTTTACTACGTTGCCGTGAGCATCGACGGATACATTGCCGACCCAACCGGCGGATTCGATGCCTTCCTTGCCGACGGCGACCACATGTCATTCGTGTTCGGCGATTACGCCGACGCCCTGCCCGCACACGTACACAGTGCACTCGGCACGGAGCCACCCGGAACACGGTTCGATACGGTGATCATGGGGTGGAACACCCTGGCCCCGGCACTCGACGCCGGAATCAGCAGCCCGTATCCGCATCTTCGGCAAATTGTGGCCAGCCGGAGCCCGCGCACGCTGGACCCCGCCATTACCGTGACCGCCGACCCATTGGCCGCCGTCGGAGCACTGAAACGGGAAGAGGGCCTGGACATCTGGCTGTGCGGGGGCGGCGCGCTGGCCGGCTCGCTCCTGCCGGAGATTGACCGGCTCGTGCTGAAGCGAAACCCCGTGGTGTTCGGGTCGGGCATTCCGCTGTTCGGCAACAAGCCCTTCGCTGCACAGTCGTTCGCCCTGACGGGGACCCGTTCGTTCAAGTCGGGCGTGGTGATCGAAGAGTACGGCGCGCACGGGAATTAAACCGCGGCAACAGGTGCCGCCTGGGGACGCGCCGGCCTGCCCGGCTAGAACAGGCTGCCGAGCGCAAGCCCGGCGGCAGCAGCGGCCACCGCGGCCACCGCGGTGCCGATGCCGTTGAGGAGGGCCAGCCCGGTACGGCGGGACTGGATGAGCCGGACGGTTTCGAAGCTTGCTGTGCTGAACGTGGTGTACCCGCCCAGGAAGCCGGTGCCGGCAATAGCCTGCAGCTCGACAGGGGCGGCATGGACGATCACGGCGCCGGCGAGCAAGCCAAGCAGGAACGAGCCCGTGACGTTGATGACGATGGTTCCCACCGGCAGGGCGGTGCGGGCCCTGGACCGTACCAAGCCGTCCACCACGAACCGGGTGGCTGCCCCGAGCCCGCCGGCGACGCCGACCAGGATAATGGTGGCGACGTTCACCGGTTCTCCTTCTTCAGAGCCTTCCGGCTGCCGGTTGCCCGTGCGTGGGGGCCCGCCGCCAGCCAAATTCCCGCCACGGTGGCAGCCGCGCCCGCCACCACGCTGACCGCCACGTAGAGCAGCGCGTCCGCGACGCGGCCGGCTCCGAACAGGGTGTTCGTTTCCAGCGCCAGGGTACTGTACGTGGTGAACGCGCCCAGGAACCCGGTGCCGACGAACAGCCGGATCAGCCGAAGCCGACCCGAGTCAGGGCCCCGCCGCACCAGGGCCTCCAGCAGGAGGCCGAGCAGGAAGGCGCCGGAAAGGTTGATGGCCAGGGTGGGAACCGGCCAGCCACCCGGTGCAGGCAGGATGCCCGCCAGTCCAAAACGGGCCAGCGCCCCCAGGATGCCGCCCGCAATGACGACCAGCAGGAACCCGGGATGCAGGTGCACCGGCCGGTGCGGGCGCGCCGTACCAAGCGTCCCCTGGTCCGCCGCAGCCTCCCGGCCGCCGGCCTCCGGACGCCCGGTCCCGTCGTCGTGCCCCCGCTTGTCCGCGTTGCCCGCCTGCGCCTGGGCGCCGGGGACAGGCGGTTCCATCATCGGCCCGCCTTGGGCTGGTGCTTGTGCGGCGACAGCGGGACCACCAGCACGGGCCGGTGCTGGCGGTGGGTGAGGTGCACCGCCACGGATCCCACCAGCATTTCCTCAAGCCGGGCCCCGAGTCCGCGCTCGCGGGTGCCCACCACGATGACGGACGCATCGGCGGATTCCGCCAGGCGTCCCAGCGCCCGGGCCGGGTCACCGGCAAGGGTCACGAAGGACCAGTCGATCCCGGAGCCGTCCAAGGCTGCGCGGAGGTCCGCGGCAATGGTGGCACCGATTCCTTCGATATCGTCATCCACCCCGTCGGGGTCGATCGGCCGGGCCTCCGCCCTGCCGTCCGGCTCCCCGGCAAGGTAGGTGGTGACGTCCACGTAGGCACAGACCAGCTTCACTCCGAGGCTGAACGCCAGCTCCGCGGCACGGTGCGCGACGGCAAGCGGCTGGCCGGGCACGACGCCCATCAGCACCGGCCCGCTGATCTGCCGCGGGACGTACGGCGCAGGGCTGGATGGTTTCGCTGCGTCAGTCATCTGTTCTCCTGTCAGATCCGGATTCTACTGCGCAGCCGGACCTCGGGAAGAAACGCGCGTCAATTGCCCCGCGGCGGGGGACGCCTGGCCCCAGCCCGGTTCGGCGTCGTCAAACCCCTGCGGTCAGGAACCGCCGGCGGGGCGGGCAGCCCGCCCCATCCGCTGCTTGGCGGTGTTGGTGCCTGCTCCGACCGGGACATGGTTCGTGGCCTTGGCGAGCCCGAAGAGCGGCATCCCGCTGTAGATGACCTCGATGCCGGCAGCGGGCACCTGATAGGTCTCATGCCAGACGCCGACGTCCCCGGTTCCGGCGAGCTCCTTCATGAAACGGCGCCAGGGTTCCAGATGGGGCGCATCCCTGTCCGCCGCAAACTTCCGCAGGTGCTCCGGACTTTCCCAGTAGCTGAGCATCATGGTGGTGCGCCCCACCCATTGCTGGTAACCGAGCATCCCCGCCGCCGGGTCATCTCCCAAATGCTGAAGCATCCGCCCCATGGCGGCACCGACCCTCCCCACGGTCCCCACCTTCCACCACCGGTTGGCCCGCATCCCGATCAGGAAAACCGTGACGGACTCCCGGCCCGGATCGGCTGTATAGCGGCCCGGAAATACCTTCTGCGACATGGGAACCCCTTCGGCACGGTGTTGTGTAACGCTGTTACAAAACAAGGTTATGAAACAATGGGGTCCATGGCAAGACCTGTTGTTCATAACGATTCCCTGAGGCAGGACCTGTTGGCCGTCACGGCTGAACTGGTGGACCGCACTGGTCCGGCGCGGGTGACGGTGCGGGACGTGGCCGCGGCCGCGGGGACCTCCACCACCGCCGTTTACTCTCTGTTTGGCGGGAAATCAGAGCTGCTCACCGCAGTCGTGGAGGACGGTTTCCGCTCGTTCGGCGAGTCGCAGGCGGCCGCAGCCGCCGGCGGCCTGCAGGGGCTTGGCACGGCGTACCGGGCCTGGGCCCTGGAGCACCAGGCACTCTACCGGCTGATGTTTGGCGGCGTGCTGGCCGCCTACGTCGAGTGCCGGCCAGACCCGGACGTTGCCCTCAATGCCATGCAGCCGCTGATGGACGCCGTCGCTTCTGCACAGTCCGCGGGGACCCTTCTGGAAGCGCCCGTGGAACTGGTCGCCGCCGCCATCTGGGG
The DNA here is from genome assembly GCF_003116525.1 of Pseudarthrobacter sp. AG30. Lineage (NCBI taxonomy): Bacteria > Bacillati > Actinomycetota > Actinomycetes > Micrococcales > Micrococcaceae > Pseudarthrobacter > Pseudarthrobacter sp. AG30. The sequence goes on along the minus strand of NZ_QEHL01000009.1, from coordinate 254,530 downwards.
CCAGGTCCATGGCCTGGTCAGCCTGGAACTGGCACAAGTCGGCCCACCGGATGCCGACTGGGCCGCCGTCTACGCCGCCGCCCTGGACGCCGTTGCCCGCGGCTGGGCCGCCTGAAGCACAACTAAGCACCGCGCCGAAGCGTCGCCGCTGGGCCCAAGCATGGCTGCGCCGCGGGCGCCGCGGCCCGGCGTCGGATCCGGAGCGTCATCGCTTCAGGTTGGACAGTTCCTGGAGGACCTCATCCGAGGTGGTGATGATGCGAGCGTTGGCCTGGAACCCGCGCTGCGCCACGATCAGGTTGGTGAACTCCTGGGACAGGTCCACGTTGGACATTTCCAGGGACCCGGTGGCCAGGGTGCCCATCCCGGCGGCGCCCGGCGTCCCCACCTGCACAGCACCTGAATTTCCGGTCGCCACGAAGGATGACCCGCCGGCCTTCTCCAGGCCGCCCGGGTTGGCGAACTTGGCCAGCGCAACTCGTGCCAGGACGGAGCGGCTGCCGTTGCTGAAGGACCCCACCACGGACCCGTCCGGGGCCAGGGTGTAGGACTGCAGGGTTCCGGCCTCGGCCCCGTTCTGCCCGGCGACGGTGAGCGTGCTCATCCCCGCGTACCCGGTGACGGTGCCCAGGTTCACGGTGATGCCGCCAACGGCCAGGGTGCCGCCGGAGGCCAGCGCACCGTTCTGGAACGTCATGGCAGAGGCGCCGGTGGCGCCGTTGGCGTCCTTGCCGGCCACGTCCCAGCCGGCCGCCGTCTTGCTGAAGGTCAGATCCAGTGTCCGGGCGGCGCCGTCGGCGTTGAACACCTTAACCTGGCGTTCCAGCACGGTGCCCACCGCGGCGTCCGCCGGCAGGTTCCCGTCCAGGGCCGCCGTGGTGGTGGCGACGGCGGGCGAGGTGGTGTTGGGCGAAACCACGATGGCGCCCAGCGCTCCGCCGGTGTTGACCACCCCGTTGACCGCGGTCCAGCCCTGCAAGATGCCGCCGTCCGGGCTGACCAGCCGGCCCGCGTTGTCCGGTTCGAAGGCGCCCGCGCGGGTGTAGAACGTCTGCACACCCTTGCCGGTGACGAAGAAGCCGTCGCCCGAAATCATCAGGTCCGACGCCTTGCCGGTGGTCTGCGCCGAGCCCTGCCCGAAGTTGGTGCTGATGCCCGCCACCCGCACGCCCAGGCCGATCTGGGCCGGGTTGGTACCGGCGCCGCCGTCCTGTCCCGCGGCGGCCGGCTGCGTCATCTGCGAGAGCGTGTCCTGGAACTGGGTGGCGGAGGCTTTGAAGCCGGTGGTGTTCACGTTGGCGATGTTGTTGCCGGTGACGTCCAGCATGGTCTGGTGGGCGCGGAGTCCGGAGATGCCGGAGTACAGGGAACGCAGCATGGGTGGGCCTTTCGTCGGGTGGGGCGGGTGGGTAGGGCGGTGTCGTGGAGTTATTTCTTCGGGGCGGAGGCGCTGATCCCGGTGAGGGAATCGAGCGGGACTTTGGCGGCCCCCACGGTCACCAGCGGCACCCCGGTGGCGAAGGACACGGCGCTGGCCACGCCGCTGCCGGTGGTCCCGTCAGCCAAGGTGTAGCCCACCTCCGACCCCACGATCTGGGCCGCAGCGGTGCGCATCTGCAGGGAGAAGCTTTCCTTTGCGCCGCCGGAGAGCTCGGTCATTTTCTCCATCATGGACAGCTGCACGGACTGGGCCATCATCTGGTTGGTGTCCATGGGTGCGCCCGGGTCCTGGTACTTGAGCTGCGTGACCAGGAGTTTCATGAAGACGTCCGAATCCATGCTCTGGACGGGCTTGCGCGCGGTGGCGCCTGCCTGGATTCCGGTGGTGGCGCCGACGGCTTCGACGGTCATGGGTGGCTCTCTTTCATGGGTTGCGGGCTAGGCCAGGATGTCCAGGACACCGGGGCGGTTTCCGGAAAGGACGACGCCGGCGCGGAGCCGGGAAGGGCGGGCAGCATCGGACGGTGCCGCGGCGGGCTGTCCCGGCCGGGGCTGGCCGGCCCGTTCACGGTGCTGCCCGGGCGCCTGGCCGCCGGGTCCCCCCGGGTTCGGATCCGGCGGGGCGCCGTGCTGCGAGAGGTTGAGGTTGGCGGCGAGGCCGGATTCGGCCAGGCCGCGGCGCAGCTCGGGCAGGATGGTCCGCAAGGCGTCGCGTCCGGCGTCCGCCGGGGCGAACAGCTCAATGCGCACCCCGGTGGCGCCGATGTGGGCCCGCACGGTCAGCGGACCCAATCCCTCCGGGGACACCTTCAGGGTCATCACATGTTCCCCGGGCGCGGCGCTGGCCAAGGAGAACAACGGGCCGGCCAGCTGCGGTGTCAGCCTTGCCGGGTGGCTGAAGGGTGCAGGACCGGCTGCCGCGGCAGGAAGGGCGGTGGGAGCGGGCTGGGGTGCTGCGGGAACCTGCGCGGGCACAGCCACCGGGGGCAGTCCGCCGTTGCCCGGCGCAGGGTTGCCTTGAACGGTTCCGGACTCGGCGTGCGGCTCCCCTGCCCCGGGCCGACCCAGGGGTTTACCGGTGCCGGCGGCATCAGCCAGGGCCGGCGCGGCGGGGCCGGAAGCCCCTGCCCCCATGGCGGCAGCCGGCTCAGGAGCCGTGGTCGCAGCCGCCTCCGGCACCGATCCTGCAATACCGGGGGCCGGGGCGTGAAGGCTTGTAGCGCGCGCGGCCGCCGGGCCTGCAGTCACGGGAGGAAACACGCCGGCGTCAGGCGCAGCGCCGGCCACCACTTCGCCTGCCACCACCGCACCGGCAGCCACAGCACTGGCTGCCACAGCGCCGGGGGCCGCCGGCGGAGCGGGCTGCTGCCTGCCGTCCCAGGCCGCTGGCGCGACAGGGGCCGCTGCCGTGGACCCGGACGCTGCAGCGCCAGCGACCGGATCTGGTGCCGGGACTCCTACCGTCCCTGGCGCCGCCGTGCCTGGTGCCGTGGCTGCCGCCATGCCTGGTGCCGCGGGGGTTGCGTGGGCCTGAGCCGGAACCATCCCGGCAGCAGCCAGCAACGCCGCAACGGAACCCTGCACGGGGGCGGGCTGCCCGGCCACCGCGGTACCGGCGTCGTCCGTGGTGTCTTTGGCATCCCCGCCGTTGCCTTGCACAGGAACGTTCGGTTGAGGGGAAGGGCCGGCCAGCACGCCGCCGAGCACCGCGCCGAACCCGGCCCCGCCGTCCCGGTCAGGCGCCGCCCCTGCAGAGGCCCCGGCCCGCGCCGCCGCGGGCGGCGCGGTGGGAAGAAGGACCGCCGCCGGCATCAGGCGCCCTGCCCAGCAGGGACGATGCGGCGGATGGCCGTCAGGTTCGACTGCTGTTCCCATGCATCCCGGACCTGGATGGTCTGGCCGGGGACGGGCGCGTCGATCGCCTTGCCGTTGCCCAGGTAGATGGAGATGTGGTTCCCGCCGAAGCTGACCAGCAGGTCTCCCGGTTTGGCCTCGGCGAGGGACGCCACCGGCGTGCCCACCTTCATCTGGTCGCTGACCACGCGCGGGAGTTCCACGCCCAGGTCCTTGAAGACCCGCTGCACGAACCCGGAGCAGTCCATGCCGGTGGCCGGGTTGGTGCCGCCCCACACGTAAGGGACGCCGATGTACTTCCTGGCGGTGGCCACCACGTCGGTGCCGGTGGCCTTTCCGGGCGCTGCCGGAGCGGACGCCGCAGCCGTCCCGGAGGGCCCGGAGATTCCGGTGAGCCCAGTGTTTCCGGCAAGCCCAGCGGTTCCGGCAATGCCGGACAGGCCCGTGCTGCCGCCAAGTCCCGTGACGCCGCCCGGCCCCGCCAGCCCCGCCAGCCCCGATGAAGCAAGCAATCCCGCCCCGGCACCCGCATCCGTACCGGCAGCGGCCAACGCTGATTCGAACGCCGCCGCATTCGCCGCTGACGTGCCGGAGGCGGCCGCCGCCGGAGCCGCCGTAGAAAGGGGCCGCGAGAGTTCGCTGATCATGGACTCGATGGTTCCGATCCGCCCAATGATTTCGGCCATGCTCATGACGTCGCCTCCCCGGCCTTGCGGTGCCACGAGGTGGCGGCGATCTCGTCAAGGACGCCCTGTTCTGCGTGCAGTTCTGCGGCGGCCAGCTCGGCATCGTGGCGGAGCTCGAGCTTCTCCAGCCCCACCGCCATCCGCCGGGCCTGCGTGTAGTCTGCGCGGGCCTCGGCCAGGTCCGCCTCCGCCGCGGCGGACAGCGCGTCGAGGTCCGCCAGCATGCTCTGGGAGGATGCCCGGGCGGCCGCGAGGGCCAGCAGGGAGGACGAACTGACCGCGGAATCGACGGAATCGCCGAGTTCCTTCCGCGCCGCAGCGCGCCGGCCGTGGGCATCCTCGGAGCGGGAGGCGGCACGCGCCATGCCGGTGGCTGCCTGGTCCTGCTGCAGCTGGCGCAGCCTCAGCAGTCCGGCGAGGGGAAACTGGCGGTTCATGCGGCTCCTTCGAGGGGCGTGCCCAGGCGGTTGGTCAGGGAGGTGAGCGCCTGCCAGGCCATGTCCGGCGGGGTGGAATCGTCCATGCGCTGCTGCAGGAAGGCATTGATGGCCGGCTCGTTGTCCAGCGCCGCATCCACCAGCGGGTTCGTGCCGCGGTGGTAGGCGCCGACGTCGATCAAGTCCTGGGCGGCCCGGCGTGCGGCCAGCACCTTCCGCAGCGAGCCCGCCACCGCCGTCCGCTCCGGCGGGTTGACCTTTGACGCCACGCGCGAGACCGAACCCAGCACGTCAACGGACGGAAAATGCCCGGTCACGGCCAGCTTCCGGTCCAGGACCACGTGGCCGTCCAGGATGGAACGGGCGGCGTCCGCGATGGGTTCGTTGTGGTCATCGCCGTCCACCAGCACGGTGTAGATACCTGTCACTGAGCCAGCCCGGGCCGTACCGGCGCGTTCCAGCAGCCGGGCCAGGATGGAAAACGTCGACGGCGGGTAGCCGCGGGTGGCGGGCGGTTCACCGGCGGACAGGCCGATCTCGCGCTGGGCCATGGCCACCCGCGTCAGCGAGTCCATCATCAGCACCACGTCCTGCCCGGCTTCCCGGAAGGATTCGGCGATCCGGGTTGCGGTCACGGCGCAGCGGAGGCGCATCAGGGCGGGCTCGTCCGAGGTAGCCACCACCACCACGGACCGTGCCAGTCCCTCCGGTCCGAGGTCGTCTTCGAGGAACTCGCGGACTTCGCGGCCGCGCTCCCCCACCAGGGCAATGACGGACACTTCGGCGTCGGTGCCGCGGGCAACCATGGACAGCAGTGAGGATTTGCCCACCCCGGACCCGGCAAAGAGCCCCATGCGCTGCCCCCTGCCCAGGGTGGCCATGGTGTCCAGGACCCGGACCCCGGTGTGCAGGGGCGCGGACACTCGGGCCCGGTGCATGGCGGAGGGCGATTCGTTGTCCGCGGGCACGTACCGGCCGGCGGTCAGCGGCCCCTTGCCGTCGATGGGCCGTCCCAGCCCGTCCAGCACGCGCCCCTTCAGGCCCGGGCCGGCGGGAACCAGCAGCGGGCTGCCCTTGGACCGGGCGGGATCGCCGGCGGCCACCCCTGCCAGCCGTCCCAGCGGCATGCACCGGATGGCGCCGCTGACGGAAGCCACCACCTCGGCGTCCAGCCCGGGGCCGTCACCCACGGTGACCAGGTCCCCCACCGCGCACTCGAGCCCGGTGATTTCCAGGCCGAGGCCCAGGACCGCGGTCACGGTGCCCACCCGTTCCGGGGCGGCTGCGCCCACCGCTGCGGCGAAGCGTGCGCCGTACGGGCGCCAGGAGATGCTCATGCCGCACCTCCGGGCACGTTGTCCGGGCCGAGCAGCGCCGCACGGGCTCGGGCCACTGCGGTGTGGAGCCGGGCGTCCAGCCAGCCGTCCGGGTAGACCGCGATGGCGTCGCCGCGGGCCAGGGAAGAGTCGGGAACAAGGTCGACGGCGGCGTCCGCGGTGGCGCCGGCGCCGTCCAGGAGCGCGATGTCGGCCGGGTGGAGGCGGACGGCGGCCGGTGCGGCGGACGTGCTGCCGCCCAGCGCCCGGTGAAGCGCCGCGCGGGCGGTGCGGTCGCCGTCGTGCATTTCATAGCCGAGCACTGCCTCCGCCAGTTCCAGGGCACCGGCGGCCAGCACCTGTTCGCTGTCCTGCAGCACCAGCGCGAACCGCTGCTGGAAGGCGGCAGCCGCGGCCTGGAGGAGGGCGGTTGCCCTGGCGGCGGACTCGCGGGCGTGGGCCAGCACGGCGTCATGCTCGGCACGCATGGCATCGGCCTGGCGTTCCTGATCCGCGGCGGCTGCGCGCAGGCCGGCCGCGTACCCCGCCGCGTGGCCCTGCACGTAGCCGCGGTCGCGGGACTCGGTCGGGGCGGACTGCTGCACGCGCGGGAAGACCACCGCTGCCGGGGCGGCGTCAGTAGACAAGGTCGTCCTCCTCGCCGCGGCGCACCACAATGGCTCCGCTGGCTTCCAGCTCGCGGATGGACCGGACAATGTCCGCCCGGGCTTCCTCCACCTGCGAGGCCCGCACCGGCCCGGCATTGGCCATCTCGGCCTCGAGGATCTCCTGGTTGCGGCCCGAAACGTTGCTGCGGACGGCATCCAGGACCACGGCCGGGGCACCCTTCATGGCCAGGGCCAGCACCTCGGGCGCCACCCCGCGCAGGATCTGCTGGATGTCCCGGCGCTCGAGTTTCACGATGTCCACGAACGTGAGCATCCGGGCCCGGACCTCGGTGGCAAGGGCCGGGTCCAGGGTTTCCAGGCCGTCCAGCACAGACCGTTCGGTGGCCACGTCCGAACGGTTGATGATGTCCACCAACGGCTGGATTCCGCCCACCGTCTCGGTGGATTTGCCCTGCGACACCACCGCTCCCGAGCGCTGCTTGAGCGTCTCCGCCACGATGCCCACCGCCTCCGGCGTGGGCGAACCCATCACCGCGATGCACCGGGCGACGTCGCTGCGCTGCGCCTCGCCCAGGCCCGCCATCACGGCCGAGGCCTTCGCCGGGCGCAGGTGCGCCAGGACCAGGGCGATGGTTTGCGCCAGCTCGCCGTCGATCAGCGCCAGGATCTGCCCGGCGTCCATCATTTCCAGGAACTCGAAGGATTTCCCAGCCATCGTGGACGCGAGCCGGTCCATGAAGCCGGCAGCCTTGTCCGCGCCGAAGGACGCTTCCAGGAGCCCGACGGCCAGTTCCTGCCCGCCGCGGGCCGTGCGGCGGCCGCTGACCGCGATGTCATGGAATTCGCCCATCACCTGGTCCGCGACGGCCGGCGGGACCCGGCGCAGCCGGACGATCTCGGCGGCGATGTCCTCGGCCTCCGCCTCGGAGAACTGGGCCATGACGGCTGCCGCGTTTTCCGGGCTCATCTGCATCAGGACCACGGCCACCTTCTGTGGACCGGACAGCGGCGCGCCGGCCTTCACCGGGGCGGCCAGGCCCGTACCGGGCTGGGCGGTCATACGGATTGCCTGTCGTCCATCAGGCCGCGCAGGTAGTCGGCGGTGCGGGCCGGGCTCTCAGCCACCATGGCCTCGATCTGCGCGCGCCGGCGTTCGACGTCGAGGGCTTCGGCGTCCGGGAGCGGCAGCGGTACCGGAGCGGGCAGCGGGATGGCGGAGGTGGCCGGCGCGGTTTCGAGGGCCTGGACGGCGCCGCCGGGGAGGGCGGGGTATTCGATGCCCACGCCCAGGTCCACCGGCTCGCGCAGCTGGCGGCGGCGCCAGGCGATGAGCATCACGACGATCAGGGCGAGGGCGGCCAACAGGATGCTGCCGGCAATGACCAGCGTCTTCATCAGCTCGGCCTGGCGGGCGGCCTCGGCGTCGGCCTTGGCAGCGTTGAGGGAAGCGGCGGCATTGTCGGCGGCAGCCGTGCTGAACGGCAGCATCTCCACGGTGACCACGTCGCCCCTGGCGGGATCAGCCCCGGCCGCGGCGGTCACCAGGGACCGCACGGACGTGAGGTTGACCCCGGCGGCCGCGGCCTGGTTGATGGCCACGGAAATGGTTTGGCGCTTCACGGCACCCTGCGGGATGGTCCGGTCCTCGGTGACCTTGTTGACGGCGTTGTTCTTGGTGGTGTCCGAGGAGTCGAACGTGCCGTTGCCGTTGGTGCTGCCCGGCACGGCGATGTTGTCCGGTCCCAGCACGCCGGCCGCTCCCCCGCCGCCGGTGCCGGTGAATTTCTCGGTCTTGGTGGTCTCGCTGAGGGCGGGGACGCCGTCGGCGGCAGTGAACGTCTCGCTGCGCTGTTGTGCCGATTCCCCGGTCACGTCCGCTGCCACGGCCACGGTGGCGTTCCCCGGGCCCACGACGCTGTCCAGCACGGCCTTGACGGAGTCGGTGGTGCGTTGCTGGTATTCGGCGGCCTGCTTGGAGGAGGACCCGGTGGCAGCTCCGCCGATGGCAGAGAGCACGTTGCCCTGCGAGTCCACCACCGACACGTTGGCTGGTTTGAGGTTCTCGATGGCCGCCGAGGTCAGGTGGACCACGGCCTGCACCTTGTCCGGGGACAACGTGGTGCCCGGCTGGGTCTCCACGAACACGGATGCGGTGGGGTCCGGGGTTTTGTCCACGAAGACCGACTTTTCCGGGATCGCGAGCCGCACGGCGGCCGTCTTGACCCCGTCCATGGCCTGGATGGTGGAGGCCAGTTCGCCTTCCAGGGCGCGCTTGTACGTGACGGACTGCTGGAACTCGGAGGACGTGACGCCCAGCTTGTCCAGCAGCGAGTACCCGGTGGCCGCGGCGGACGGCAGCCCGGCGGCGGCAGCCTTGAGCCGCTCGTCGTAGACCTTCTCCTCGGGCACCAGGATGGTGGAGCCGCCGTTGGCGATCTCGTAGGGCACGTTGTCCTTGCGCAGCTGCTCCACGATGCCGTTCGCGTCGGTATCCTTCAGCCCGGAGAAAAGGGGCGAGTAGGCTGGCTTGCCCAGCCATGCACCCAGCGCCACGGTACCCAGGACCAGGACAGCGACGCCCAGGATCGCCAGGGTCCGCTGCGCCGGCGTGAACCCTTTGACCCCGGAGCCCAGTCTGCGGAAGAACGCGGCAATCTGCGGGGGCATCAGGCCTGCATCCTCATGATCTCGTTGAAGGCGTCAACGCCCTTGTTGCGCACGGAGGCCACCAATTCCAGCGTCACCTGCGCGCGGGTGGCGGCGATGGTGGCGGCGTGGATGTCGTCGAGGTTGCCGGTGACGGCTGAGACGGCCAGGGACTTGGACGTGGACTGCAGCTGCTGAAGATTGTCGACGGCGCCGGTCAGGGCCGAGGCGAAGGCACCGCCGGAGGGGGTGCTTCCGGCGGCGGCCGGGCCATCAACGTAGCCGGTCCCCTGCACTGCCTGCACGCCCCGGCCGGTGGTGGCTCCGGCTCCGGCGATATTGCTGATTGCGCTCAGCGCATCGAATGCCATCAGGACTTTCCAATCTCAAGTGCAGCCAAATAGGTTTCGCGGGCGCGGTCCACCACCTGGGCGTTGGCCTGGTATCCGCGCTGGGCGATGATCAGGGCGCCCATTTGCTCGGACAGGTCGATGTCCGGGTAGCGGACGTACCCCTGGGCGTCGGCCAGGGGGTGATCCGGCTGGTACACCAGGCGGCCGGTGGCGTCCCCGGCAGGGGTGCTCTTGACGTAGACGCCGGTGCCGTTTTGGCCTTCGGCGGCCTCGATGTAGCGCGCGCGGAACGCCGGGCCGTTGGTGCTGGTTGCCGTGTTCATGTTGGCCAGGTTGTCCGAGACGGCGTCCAGCCACTTGCGATGGACGGTCAGGGCGGTTCCGGCAATGCCGATGGCGTCGAAGGTCATTTCAATTGGTCCTCATCGCCGCGCGGAGGGCCGTGAACTCGCCGTTAACTGCCCGGGAGGCGAACTGGTAGCGCAGCACGGTGTCGATGTTGGAGAGGGTTTCGGTATCCAGGTTGACGTTGTTTCCGTTGAGCTGCGTTGGCTCCAGTGACGCCTCGACAGAAGGCGCCGCCTGCCCGTTGCCGTTGCGCACCGAGGCGGCGAGCGCCTCCTCGAAGGAGACGCGCTTGGCCTGGTAGTTGGGCGTGTTGATGTTCGCGATGTTGTTGGCGATGGTGCGCTGGCGCAGCGCCAGGCCGTCCAAGGCGCTGGAGAGCGCCGCGGAGGTCACGGATTCGAGCACGACAAACCTGCCTGGTGGTGTTTCAGAGGCCGATCCGTGGCCGTGGCATCGAGCGATCCGTGCTCTGTCAGGAGTTATCGGCACAGGTCAGCGGGGCGTTAGGAGGAAAACCCGCCCAGTTTTCCAGCCCGTCCTGCCTGCCCGGTCATGCGGGTACGTCAGCCCGTGACGTCCAGGTAGACGGCGGCCGCCGGCGCCCCGATACCAGGGATGGAGGACACCGCCTGCAACTGCCGCGCCACATCCGCCCGAGCCTCCTCAAGCTGGCGGATCAGGGCTTCCTGCCGGGCGGCAAGCGCCACCGCCCGCGCGCGGACCGCAGCCGCCGCAGGGTCCGGGAGCGCGGCGAGCGGCGGCAGCTTGGCCTGCTGGTTCGGCTGGGTCCGCTGGAGCTGCTGGGCCCTCACCGGCCTTGGGGATGTGCCGGGGATACCCCGGGTGTGCTGGTGGATCAGGGCACCGGCCGCATCCGCGGTCCGCTCCAGGGAGTCCAGCACTGCCGTCCAGCGTGCCAAGGCGGCGTCCGCTTCCGCGGCGGGGTCCGTCGTCGGGCTTTCAGCCAACGCCGAGCATCCCGTTGCCAGTAGGGAACAAAGACTCCCTGGTCCCCCGGATAGCGGCGGGGGCCGCCACAGTCGCGGCCGCATTGGCTGCCGGGACGGGGGTGGCCGCCGGCACCATCGCGGCAGCTTCGTGCCAGGTCTGACGGAGGGGTTCCAGCAGGCTGATCGCTTCCTTGGTCAGTGCGGGGTCGCGCTGGATGTTGGCGTTGATGAGGGCGGTGGAGGCGTAGTTGTAGATTCCCAGGAGGCTGCCGGCTCCGTCCCACGCCTCGACTTTCAGCGAGGAGGAAAGTTCGGTCAGGATGGCCTGGGCGTGCAGCAGGTGGACCGATGCCATGGCCCAATTGCCTGCTTCCTGGTCCGCTTCGGCGCGGGCCAGGTCCACCAGCAGCCGGTCATACAGCATGGTGAGCAGCCGGGCCGGTGGCGCCGAAAGCACCGACTCGGCCAGGTACTGATTGCGCTGGGCCGCGTTGCCGTAGCCGCCGAAAGGGGTGGAGGTCATGATGAGGAGCTTCCTGAGGAGGTGGAGAGGCCGGCAAGTTGGGAGGACAGCCAGGATGACTGCGCCTTCATGCCGCTGAGGGCCACTTCAAGGGCGGAGTAGGTGCGCTGGAGGGTCTGCTTGCGGTCCTCAAGCCGGGTGTCCCAGTCGCTGATTTGGTCCGCCAGGTCCCGGACCGTGGACTGCTGTCCCGAAATCCTGGTGGTCAGGGTGCCGTCATATTTGTCCGACGCCGTGGTGGCCGCTGCCGCGAGGCGTCCGGCCAGTTCCTGGACCTTGGCCTGCACTCCGGCGGGGTCTGCGGCCAGGGCTGCTGCGAACTTGTCCTGGTCGAACTCCATGGTGCCGGCTTTGGTGATGCTGATGCCGATTTCAGAGGGCGAGCGCGGCGGGATGCCCACGGGCATGGAGGCTGCGGACAGGAGGTTCTGGCTCACGTCCCGGACCGTGCTGTCGCCGGTGAAGATGCCTGCGCTGGTGGTGGTGCCCGAGGTACTGACGGCGCTCCTGGCGGAAACGAAGGCCAGGACGCCATTCAGTCCTGACACCAGGTCGGAGGCCAGTTTGCCGATTTGGGCGTCGTCGCGTGCCACGGTGACGGTAACCGGGGTTGCCGATGCTTCCTTGACCGTCACCGACACTCCGGGCAGCAGGTCGGTGAAGGTATTGGTGGCGGAGGTGATGGACTGCGGGGTTGCCAGCCCGGACCAGAGCTGGATCTCGGCGTCCTGGGCGGCTTTGGCATCGGAAACAGCGGCACCGGAGTTGGTCACGGTGAACGCACCGGTCTGGCCGGGGGTGGTGGAAGTGAACTGCAGGCGGTACTGGCCGCCGCCTACGGCGACTTTGGCGGCGCTGACTCCGGCGCCGGCAGCATTGACGGCGGTCACCACATCATCCAAGGACGTGGAAGCCGCGGTGATATCCACGGCCTTGCCGCCTTGGGTGATGGTCAGGGTGGTTTGCGGCCAGGCCGTCAGGGCATCCGAGACGCTGACTTGGGTCTGGGCCAGCCTGGTCACGGTGAAGTCGATGGACCCGGCTGCCGCTGCAGCGGTGCCGGTGGCCGTGACTTTGTCGCTGCTGCTGGTGGCTGTGTTCAGGTTCAACGCGCCGGGTTTGGCGGCGGCGGAGGCCTGCGTGGCCAGGGCGGCCACCTTGGAGTTGAGCCCTTGGAGCGCGGAAACCATCGACTGGATGTCAGCCGATTTGTTCTTCAACTGGGTTTGCGGGATCGCTTCGACCTGCATGAGGGAGCTGATCAGGGCGGTGGTATCCAGGCCGCTGGCCAGTCCGTCGAGGGATATGCCCATCGCTGCTGCTCCTGGGTGCTGTGGGTGGGTGGCTGGGACAAGGGAGGCGCTGCAGGTGAGGGCCGGGCGGAGGATCACTCCGCCCGGCCCTCACCGGTACAACATTGCTACCGGACGGTGGCCCGGAGCGGACTAGCGCAGGAGCTGCAGGACACCCTGGCTGGACTGGTTCGCCTGGGCCAGCATGGCGGTGCCTGCCTGGGAGAGGATGTTGTTCTTGGTGTACTTCACCATTTCCTCCGCCATGTCGGTGTCGCGGATGCGGGACTCGGACGCCGACAGGTTTTCCTTCGAGACATTGATGTTCTTGATCGTGTGCTCAAAGCGGTTCTGAACAGCACCGAGCTCGGATCGGGCCGATGACACAGACTTGATGGCCGTATCAATGGACCCAATGGCCGACGCTGCACCCGTGGCGGTTGAGAAGTCCAAAGTGCCCATCGCAGTGACGACGTTCGATACGTTCGCCGACGCCAAATCGACCACGATCTGGTCGCCAGTGTTGGCGCCAACTTGGAAGCTCATCTTTCCGTCCGATGCCGAGCCCGCCGTACCATTCAACAGCTTTGCGCCGTTGAAGTCGGTCGAGCCGGCAATGCGCGTGAGCTCAGAGGTAAGAGCCGTAGCTTCGGTGGTGATAGCAGCGCGTGAATCAGTGTTGTTCGAGTCGTTGCCAGCCTGAACGGCGAGATCACGCATGCGCTGCAGGATCGAGTGAACTTCGTTGAGCCCGCCTTCAGCGGTTTGGACGACTCCGATTCCATCCTGCGCATTTCGCGCCGCCACGGTCAGGCCGCCGACCTGCGAGCGCAGTCCTTCTGAGAGAGCCAGGCCAGCCGCATCGTCCGAAGCGCGGTTGATGCGCAGGCCGCTGGACAGCTTCTCCAGCGACTTGGACAGGTCGTTCTGGGTGTTGTTGAGGTTGCGGTACGCGTTGTTCGCAGCCAGGTTGGTGTTGATCTGCATTCCCATGGTGTTTCCTCCGTGATGTGGGACGTTGTGTCGAAGGCCCATCCGTGGGCCCTCACAACCAGCTATCGGAGCAGCGGCAACCCCGGTTAGGAAAAACGGCCGGGAAGTTTTTGGCAATCCCTTCCGGGCACTCCTCCCCCGGCTGCTCCTAACGCACCCACTCCGCCGGCCGATAGCTTTCCCATGACACGACGCCAACCCAACGAACCTGGAGCTGACCAGCCATGGCCATCCACGAACTTTCGGCACTGCTGTGGCGCGAACGCGAGCTCCTGGACCTCCTGACGTTCAAGCTGGAGGAGGAGCAGCTGCTGCTTACCGCCGGCAAGTCACGGTGGCTCCCGCACGGCACGCGGGAGGTGGAGCAGGTCCTTGAGCGCCTGTCCAAGGCAGGACTGGCACGCGCCCTGGAGGCATCTGCCGTCGCCGCTGACTGGGGTCTTTCCGAGGATTCCTCGTTGGCGGAACTGGCGTCCGCCGCCCCGGACGAAGCGTGGGCGGGAATCCTCACCGCGCACCTGACGGCCATGCAGCGGCAGACCGCCGCCATCCAGGAACTTCGCGACTCCAACGAACAATTCCTGCGCGCAGCGGTGCGCTCCACCCAGGAAACAGCAGCCAACCTCCAGCCGGCCGCCGGAACGTACGACTCCCAGGGCCGTGCCGGGCAAACCGAGGCGTCGCACTTGTTCGACCAAAAAATCTGACCGGCACACCCGCACCAGCAAAGGACAGCAGTGAGCACATTCGGCGGACTGAACACGGCCTACCTGGGCCTCACCGCGGCCCGGCAGGGCATCAACGTGGCGGGCCAGAACATCGCCAACGCCACCACGGAAGGCTACACGCGGCAGCGGCTTGAACAGTCGGCCATCGGCGCCCCGGCACCCACCGGCCTGGCAACGGGCTTGCTCCAGCCCGGACAAGGCGTCTCCGTGGACGCCATCGCCCGCCTGGGCAACAGCTTCCTGGACGCCGGCGTCCGGTCCAGCGCAGCCCAGGCCGGATACGCCAGTGTCCGCTCCGGGGAGCTGCAGCGCATCGAGGACAGCCTCCAGGAACCCGGCGAACACGGAATTACCGCGGCGTTGCAGGGCTTTTGGGCGGCCTGGCAGGGAGTCTCCAACCACCCGGGCGGGGCCGCCCCCACCGCCGTGCTGCTGCAGGCGGCCTCCTCCCTCGCCGGCACCGTCTCCGCCGGCTACCGGTCGCTGGATGCGCAATGGACGCGGGTCCGGGCCGAGGCGGACGGCAACGTGAAAACCGTCAACGACGCCGCGGCGCAGGTAGCCGGCTACAACGCCCGCATCCGCCAGGTCCTGGCCGGCGGCGGCTCCGCGAACGAGCTTGTCGACGCCCGCAACAAGGCCATCGAGACCATCGCCTCCCTGGCTGGCGGCACCGTCCGGGACAACGCCGACGGCACCGCCGATGTCCTGGTGGGCGGCAACGCCTTGGTGTCGGGTACGTCCACCCGCCTCCTGGCACTGTCCGGCCAGGCAAGCATGGCCGGCCCGGGCGCCGCGGTAAAGCTTGAGTGGGCTGACCGTCCGGGCCACCCCGTAGGGCCCGACGGCGGGAAGCTCGCAGGTGCCATCACCCTCCTTGCCCCGGCGGCCGGCGGGTCCGGCGGACCCATCGCGGAGGCGGGCGCCTCCTACGACGCCTTCGCCACCAAACTGATGACCGACGTCAACACTGTCCACCGCGCCGGCCAGTCCACCACCGGTGCCGGCCAGCTGGACTTCTTCACCGCGGCCCCCACGGGCTCGGCGGCGCTCACGCTGCGGGTGGTCCCCGCGGACGCCTCTGGAATCGCCACCGGGGCGGCCGGTGCCGGCGCGCTGGACGGCGGCACGGCCGATGCCCTGGCCCAGCTCGGTGCGGGGGCGGACTCCCCGGACAAGGCCTGGACCGCCGTCGTCACCGGTATTGGCGCGCTGTCCCGCTCAGCCCAGCAACACGAACAACTGGCCACGGCGGCGAGTGTTTCCGCTGCGGGGCAGCGCGATTCCGGGGCGGCCGTCAGCCTGGATGAGGAAAACATCAGCCTGCTCAGCAACCAGCACGCCTACCAGGCGGCCGCCAGGGTGATGACCGCCGTCGACGAAGCCCTCGATGTCCTGATCAACCACACCGGACTGGTGGGAAGGTAGCCCATGTTGAACCGTGTCACCAACCAGTCGATGGCTGCGGCCGCGCAGCGGAACCTCCAGGCCGGTCAGTCCCGGCTCGCCACGCTGCAGCAGAAGGCCGGCACCCTGCAGAACATCACCAGGCCGTCGGACGATCCCGCTGCGCTGGCAAATGCCATGGCAACGCGCGCCCAGCTCCGCGCCGCCGACCAGTACGCCGGCAACATCAACGACGGCAACGGCTGGCTGGACACGGCGGACGCAGCCCTGGGCCAGGCCACCAACATCCTGAACAAGGTCCGCGACCTCACCCTGCAGGCCGCCAACGGATCCCTCAACCAGCCGGCCAAGGATGCGATCGCCGCGGAGCTCGACGGGCTGGGCAAGGACCTGCTGGCCGCCGCCAACACCAAGTACCTGGGCCGGAACGTCTTCGCCGGCAGCTCCGATTCCGCGGCCGCCTTCAGCGGGAATCCGCCCGTGTTCAACGGGGTGCCCGCCAGTTCAGTGGAGCGGCGCGTCGACGCCGGGCAGAAAGTCCGGGTGGATGCCGACGGCGGCGCGATCTTCGGGAACGGCGCAGGCTCCGTTTTCGCCCTGGTCAGCGGCGTCGCCGCAGCCATCCGATCCGGCGCAGACCCGTCCCCGCAGCTCGGCGCCGTGGACGCGCGCCTGAACAGTGTGATCAACGGCCGCGCCGAGGTGGGTACCCGGCAGGCACAGCTGGTGACCGCGCAGGACAGGCTCTCGGGGCTGAAGGCTACGCTGGAAACACAGCGGTCCGCCATCGAAGACGCGGACATCGGACAGGTGGTGCTTGGTTTGAAACTGCAGGAATCCAACTACCAAGTAGCTTTGGCCGTCACGGCCAAGGTGTTGCAGCCGACGCTGATGGACTTCCTGCGGTGACCGCCGTATCCTCCATGCCGGTGGCCTTCACTGCCCCCATGCCTGGCCTCGAGGGGCTGGATGGTTTCACGCTGCGCGGTGTGGACGGCGCCCATGGCCTCTTCGCCCTGGAGGCCGAGGCCGCCGCGGTGCGGTTGTTCCTGGCCGACGCCGCCGTGTACGTGCCGGACTATGCCCCCGCCCTTCCGGCCGGCGCCCGGGCAGCGGGCCAGAGCACCACGTTGCTGGTGGTGAACCCGGGCCAAGGAAAGCCCACCGTCAACCTGGCGGCTCCGCTGGTCCTCAATCCGGAAACGGGCGTGTGCACCCAAGTGATCCTGGACAGCAACACTTACCCCTTGCAGGCTGAGCTCGGCGGCAAATAGCGGGCAGCGCCACCGGAAAGTCAGCTGGTTTCCGTGACCGATGCCTGGGCCGGTTCCTCCTGCGTGGCGGCCCAGCTGGCCAAGACCTTGAGGGCGTCCTCGGACGGCGAGCCCGGTTCGGCCGTGTAGACGTTGATCCGCAGCCCGGGGTCGGCGGGAAGCTCCAGCGCCTCGTAGGTCAGGTCCAGGTCCCCAACGATGGAGTGGTGGAGCCGTTTGCGGCCGGTGCGGTGGTACTTCACGTCGTGCCGGGCCCACCGGGTGCGGAACTCCTCGCTGCGGGTGGCGAGCTCCCCGATCAGGTCGGACAGGTCTTTGTCGTACGGGTTCTTCCCGGCCGTGGACCGCAGGACGGCAACAATGTCGTCCGCGGCGCGTTCCCAGTCGGCGAAGAACTCCCGCGCCTTCGGGCTCAGGAACGTGAACCGTGCACTGTTGGGCGGGGTGCCGCCGTCGGTCATCATTTCCAGGTACAGGGCCCGGCCCAGCTCGTTGGACGCCAGGACGTCGCCGCGGTCGTTGCGGACCCAGGCAGGCGCGGTGGTAATCGCGTCAATGACCCTCTGCACGCTGGGCCGCACCGTCAGCGGGCTCCGCTTGCGCCGCACCCGCGGAGCAGCCGTGGACGCCCGGGCCAGGTCGAACAGGTGGGCCGTCTCGGCGTCGTCCAACTGCAAAGCCCGGGCCAGCGCCTCCAGCACGCTGTCCGAGGCACTGGACAGGTTTCCCCGCTCCAGCCGGATGTAGTAATCGATGCTCATCCCGGCGAGCATGGCCACCTCTTCCCGGCGCAGGCCCTTCACACGCCGGTTGCCGCCATACGCAGGCAGCCCGGCTTCGTCCGGCGTGAGCCTGGCCCGGCGGGAAGTCAGGAACTTGCGCACGTCGTCGCTGTTGGTCATGGCACCCACGCTACGCCCGGCCGCCGCCGCGAGGGAGGGACTGTCAAGCCCTCCCACAAACCTCCGCATCCCAATACCGTGAAGGAATGGTTATGGAACTCAAGCTCAACAACGGCGTCACCATGCCCGCTCTCGGCCTCGGCGTCTTCCAAAGTCCCCCGGAAGAGACGACGGCGGCCGTCCAGACAGCGCTCGAGGTGGGCTACCGGCACATCGACACAGCCGCCGCCTACGGCAACGAGCGGGAAGTGGGCGAAGGCATCCGCCGCTCCGGCCTGGACCGTGGCGACGTGTTCATCGAAACCAAGGTCTGGGTCAGCGACTACGGCTACGACGAGTCACTGCACGCGTGGGACAAAGCGGTGGGAAAGCTGGGCGTGGAGCAACTGGACCTGCTCATCCTGCACCAGCCCGCACCGGACCGGTTCGAGAAGACGGTGGCCGCGTACAAGGCGCTGGAAACCCTGCTGGCGGACGGGCGCGTGCGGGCCATCGGCGTCAGCAACTTCATGCCGCACCACCTGAAGCAACTGCATGAGGCAACGGACGTGGTCCCGGCCGTCAACCAGATCGAACTGCACCCCTACTTTGCCCAGCGCAACGTCCAGGCCGCAGACGCAGAGCACGGCATCCTCACCCAGGCGTGGTCGCCGATCGGCGGCATCACCTTCTACCCCGGCTGGGGCGAGAACCGGAAGAACGTCATGCGTGACCCGGCGGTCGCCGCCGTCGCGAAGGCCCACGGCAAGACTCCCGCCCAGGTGATGCTGCGCTGGCACCTGCAGCAGGGCCGCTCCGCCATCCCCAAGTCCACCAACCCGGCCCGCATCGCCGAGAACTTCGACGTGTTCGGCTTCGAGCTGTCCGCGGCGGACCTGGCTGCCATTGATGCCCTGGATACCGGCGTCCGCAGCGGCCCGGACCCGGACGTGGCCCGCCCCGAGCGGTTCGCCATGGTGATCCCCGAGGCCTAAGCAACCCCCAAGCCTGAGAGAGAAGGAACCAGATGGAATACCGCCCGCTTGGCCGCACCGGCGTGCAGGTCAGCCCCCTGTGCCTCGGCGCGATGATGTTCGGCCCCTGGGGCAACAACGACACCGACGACGCCACCCGCATCATCCACCGCGCCCTGGACGCCGGCATCAATTTTGTCGACACCGCAGACGTCTATTCGGGCGGCGTGTCAGAGGAAATCGTGGGCAAGGCCCTGGCAGGCCGCCGCGACGACGTCTTCCTGGCCACCAAGTTCTTCATGCCAATGGACGAAAAAGACCCCAACCGGCGCGGCGGCTCCCGCCGCTGGATCATGCGCGCCGTGGAAGACTCGCTGCGCCGGTTGAACACCGACTACATCGACCTCTACCAGGTGCACCGGCCCAGCCCGGACACCGATGTGGAGGAAACCCTGGGCGCCCTCACCGACCTGGTCCGCCAGGGCAAGGTGCGCTACCTCGGCTCGTCCTCCTACTCCGGTTCGCAGATAGTGGAGGCGCAGTGGGCTTCCCGGGAACGGAACCTTGAACGGTTCGTCACCGAGCAGCCGCCGTACTCCATCCTGACCCGCGGGATCGAGGAGGACGTCCTGCCCACCGTGCAGCGGCACGGGATGGGCACCCTCACCTACAGCCCGCTCGCCGGCGGCTGGCTCTCCGGGCGGTGGCGGAAGGACTCCGCGTCCTCACCCACCTCCGCTGCCCGCCCCAGCGCCCGGTTCGACATGTCCCAGCCGGCCAACCAGCGCAAGCTGGACATCGTCGAAGAGCTGGCGCAGGTGGCCGAATGGGCGGGCGTCACGCTCATTGAGCTGGCCATCGCGTTCGTCATCAACCACCCCGGCGTCACCTCCGCGATCGTGGGCCCGCGCACCATGGAACAGCTGGAGTCCTACCTCCCGGCCGCCGACGCGAAGCTGGCGCCGGAAGTGCTGGACCGCATCGACCAACTGGTGGCCCCGGGCGTGACCGTCAACCCGGACGACAACAGCTACGGCGCCCACGAACTGACAACACACGCACGACGACGGCACGCGGCTTAGCTGCCGGGCCCCGCCTTACTCTCCACACCCTATGAAAGGACAACCCATGGCAACGTGGCTCATCACAGGCTGCTCCACCGGACTTGGCCGGGCACTGGCGGAAGCCGTGCTCGCGTCCGGGCACAACGCCGTCGTCACCGCACGCAAGGTGGAGACGCTGCAGGACATCACCGCAGGCTTCCCGGACACCGCGCTGGCACTCCCCCTGGACGTCACGGACAAGGCGCAGATCAATGCCGCGGTCAGGCAGGCGGAGGAAAAGTTCGGCAACATCGACGTCCTGGTCAACAACGCCGGCTACGGCTACCGCGCCGCCGTGGAAGAAGCCGACGACGCCGACATCCGCCAACTGTTCGACACCAACTTCTTCGGTGCGGTGGACATGATCAAGGCGGTGCTGCCGGGCATGCGCGCCACCAAGGGAGGGTCCATCCTCAACGTCTCCTCCATCGGCGCCCGGATCACCCCGGCCGGCTCCGGCTATTACGCGGCCACCAAGGCGGCGCTGGAGGGCATGTCCGGATCGCTCCGCAACGAGCTCAAACCCCTGGGCATCAACGTCACCGCCATAGAGCCCGGCGGCTTCCGCACCGACTTCGCGGGCCGCTCGCTGACCCAGTCGGCGACGCCCATCGGCGACTACGCCGAGACCGCCGGCAAGCGCCGCAAGGAAAGCGACACGAGCCACGGCAACCAGCCCGGCGATCCGGACAAGGCCGCCCGGGCGATCATCGCCGTCGTCGAATCCGCCACCCCGCCGGGCCTGCTGGTCCTGGGCACGGACGCCGTCGGTGCGTTCGGCATGGTGGCGGACGCCCAGCGGGCCGAACTGGACCAGTGGCGGGAGTTGAGCACCAGCACAGACATCACCGACTGAGCCCATAGGGCCGCTATACGCGCGCGGATTCGCCGCTGCGGCCGTGCTCGACCCCGGTGGCGAATCCGATCGTCACCGGCACCGGGCTGCCACAGCACGCGTCCCCGGCGGCGTCGGCCGGGAGGCTGGTGGAGCAAACCCCGGTTTCCGGGAGCTCAAGTTCCACGGCGTCCGCTGCTTGGGTGTCCCCGGCCAGCGCTGCCGCAACGGACCGGACCTGCTCATAGCCGGTGGCCATGAGGAACGTGGGCGCCCGCCCGTACGATTTCATGCCGGCAAGGTAGAAGTCCTTTTCCGGCTGGGCGAGGATCCTGGCCCCGTGGGCGGGGACGGTGCCGCAGCTGTGGAAGTCCGGATCGATCAGTGGGCCCAAAGCCTTGGGTGCCTCCACCGCCGGGTCCAGGTCCAGCCGGAGTTCCGACAGGATGGACAGGTCCGGGCGGAACCCGGTGGCGGGAATCACCCGGTCCACCGTCACGCTGCGGCCGTCCGCGGCGTGCACGGTGAGCGTGTTGCCGCGGGTTTCGAGGGATGCCGTGTGGAAGCCCGTAAGGAGCTGGACGGCTCCGGTGTCGACGGCGGTGCGGAGCCGGGTGCCCAGCTGGCCGCGGGCAGGCAGTTCGTCGGCGTTCCCGCCGCCGTAGGCGCGCTCCGGAGAGGCACCGCGGATGGCCCACAGGACCTCGGTTCCGGGGTTGGCGCGGGCCACGCGGGCGAGGTCAAGCACCATGTTCGCGGCGGAATGTCCGGCGCCGACCACCAGGGTGCGGCGCCCGGCGAAACCGCCGGCGGTGACGTCGGGCAGCGGCCCGGTGACCGGCCCGGCGGCACGGGCCTCCGGCTCGCCCAGGGCCGGCAACCCGGAGGATCCCAGCGGCGCGGGCGTGGTCCATGTCCCGGACGCGTCGATGACGGCGCGTGCAAGGAGCTCGGTGACCTCTCCGCCGTCGTGCTCTATCCGCAGCAGGAACGGCGCCTCATCCCGGCCCAGGCTGCGGCCCTTGTCCATGCCCAGCCGGGTCACGGCCAGAACGCGGGCGCCGGTCCTGATCCGGCCCTTCAGTTCCGGTGTGGCGGCCAGGGGTTCGAGGTAGTCGGAGACGATCTGCGAACCATAGGGCAGCGCGGTGGGCCGGGGCGCTTCCCAGCCGCTGCGTTCGAGGAGCCGCACCGAGGCCGGGTCCAGGTTGTATTTCCACGTGGAGAACAACCGGATGTGCCCCCATTTCCGGATGGCCGAACCCACGGTGGGGCCGGCTTCCAGGACAAGGGGTTCCAGCCCGCGTTCGAGCAGGTGGGCGGCCGCGGCGAGGCCCACGGGCCCGGCGCCGATCACGGCCACGGGCAGCGATTCAACGGATGCCACGCTGCCCACCGGTCAGCCCTGCGCCGGGGTCAGGGAAGCGATCAGGGCCTCCACACGGGTCTTGATCTCGTCGCGGATGGGCCGGACCGAGTCCACGCCCTTGCCCGCCGGATCCTCCAGGACCCAGTCCTCGTAGCGCTTGCCCGGGAAGTAGGGGCATTCGTCGCCGCAGCCCATGGTGATCACCACGTCCGAGTCCTGCACCGCTTCCGTGGTGAGGACCTTGGGGATCTCGGCTGACATGTCGATGCCCACCTCGGCCATGGCCTGGACGGCGGCCGGATTGACCTTCTCCGCAGGCTGGGACCCGGCGGAGCGGACCTCGATGGCGCCCTGGGAGAGGGTGGTCAGGTACGCGGCGGCCATCTGGGAGCGGCCGGCGTTGTGGACGCAGACGAACAGGACGGAGGGTTTGTGGCTCATGAGAGCACCTTTCGGTCGGCCGCCGGAGCGGTGGAAGCGGCGGGGAGGGAGGGGTAGAGGAAGCGGACCAGGACGAATCCGGCGGCGCCGCCGAGGAGCTGCGCCAGGATGAAGGCAGGGGCCGACGACGGTGCGATGCCGGCAAAGGTGTCCGTGACGGTGCGGGCGATGGTCACCGCTGGGTTGGCAAAACTGGTGGAGCTGGTGAACCAGTACGCGGCGGTGATGTACCCGCCCACGGCGAACGCCACCCGGTCTGACCGGCCTGAGCGGACCGTTCCGAAGATGACCAACAGCAGGCCCACGGTGGCGATGACCTCGCCCAGCCAGAGCGGGGCGCCGGTGCGCTGGTGCGTGGACCAGGTGACGGCGTCCAGCCCGAACATGAGGTTTGCGGCCACCGTGCCGGCCAGCCCGCCCAGGACCTGCCCCGCAACCAGGCCTGCCGCGGTGGGGGTGTCGATCATTCCCAGCGCCCGTTCCACCAGGGTCACCACGGGATTGAACGACGCCGACACGGGCTGCAGTGCCACGATCAGCGCCACCAGCGCGGCACCCGTGGCGAGGCTGTTCTGCAAAAGCTGCAGGCCGACGTCGTCCGGGGACAGCCTGGAGGCCATCACTCCGGAGCCGACCACGGCCATGACCAGGAATGCCGTACCGATGAATTCCGCCGCAGCCCGGCGGAGCATGACGGTCACGCGGCCTGCCCGCCGATCAAGGCTGCCAGGTTCTGCAGGGCCTCGGTGCGGGCCCGGTAGTAGACCCAGACACCGCGCTTTTCCCGGTCCAGCAGGCCTGCCTCGTGCAGGATCTTCAGGTGGTGGCTGATGGTGGGCTGGGAGAGGTCGAAGGCATCGTTGAGGTCGCAGACGCAGGCCTCGCCGCCTTGGTGCGAGGCCACCATGGACATCAGCCGGAGCCGGACCGGATCCGCCAGGGCCTTCAGCAGCGGCGCGATCCCTTCGGCCTCGGACTCGGACAGCGGCTGGCGCGCCAGCGGGGCGCAGCAGGCTGCGGCCTGGACCGCGGTCAGCTCCAAAGACATAGACATACGTAAATATTTACACTCATCTATGTCTTTGGCAATCGCCGCAATAATCCCGCAGGTCCGGGCCGTCCCCTTGCAGCCCGCGGCGGCTGGGCAAATAGGATGGCCCCTAGAGCTAGCCGGCCGCAGATGAAGGGCGCCCCATGATCGAGATCCTCAACCCCGCCGAAGTGGCCCGCGCACGCGTCACCGGCGCCCTGGTGGCTGACATCCTGCAGGCCATGAAAAGCCGCGCCACGGTGGGCACGAACCTGCTGGACATCGACCGGTGGACCAAGGAGATGATCGCCGCGGCCGGGGCCGAATCCTGCTACGTGGACTATGCGCCGTCCTTCGGGCGCGGCCCGTTCGGCCACTACATCTGCACCGGGGTCAACGACGCCGTGCTGCACGGGCTGCCCCACGACTACGCCCTGGCCGACGGCGACCTGCTGACCCTTGACCTCGCCGTCGTCAAGGACGGGGTGGCAGCGGACGCCGCCATCAGCTTCATCGTGGGCGAATCACGGCCGGCGGAGAGCGTGGCGATGATCGAGGCGACCGAGAGGGCGCTTGCCGCCGGCATCGCCGCCGCCGGGCCGAACGCCAAGATCGGCGACATCTCCTACGCGATCGGCCGCGTCCTCACCGACGCCGGGTACCCCATCAACACCCAGTTCGGCGGCCACGGCATCGGCTCCACCATGCACCAGGACCCGCACGTGCCCAACATGGGCCGGCCCGGCCGCGGCTTCAAGCTGCGGCCGGGACTGTTGCTGGCGCTGGAGCCATGGATCATGGCGGACACGGCGGAACTGGTCACGGACGACGACGGGTGGACCCTCCGCAGCGCCACCGGCTGCCGGACGGCCCACACGGAGCACACCATTGCCATTACCGACGACGGCGCCGAGATCCTGACCCTGCCCTCGCGGTAGGAGCTATCCGGTCCCGGCCACGGTGCTGCGGCGTTCCAATGTGTCCCCGCCCAGGGTACGGGTCAGCCCTTCACGAGCTGGGCAGGCTTGATCGCGCTGACCATGGCCGGGTAGTAGCCCTTTGAATATCCGTCGGCGGTGGGGTGGAAGTTGAACTGCGTGTACTGGCCCAGGTTGAACCAGGAGCCGGAGGAGCCGATTTCGTGGCCGTTGAATTTGGTGGCGACGTCCACGAACTGCGCGCCGGCGCTCCGTGCCTTGGCCGCGAGGACGGCGTTGAGCTGGTCCGTGCCCTTGTCGAACACCGCGGCGGCCGCTGCGGACATGACACCGCCGCCGGCGATGACTGTGGTGGATTCTCCGGCCGTCGCAAAGAGCCGGGGGTACCCGAGCCAGGCGATCTTGGCATTGGCCGCGTACCCGCGGATTGTTCCGACCGTTCCGGCGACGTCGACCCCGTTTGCGAGCTGGACTCCATAGGCTGCGGCTGCCTGGCACCCGGTAGCCTGTGGCGACGTGTCTGCAGCACACGCTGCGATGATCTGGCCGAAGTTGACGTCGTTGCCGCCGGCGGTAAGGGTAACGAGTCCTGTGGTGCTGTTGAGCGCACCATCAAGGGACGCCTTTGCCGCCTGCTGGGCAATAGTGGGGATACCTGAAGTGGTTGCTCCGACAGTCGCGCCTGCACACGCATAGTCGCCGGTGAGGGCCACCGATTGCAGCTGGTCCAGCAGCGCCACGTCGTCAGGGCCGCCGTGCAAGCAGGCCGGGCTGCCGAACGCCGGATTCACGGCGGCAGTTGGCGCCAGCGAGCCCCAGCCGGCCGAGAAGGAGTCCCCGAGATTGACGTACTTGACGGGGTCCTGGGCGGCGAAAGCCGGCGTGGATGCCCCTGAGAGGATAACGGCGGTGACGGCGGCGAAAGCGGCCGCACTGCGGCGGCAGGCTGAGGGAAACTGCATGATGGGCTCCGTACTGTCCTCGGGTAAACGTGTCCCCTGACGCTAGGGTGCGCGCCGGACACCCAAACAGGGCCCTTGGACCCTAGGCAAAGCCGGAGCTATTCGGTCCCGGCCACGGTGCTGCGGCGTTCCAGGAGCAGCGTGTCCTGCCAGTGCCCGGCCTTGGGCCCGTTGCTGATCCGGGCTATCCGCTCCCGGGTCCCCACCACGCGGAACCCGAGCCGCTGGTGCAGGACCAGGCTGGCCGCGTTCTCCGGGAAGATGCTGGACTGGATGGTCCAGATGCCCGCGGCCTCGGTGGAATCGATCAGGGCTCCGAGCAGGAGCCGGCCCACGCCCCGGCCGTGCGTCTGCGGCGCCACGTAGATGGAGTGCTCCACGAGGCCCCGGTACACCTCCCGTGACGAAACCCGGGACACGGCGGCCCAGCCCAAGACCCGGCCCGCGTCCTCGGCGATGAGCCGGTGCTCAGGCAACCGGCCGGCGTCGAACGCTTCCCAGGTGGGCGGTTCGCTCTCGAAGGTCGCCTCCCCCGTGGCGATGCCGGCGGCATAGATCGCGTGCACGGCGTCCCAGTCGTCGGGGCGCATGGGGCGGATCGTCACGGGGCTGTCCATGGGTCCCATTATGGTTGACCGGCCCGGCCCCGCTGGCCGGGCGTCGGCCGCGCCGGGGTGTAAAGAATCCGTCAATAAACGGCCCCGTCCACCCCGCCGGAGCCCGTGCAGCCCTTTGATGGAGGCATAGGCAGCAGGTGGGAGGCAGGGAGCGCAGATGCGGTGGGACGAGGCGCCGGAGGACCGTGGCAGGGTCAAGTTCGCCGCCGCAGCCGAGGCCGTGGAGGGCTACGGTGGCCGGCCCCTGAACGGGCGTGCACTGCAGCCGGCCAGCGGCTACCTCTTCCCCGACCAGGACGGCGAGCAATGGTGGGTCATCTTCCAGCCGTGGCCGCCGTCGGGCCTGCACGCCCGCAAAGTTCCCGGCGACATCCTGGCCTGCAACGACTCCTACGGCGACATGGTGCACGTGGTGGTGCTGGCAGCGGGCGTCTGGGAGGACGACGCCGAGGCCGCCTTCCGCGCGCACGTCCCGCTGACCCTGGCGGACGCCGCCAGGGTTGCGGCCACGGTGGCGCACGTGGCGGCACCGGGGCACACCGCACCGGAGCGCCCCGGTCCCGCGCCGAAGCGCACGGACGGGACACCGGCGGACCCGCCGGTCAGCCCACGTGGACCCATGGGCGCTGGGTGACATCCGGAACGGCCTCGCGCAGGACCTCACGGGTCACCGGCGCGATCTCGCCCTCGCCCAGGAACAGGAACCGCACCAGGTTGGTGATGGGGTTGCCCTCAGTCCAGCGGAAGTAGATGTGCGGCATCAGCCCGGTCACGTCCCTGATGTGCAGGAGCACGGAGGCGATGGTGTTGGGCACCACCGGCCCGTGGACTTCCAGGACGTGGTAGCCGTGGCGGTTCACGCCGCGGACATGGAGCTCCGTTTCGAAGTCGGAGGAGTCGTCCACAATGACTTCGAGGAACAGGGCGTCCCCCGCCAGCGGCAGGTGGCTGACCTCGATCGCAGATTCCAGCTTGTCCCGGTACGCCTCCGCTGACAGCCGGAGCGGCTCATGGGCAATGATGGCGATGGGCCCGTCCAGGGTGCTGGACATGAACTCCAGGGCCTGCTGGTCCAGGTGCACCCGGGTGGCGTGCAGCTCAAAGGAACGCCGCACCCTGGACAGCAGGGAGATCACGATGATGCCGAGAATGAAGATGGCGGCGATCCGGATGCCTTCGGGACGTTCGAAGATGTTGGCCACCGTGGTGTACGCGAACACCACCGAAATCGCGCCGAAGCCGAAGGTTAGGTTCCGCTGCCCGCGGCGGCGCGCCGACAACGTCACGGCCACGGCTGCGGAGGTCATCAGCACCAGGACGCCGGTGGCGTAGGCGCCGCCCTGGGCGTCGACATCGGCGTTGAAGATAAAGGTGATCACGAAGCCGATCACGGTAAAGACGAGCACCAGGGGGCGCACCGCCTTGGCCCATCCGGGGGCCATGCCGTAGCGCGGCAGGTACCGGGGAACCAGGTTCAGCAGGCCGGCCATGGCCGAGGCGCCGGCGAACCAGAGGATGCCGATGGTGCTGATGTCGTAGACGCTGCCGAATCCGACGCCAAGGTATTCATGTGCGAGGAACGCCAGCGCGCGCCCGTTAGCCTGGCCGCCGGGCTGGAATTCCTGCTCCGGGATCAGGACCACGGTAATGAAGCTGGTGGTCAGCAGGAACACGCTCATGATCACGGCGGCGGTGGTGAGCATGCGCCGGGCGCCGCGGATACGGCCCGCCGGGTTCTCTTCGGTATCGTCCGCCGCGCCCCGGACCTGCGGCATCACCGCAACGCCCGTCTCGAAGCCGGACAGGCCCAGCGCCAGCTTAGGGAACACCAGCAGCGCGATGGCCACCGCCATCACGGGGTTCCCGTGGGAGACCCACAGGTTGGTCCACCAATCCCCCATGGCCGCAGGATGGGAAATCACCTGTCCCAGGGTGACAACCACCACCACGGCGTTCAGGCCCAGGTAGAGGACCACCAGGACCACCGCGACGCCGATTGCTTCCTTGAATCCGCGCAGGAACACCGCCGCCAGCAGCGCGAGCAGGAAGAGCGTGACGGGGACGTTCTGGTTTTGCAGCCACCCCGGAGCTACCGGGTTGCCGACCAGGTGCGCGGTGGCGTCGGCTGCCGAGAGGGTCATGGTGATCATGAAGTCGGTGGCGGCGAACCCGAGCAGGACCAGCACCAGGAGCTTGCCGCCCCAGCGCGGCAGCAGCCGCTCAAGCATGGCGATGGAGCCTTCACCGCGCGGGCTTTCACCGGCAACCCTGCGGTAGACCGGCAGCGCGCCCAGCAGGGTCACCGCCACCAGCACCAGGGTGGCCAGCGGGGAGATGACCCCGGCAGCCAGCGCGGCGATGGCCGGCTGGTACCCCAGGGTGGAGAAGTAGTCCACGCCGGTCAGGCACATGACCTGCCACCACGTGTGCTTCCGTTCGTGCTGCGTCGGAACGCCGCCGGGGCCCTGGTGGGTGCCCTTGCTGTCCTGCAGGCCAAACAGCAGCCAGTCCTTGAGCGCCTTCCTGCCATGCGGGTGGAGCGCGGAAGGATCCGCCGGGGGCCTGCTTAACGTGGTCATGACTGCCTTTCCGCGCTGCCCTGTGCACCGCGATCACTGCGAAGCTAGCACCGGCAAAATTGGCTGGCGTCGGAAAGGGGGTTTTCTTAATGATTCCTTTACGCGTGATGTACGACGCCGTCGGGGGCCTTCGCGGGGCGGGTCACGGTTCGAAGCGGTAGCCCATGCCGGCCTCGGTGAGCAGGTGCCGGGGCCGGGCGGGGTCGGCCTCAAGCTTGCGGCGCAGCTGGCCCATGTAGACGCGCAGGTAGTGGGTTTCGTTCTCGTAGCCGGGGCCCCAGACTTTCCGGAGCATCTGCTGCTGCGTGATCAGCCGGCCGGGGTTCCGGGCCAGCAGTTCCAGGATGGCCCATTCGCGGGGCGTGAGCCGGACCGGGTCTCCCGCACGGGTGACTTTCCGGTTGGCCAGGTCCACTTCGAAATCGCCCACGTCAATCGCCGGGCCGCTGTCCACCGTTTCCGGGTTCCCGCTCCGGCGCCCCGCCACGCGCAGCCGCGCCAGGAGTTCGTCCAGGCCAAACGGCTTGGTCACATAGTCGTCGGCGCCGGCGTCCAGGGCCCGGACCTTGTCCACGGAGCCGTGCCGGGCGGACAACACGATGATGGGCATGCTGCTGGTCCGGCGGACCCTGGTGATGACGTCCACGCCGTTGATGTCCGGCAACCCGAGATCCAGCACCATCACATCCGGATGGCCGCCCTCCGCGTGGTGCAGGGCGGACGTACCGTCCAGCGCCGTCAGCACGCGGTAGCCTTCCGCTTCCAGGTTCACCTGGAGGGCGCGCAGGAGCTGGGGTTCGTCATCGACGATCAGGATGGTCCTCATGGCGTGCTCCCGGCGGGGCGGCGGTCCGGGGTGGCAGCTCCCGCGGAGAGCGGCAGCCTGATGATCATGGTCAGTCCGCCGCCGGGGGTCGGTTCGGCCACCAGCCTTCCGCCCATGGCCTCCGTGAAGCCCTTGGCGACGGCCAGGCCAAGCCCGATGCCGAGCCCTTCCGGGGCATCATCGAGCCGCTGGAACGGCTGGAACATCGCGGCAGCCGCGGCAGCGGGCACACCCTGCCCGTGATCGACGATGCGCAACTCGCCGACCCCGCCGCCGTCGTCGTCGGTCCTCAGCGTCCCGGCCGACACACCCACGATCACCACGTCCGACTCCGGCGCGTATTTGAGCGCGTTCTCCACGATGTTGGCGATGACCCGTTCCAGCATGCCCAGGTCGGCGTCCACGGCCGGCATGGAAGGCGCAAGGTCAACCCGGATCCGGCCTGCCGGGAGTCCGCGCAGCGCGTCCTCGATCGCGTCCCGCCAGGAGACCGGCGCTGTCAGCGGGGCCGCCGAGCCGCTGGAGATGCGGGACATGTCCAGGAGGTTCGAGATCAGGGCGTCCAGGCGCTCGGTGTAAGACTCGATCGTGGCGAGCATCTCGGCCTGCACCTCCTCCGGCAGCCTGCGGCTTTGGCGGCGCAGGGCGGTGACGGCGAGCTTGATCCCGGCCAGCGGGGTGCGCAGGTCGTGGCTGACGGCCCGCAGGATGGACGTGCGGACGCTGTTGCCCTCCGCCAGTTTGGTGGTGCTTTGCAGCCTTCGCTGCAGGGCCTGGCGCTGGCGCAGCAGCAGGAGGTGGGCGCCGTGGGCTGCGAGGAGGAGCCGGTCGCCGGCGGTCAGGGTCCGCCCGGAGAGGACCAGCGCCGTCCGGTCGTCGGCCAGTTCCACGCTGTCCGTCAAGGCCGCGGCGTCCGGGGCGGGCGGCGGCGCGGCACCCGAGAAGGCCTGGAGTTCCCACGCACCGCTGCCGTCACCGGCAACGGTGAACAACCCTGCGGAGCGGACCTGGAAGGTTTCCCGGACCTTGGCCATGAACGCGGCTACGGTGTCATCGGCAAGCAACGCGTCGCGGGCCAGGTCCGCCAGGGTGGCTGCCTCGGCGCGTGCCCGGGCAGCTTCCCGGGCCCGCCGGGCGGACAGGCCAACCACCAGCGAGACCGCCACCGCCGCCGCCAGGAACACCGCCAGTGCGAACACGTTTTGCGGGTCCTTGATGGTGAACGTTCCCACCGGTTCGGTCTCGAAGAAGTTCAGCAGCAGCGAATCCAGGACCGCCGCGAGCACCGCCGGCCACAACCCGCCAATGAAGGCCACGGCCATGACGCCGGTCAGGTGCACCAGCGCGTGGGTGGCGAGGTTGAGGTCCGGGCTGGCGGCCAGGGCAGCGGTCAGGATGACCGGAAGGACGACGGCGAGGACAAACCCGACTGTGGTGCGCGTCCGGCCCAGTGCTGCGGTGGCGGGCCTGGGCAGGCCGGCGCCGCCCTGCGGCCGGGACACGATGTGGACGTCGATGTCGCCGGAGTCCCGCACCACTTTGGCGCCGGCTCCGGAACCGAGCAGCCGGCTCCACAGCCCTCCGGTCGAGGCGCCGATGACGATCTGCGTGGCGTTGACGCTGCGGGCGAACTCCAGGAGCGATTGGGCGGCGTCCTCCCCCGAGACCGTGTGCCAGGTTCCGCCGAGGTCCGTGACCAGGCGCTGCTGGGCGTCCAGTGCGTGGCCGGACTCGGCGGTGCCGCCGTCTCCCCGCCGCACGTGCACGGCCAGCAGGTCGCCGCCGTGGACCCTGGACAGGATCCGGGACGCCCGCCGGATGAGCAGTTCCCCGTCCGGGCCGCCGTCCAGGCCAACCACCACCCGTTCGCGTGCGGGCCAGGTGGCGGTGATGCCCTGGCTTTTCCGGTAGGTCGCCAATCCTTCGTCCACGCGGTCGGCCAGCCAGATCAGGGCGATTTCGCGCAAGGCGATCAGGTTGCCCAGGCGGAATTCGTTGGCCAGGGCCGCATCTATGGCGTCCTTGGGGAATACCTTTCCGTCGGCGACGCGCTGGCGCAGCAGCTCGGGCGGGATATCCACCAGCTCGATGTGCTCTGCCCGCCGCACCACGGCGTCCGGCACGGTTTCACCGCTCGGCTGGTCCGTGATGGCCGCGACGGCGTCCCGCAGCGACGCCACGTGCTGGACGGTAAGGGTGGTCAGCACGTCCGTCCCGGCCGCCAGGAGTTCTTCGATGTCCTGCCAGCGGCGCCCGTTCCGGCTTCCCGGGGCGTTGACGTGCGCATAGTCGTCGACGACGGCCACCTCCGGGTGCCGGGCCAGTACTGCCGGCACGTCCAGCTCGGCGGCCGCTGCTCCCGCGGCGCCGGGCACCGGGCGCGGGGCAACGGCGTCGAGCCCGTCAAGGAGCAGCGCGGTATCGGTCCTGCCGTGGTCCGCGGCGATGCCGACGGCCACGTCCCGGCCGCACGCCGCAAGGCGGTGCGCCTCGCGCAGCATGGAGTATGTTGTGCCGGCTCCCGTTGCCGCGCCCAGGAAGATGCGAAGCGTTCCCCGTGCCATGTTCACAGTCTTATCCCCTCCGGCCACCCGGACCAACTCCCCGGGCTGCCGGCCGCCCGCAGGTACAGGCTATTCCACCCGGCGGAGCAGCCACACGGTCGTGTTGCGGGCAGCTGCCGGGCTTCCAGCAGAAGGTTCGCAGGTCAGTAAGCTGGGCAGATGCCCGACCTTGCCGCACTGGCCCCCACCCTCGCGGCCATCGCCATCCTGGCGGCACTCACGGTGGGCATCCTCTGGGGCTCGCGCACGCCGTCGTACCTCTCCCCCGCCCTGGCCATCGTCCGCGGCGTGCTGCAGCTTGCAATCATCAGCCTTGTCCTGGGAGGGGTGATCACCAGCCCGGTCTGGGTCGGCCTGGCCCTGCTGGTCATGTTCTCCGTGGCGTCAGTGACGGCTACGCGGCGGCTCACCTGGTCCTGGCGGCGGTTCGCCGTGGTGGCCGCAACCATGGCGGCCGGCATCCTGGTGACGGTCGCAATCGTCTTCGGCACCGGGGCCATCGAATTTTCGCCGCGCTACGCCCTGGCCGTGGGCGGGATCGTGATCGGCAACTCCATGACCATTGCCACGCTGGCCGGCCGCCGCTTCGTCGAGGCCGTCCTGGAGCAGTGGGACCAGGTGGAGGGCTGGCTGGCGCTGGGCGCGACGCCCCGGCAGGCCACCCTCAGCCAGGCCCGGCAGGCGGTGCATTCGGCGCTGATCCCCGCCACGGACCAGACCAAGACCACCGGACTGGTCACGCTTCCCGGCGCATTCGTGGGCGCCATCTTTGGCGGCGCCTCGCCCCTGGAAGCCGGCCGGTTCCAGGTGGTGGTGCTGGCGTCCATCATGGCGGCAGGGTCCATTACCGCCGTCGCGTTGATCCGTTCGCTGGGCAACGTCACGGTCCGGCCCGACCCGTTGTAGGGCTGCGCGCCGTCACGGCCCCGGCAGCACGGGGCGCCGATTACGCGCCGGGGTGCTGCTTTCCCTAAAGTGGTACCGGGTAATCAGTGGAAGAAGGGGTGGCGATTGGCATGAGCGCGCCGTTCCGCTTCCCCCGCGCCTTCGCGTTCACGGCGGCAATGTTCGCCCTCGCTGCCGGAGCCCACGTGGTGGCCCGTGGCGTGATGCCGCACCCGGCCATCGTCGCCGGGCTCTTTGCCCTGGTGCTGCTGCCCGTCATGGTGCTCGCCAGGATCCGGGTCAACTCCCCAGTGATGGCCGGCCTGCTCATCGGCGGCCAACTGCTCCTCCACGAGGCCTTCAGCACCCTGTCGGCTTCGTCCGGCTTCACACCGGCTCCGGGAGGCCACGTCCACCCGGGCGAACCGCTCGCCGCGGCAGCAGTGGCAGCGGCCCCGGAACACCTCCACGCTTCGGACCCGCTGATGCTGGTCCTCCACGCCGCGGCCACCGTGTCCACCGCCCTGGTGCTGGCCCGCGGCGAAGCGGCCCTCTGGGCCCTCGCGGCCTGGCTGCGGCCGCTGATCCGTATCCTGACGGCGGCGTTCCTTCCCGACTGGCCGCAGCTTCCGGCTCCGCGCCGCGTTGTTGTGGTGCTGCGCGCCGAGGTCCTCCGGCTTCCCGCACTGCGCGGTCCGCCGCGCGCTGCCGCCTCCTGAGCGGCACCTGCCCCCACCATGCTGCCCGGGCCCAAGGCGATGCCCTTGGACCGCTGCCATTGCGCGCGCCCCGGTCAGCCATGTCCTCGCGCCCGGCCGCAGCCACAGGCCGCCCCCGGCGCACCCATACCTTGTGAAAGCGACATCATGAATACCTCAATCCGCCGCACCGCCAGAGCCTTCGCCGCCATCACCGCAGCAGCCGGAATGCTCGCCGCCGGCGCCGCCGCCGCGTCAGCCCATGTCTCCGTGGATCCGGGCGACACCGGCGCCAACGGCTACTCGCGCCTGACCTTCAACGTCCCCAACGAGTCCCCCACCGCCAAGACGAACAAGCTTGAGGTCAAGCTGCCCACCGACACACCCTTCACCTCCGTCTCGGTCAAACCGGTGGAGGGCTGGACCGCGCAGGTCATCACCGGTGACCTGCCCACGCCGGTGACGGTGGCCGGCGCCACGGTCACCAAGGCACCTAGTTCCGTGGTCTGGACCGCGGACGAAGCCCACCAGTTGGGACAGAACCAGTACCAGGCGTTTTCGCTCTCGGTAGGCCGCCTCCCGGCCGAGGGGACCACGGTGGTGCTGGAGGCCGCCCAGGGTTACAGCGACGGGACGGTGGTGAACTGGAACGAGCGCAGTGCTGACGGGCAGCCCGAGCCCAAGCACCCGGCCCCCTCCTTCACCACCACAGCCGAGGACGGCGCCGCGGCGCACACCACCCCGGCCTCGGCTGCCGCCTCTACTGCTCCCGAAGCCTCGGAGGCCATCGAGCGCACCTCCGATGCGACCTCAATCTGGGGCGTTGTCCTCGGCGCTGCAGGGTTTGTCCTGGGCGCCGCCGCCCTGGCACTGGTGCTGGCCGGCCGCCGGTCCCGCGCGGCAGCCAAGTAGCAGGGGCCCGGATGTTTGCGAATCTGCTCCGCTGGTTCCGGCGCTGCCTGCTGGTCCTGGCCGTGGCGGCATGTTCGGTTGTCCTGGCCGCGCCCGCGCAGGCGCACGATGTGCTCGAATCCAGTGATCCTGCGAATGGATCGTCTGTTCCGGCAGTCCCCGGCCAGATCGGACTGACCTTCGACCGCACGCCGATGGGCATCGGCTCGGTGATCCAGGTGCAGGATGAGACCGGCACGGACCAGGCCGACGGCGCCGTCACGATTGTCGACAACCATGTCACCCAGGCCGTGAAGGCCGGTGCACCGGCGGGCAAATACACGGTGATCTGGCGGGTGGCTTCCTCCGATGGCCACCCCATCGAAGGAACCTTCACGTTCACGGCCGGCGCCGGAAACTCCAGTGCGGCGCCGGCCCCAGCTGCTGCTGCCGGTTCCGGCGGGCCCCAGGCAGGAGTGCTGATTGCCGGCGGGGCTGCCGCCGTCCTGGTCATCGGCTTGGCCGGCGGGGCGGTGCTGGTGCGGCGGCGGCTCCGGAGCGCGGAGTCCGACGCCTGACATAGCCAGCGCCTGACGACGCCACAAACGGCCGGGGCGGGCTCTGCGCCACATGCGCAGAGCCCGCCCCCGGGTCGTCGGGTAGATCCCTGTATCAGCCCTGCTTCACGAGCGCGGCTTCAAGGTTGATCTTCACCTTGTCGCTGACCAGCAGGCCGCCGGCTTCCAAGGCGGCGTTCCACGTCAGGCCAAAGTCCTTGCGGCTGATCTCGGCTTCGGCGGAGAAGCCTGCCCTCGTGGCGCCGAAAGGATCCACGGCAACACCGGTGAACTCCACCTCGAGCTCGACCGGTTTGGTGACACCCTTGATGGTCAGGTCGCCCGTCAGGGTGTATTCCTCGCCGTCACCCTCAATGGCGGTGCCGCGGAATGTCATCTCGGGAAACTTCTCGACGTCGAAAAAGTCCTCACCCCGGACGTGCGCGTCACGGTTGGCATCCCCGGAGTCGAAGCTTGCCGTGGCCACGGTGGCATGCACGGTGGATTCGGCCAGGGACTCCCCCACCCGGGCTTCGGCCTGGGCATCGGTGAAGCGGCCCCTGACCTTGCTGATCCCGGCATGCCGGACGCTGAAGCCGATCTCGCTGTGCGACATGTCCAGGGTCCAGGTTCCAGGGGTGAGTTGCTGGGGAAGGGTCATGGTCATTCTCCTTGCTCGTAGGGCCGCAGGCTTTGCTGCCCGCTATGGGCGCAAGGTTGCGGATGGTCCTAAATATTCCGCATCGGACCCGCATTTATAAGGGGGCCGGGTGAACCGGAAGGGAACTTCGGGCGTATACATAAGCGTGGCACTAAGACTATTGACCGCCCTTGCGTTGTTCATTGACGCCGGCGTACACCTGTTCCTGTCCCCGGGCTACCAGAACGCCCAGCCGGGCACCGTCAGCCAGGGCACCCTGTTCCTGCTGGAGGCCGCGGTGGCGCTCGTGGCCGGAATCTTTGTCCTGCTCCGCGGCAGCCGGGCGGCCTTTGCCGTGGCCCTGCTGGTGGCACTGAGCGCCTTCGCGGCCGTGATGCTGTACAGGTACGTTGATATCCCGGCTATCGGACCGATCCCCGCCATGTACGATCCCGTCTGGTTCTTCTCGAAGACGCTCAGCGCCGTCGCCGAGGGAGCGGGCGCCCTCCTGGCCGCCGTGGGACTGGCGCGGGTGTCCGGGAAGCGGCGCTCCGCCGTCGTGAAGCGCCGCGCGACGCGTCCCGGCACGTGATTCCCCGTCCGGGTTCCGCGGCACGCCGGTGGCCCGGGCCCGCCGCCGTCGTCAGCGTGCGGGCGGAAGCGGCAGGGCCCCGCGGTGCCGCCGGGCGTGCCGTCCCTGACGCACTGGCCGCCCTGGTCGCGTACGGCTTGTTGGCGCTGTGGCTGTCATCGTTGTCTGCTCCGGGGTTTCCCCTGCAACTGGCAGGCCTGGGCGCGGGAGCGCTGGTCACTGGCGCGGCGGCCGCTTCCGTGCTGCGCCGGGCACCCAGGTTTTCCACCCCGGCCGACCGCGTGACGCTGCTGCGCGCCGTCCTCGCCGCCCTCTGTGCCGCCATGGCGGTCCCCCAACTGTTCACGGGGCCGCGGGAGGACCTGCTGATTCCGGTCTTGGGCGGGCTGGCCTTCGCGCTGGACGGGGTGGACGGGGCGGTGGCCCGGCGGACCGGGCTGTCCTCCACGGCGGGGGCCCGCTTTGATGCGGCCACGGACGCCGGGCTGGTCCTTGCGTTGTCCGTCGCGGCCGCTGCCCGGGTGGGGCCGTGGGTGCTCGCGATTGGGGGCATGTACTACGTTTTCGTGGCTGCCGGACGCTTCCGGCCCAACCTTCGCGGGACTTTGCCGCCACGGCAATCCCGGAAGGCAATCGGGGCGTTCCAGCCGTTCGCGCTGCTCCTGCCACTGCTTCCCGGCGTCCCGTCTGCGGCCGCGGTCTCCATTCCGGTTGCGGCCCTGGCGCTGCTGGCGTTTTCCTTCGGGCGGGACGTGGTCCAACTGGAGCGCCGCCACCGTGCAGTGCTCTTGGAATCCGGCGCAGCCACACCCGGCTCCGGACCGATCACCCCCTGAGCTGCGCGGCTATCCTCCTGCCTCACCGCAGGCTGGCGAGGGCCTTCCGGAGCCGCGTCCCGGCGTCGTCCGCCACGTCCTTGACGGCGGGCGCCTCGCTGAGCTGGACCATGGCCTGCGGGTCTATCGCCTCAACTGTGGTCTCTTGGTCACCGGCTTGGCGGCGCACCACCACGTTGCACGGCAGCAACGCGCCCATTTGCGGTTCGGCGGCGAGGGCGCGGCTGGCCAGGGAGGGGTTGCAGGCGCCGAGGATGACATAGTCCCCGACGGCGTCTGCGGCGTCGGCGCCGAGCTTGGCTTCGAAGGTGGAGCGGATGTTGATTTCCGTCAGGATTCCAAAGCCCTCCGCGGCAAGGGCCGCACGGGTGCGTTCCAGCGCTTCAGCCCAGGGAAGGGCGACGGTGGTGGCCAGCGTGTAAGTCATGGTGCTCCTCGAAGTTGCCGGGCGGTCAGTTGCGGTTCGGGTCTGGTCAGGCGAGGGACAGGAAGAGCTTTTCCAGCTCTTTCCGGTCCATGGTTTCGTCTTTTTGGGTGATGCACTGCTCCAGGCCGGTGGCGATGATGGCGAAACCGGCGCGGTCAAGGGCCTTGGAGACGGCGGCCAGCTGGGTGACCACGTCCTTGCAGTCCCGGCCTTCCTCGAGCATCCGGGTGACGGCGGCGAGCTGGCCTTGGGCGCGCTTGAGGCGGTTGATCACGGGCGTGAGTTCGGTTGGGTTCAGTTCCATAAGGGGTTCTCCATCGGTGGGGTGCTCCTCCAAGCCTATACCCCCACGGGTGTTTTGACTACCCCCGGGGGTATCTGTAATACTCGGTGGGGTATCCACCAGCCCCCGTTTTGAGAGGCCCCCATGACTTCCCCCTCCACACCAACCGCTGTTACCGCACTCGCCCCCGAGACCTTGCGGACGTGGTTCAACACGCACCAGGACCTGATGGTGATCGACGTTCGTTCCGCCGCTGAATTCGAGTCCATGCACATCCGCGGCTCCTACAACGTGCCGCTCCCCCTCCTCTCCGAGCACACCGGGGAACTCGCCGCCCGGCTGGGCTCACGCGTGGTCCTGGTCTGCCAGTCCGGCGTCCGCGCCGAGCAGGCCCGCCAGCGGATGGCGGCGGTTGGCCTCGACACCGCCTATGTCCTCACCGGCGGCGTGCCGGGCTTCGCCGCCGCCGGCGGCGACGTGGTCAAAGGCAAGGACCGCTGGGACATGGAACGCCAGGTCCGCCTGGCCGCGGGTTCCCTGGTGATGCTGGGACTGGTGGGCGGCAAGTTCGTCTCGCCCAAGGTCCGCATGCTGGCAGGCGCCATTGGCACGGGGCTGACCTTCTCGGCCGCCACCAACACCTGCGCCATGGGCAAGGCCCTCTCGGCCATGCCGTGGAACAAGGCAACCACGGAGCCCACCCGCGAAAGCGCCATCCTGCAGCTTCCCGTCCATGGCGCTGAAGAGGACGCCGCGGCATGATCCCTGCCCTGGGTCTGGGGCTCGTCGTCGGAATCGTCCTGGGCGTGGTGGGCGGCGGCGGCTCCATCATCGCCGTTCCCGCACTGGTGTACGGGGTGGGCATGAGCCCCGCCCAGGCCATCCCGACGTCGCTGCTGGTGGTGGGCGTGTCGTCACTGGCAGCCCTGCTCCCCCGGATCCGGGAGGGCCTGAACTGGCCCGTCATCGCACTTGTCGGGGGCGCAGGCATTCCGGCTGCCTGGGCCGGCGCCGCCGTCGGCAAACTCCTGGATCCGACCATCCTGATGCTGGCGTTTGCGGTCATCATGGTGGCTGCGGGCATCCGGATGCTCAGCAAACCCCGAGAAACCGACGGCTCCTGCAGCACGGGACCCAACCGGGCCTTCCGGTCCTGCGCACCCAAGGCCGTGGGTGTTGGCTTGCTCGTCGGGTTCCTCACCGGACTGCTTGGCGTGGGCGGCGGCTTCCTCATCACCCCCGCACTGACCATCCTCCTGGGCCTGCGCATGAAGCAGGCGGTGGGAACCTCGCTGGCGATCATCGTGGTCAACTCCGCAGCCGGATTCAGCGCCCACGCCGCCGGCTACACCATCGACTGGGCCACCACCCTGGCGTTCGCCGTCCCGGCCATCCTGGGATCACTGGTTGCCGCTCGGTTCGCGCGCCACCTGAAGGACAAGCACATCCGCATCTCGTTCGCGGTCCTCATCTTCGCCGTCGCGGCGTGGGTCACCGCCGGCACCGTCACCGCCTGACACCCCCAACACCGTTAGCCCGAAGGAGAACCACCATGGCTGAAATCACCATCACCGAAGCCGACCAGCGCCGCCACGCCGCCCGAATCCTCGATGTCCGCGAGGACTTCGAAGTCGCCGAAGGCATGATCCCCGGGGCCCTGCACATCCCCATGGGCCAGCTGCAAGCCCGCCTGCGCGAGCTCGACCCGGCCGTCCCGGTCATCGCGGTCTGCCGCAGCGGCAACCGCAGCGCCGCGGTCGCCGACGCCCTCAACGGGGCCGGCTACACAGCGGACACCATGGCCGGCGGCATGACCGCCTGGACCCGCGCCCGACTTCCCACCACCTGACATTCCGGGGGATATCTCTAGTTGTTGTATACCCCCCCTGGTATCTAAAATTGGTCCCAGGATTTCATATCTTTTCCCTTCGAAGGAGTACCAGATGCTGCTTGAACGCATATACGACGAAGACCTGGCCCAGGCCAGCTACCTGATCGGCTGCCAAGCCAAGGGCGAGGCAATCGTGGTGGACGGCCGCCGGGACATCGCTGTCTACCAGGACCTTGCCGCCAAGAACGGCATGAAGATCGTGGCCGTCACCGAGACCCACGTCCACGCCGACTACCTCTCCGGCACGCGCGAACTGGCCGCCGCCACCGGCGCGAAGATCTACGTGTCCGGCGAGGGCGGACCCGACTGGCAGTACGGGTTCGACGGCGAGCGGCTGCACGACGGCGACACCATCACCCTGGGCAACATCACCATCAGGGCAGTCCACACCCCCGGCCACACCCCGGAGCACCTGTCCTTCCTGGTGACCGACGGTGCGTTCAGTAAAAAGCCCGGCTACCTGCTCTCCGGAGACTTCGTGTTCTCCGGCGATTTGGGCCGGCCGGACCTGCTGGACGAGGCCGCCGGCGGCATCGACACCCGCTTCGAGGGCGCCAAGCAGCTGTTCGCCAGCCTCCGCGACAAATTCCTTGCCCTGCCGGACTACGTCCAGGTCCACCCGGGCCACGGCGCCGGCAGCGCCTGCGGCAAGGCCCTGGGCGCCATCCCTTCCTCCACGGTGGGCTACGAACGCCTGTACGCCTGGTGGGGCCCCTACCTGGCCACCAACGACGAACAGGGCTTCATCAACGAACTGCTCGACGGCCAGCCCGACGCCCACGCCTACTTCGCCCGCATGAAGCGCGAAAACCGGGAAGGCCCCGCCGTCATGGGCGAACGCGCCCCGCTGCAGGAACTGGACACGGACACCGTCGCCAAGGGCCTGGCCGGGGATACCCTGACCTTCATCGACACCCGCTCCAGCAGCGAAGTCCACCAGGGCACGGTGGTCCGGTCCCTGAACGTACCGGCCGGCAAGTCCGTTGCCAGCTACGGCGCCTGGGTGGTCAACCCGGAAACGGACACGAACCCGCTGGTGCTCCTGGCCAAAGACCAGGAACAGGCCCAGGACCTGTGGGACCATCTGGTCCGCGTGGGCATCGACAACGTGGCCGGCTACCTCACCGACATCAAGGGGTTGCCCACCTTCACGCCGAGCCTGATCCAGCCTGAGGAACTCGAGGGTTTCGAAGCGGCCATGGTCCTGGACGTCCGCAACAAGACCGAGCACAAGGCAGGACACATCCCCGGCTCCCACCAGCTCAGCGGCGGCCGCGTGATGTGGCACCTGGATGAGCTGCCCGCCGGCGGCACCATCGTGTCCTACTGCCAGTCCGGCGTGCGCAACTCCGTGGCCGCCAGCGCCCTGCGCCGTGCCGGGTACGACGTCGTCGAACTCGACGGCAGCTACGCCGCCTGGAACGCCCGGCGGAACAGCGTCCCCGCAGCCTGAGCAGGCAATTCCCCCCAGACCACCCGGGCAGGACCCCCCTCCTGCCCGGGCCCGGCCCGGACGCGTCCCCCGCGCGTCCGGGCCACCTTTCGCCTCCCCAGAACGGAGCCACCAGAACGGAGCCACCATGCAGGGCACCACCCTCCGCAGCACCAGGGGATCCACCCCGGCGGTGCCGGGCCTGCGGCAGAACCTGGCCCAGTTCATGCTGCTGGTGGCCGTGAACGCACTGGTGGGCGGCACCTTGGGCCAGGAGCGCACCGTCCTTCCCCTGCTTGCCGCCCGGGAATTCCACCTCGACCTGTACACGGGCGCACTGACCTACATCCTCGCCTTCGGCCTGTCCAAGGCCGCCATGAACTATTTCGCCGGAACCCTCTCGGACCGGTACGGCCGGAAACCGGTCCTCATCGCCGGCTGGCTGGCCGCGGTCCCCGTCCCGCTGATGCTCATGCTCGCTCCGTCCTGGGGCTGGATCGTGGCGGCCAACGTGCTGCTCGGCGTCAGCCAGGGCCTCACCTGGTCCACCGCCGTGATCATGAAAATGGACCTCGTGGGTCCTAAGCAGCGCGGCCTGGCCATGGGCTTCAACGAGGCCGCGGGCTATCTCGGGGTCGCCGTGACGGCGCTGGCCACCGGCTACCTCGCCACCGCCCACGGCCTGCGCCCGGCCCCGTTCCTGCTGGGAGCGGCGTACATCGCCCTGGGTCTGGGCCTCACGGTCCTGGCCGTCCGCGAAACCCACCACCATGCCCGGACCGAGGCCGCGCAGCATGCCACAGGCCGGGATACCGCCCGTGCCGGCCTCACCACCGGGCAGGTATTCACCCTCACCAGCTTCAGGGACCGCTCACTCTCCGCGGCCAGCCAGGCCGGACTGGTGAACAACCTCAACGACGGCCTGGCATGGGGCCTCTTCCCCGTCCTGTTCGCCGGCGCCGGGCTTGGCCTGGGCCAGATCGGCATCCTGGCCGCCGCCTACCCGGCGGCCTGGGGCGCGGCCCAACTGGTGACCGGAGCAGCCTCCGACCGTTGGGGACGCAAGTGGTTCATCGCCACCGGAATGCTGGTGCAAGCCGGCGCCTTGGCGACCATTGCTTCCGCGCACGGCTTCGCACCGTGGCTCGCCGCCGCCGTCGTGCTGGGCCTCGGTACCGCCATGGTCTACCCCACACTGCTGGCCGCCATCGGCGACGTCGCCCACCCGGCCTGGCGCGCCCGCTCCGTGGGCGTGTACCGGCTGTGGCGCGACGCCGGATTCGCCGTGGGTGCCCTGCTCTCCGGAGTTCTCGCGGACCTCTACGGCATCCCCGCGGCCATCGGCGCCGTCGCGGTCCTCACCGCACTCTCGGGCCTGGTGGTTGTGGTGCGGATGCGCGGGAATGACCACGCTGCGGGATAGCCCCCTTTATCCGTGCCCGGCCAGGTACTCCACCAGCCCGCCCACCGTGGCCACCGCCGGATAGTCGGCTTCCGGGATGTCGACGCCCGTGGACTCGGCGATGACCTCCACCAGGCGGAGGAAATCCAGCGAGTCCAGTTCCAGGTCCTGGCGCAGCCTGGCAGTGCCGTCCAGGTCGCCGGGCTCGACGTCGGGCGCTACTTTGCCGACCGCCGCCTCCACGGCCTGGCGCGCGTCCTCTTGGTTCACGGTTCCTCCTCGGTCACACGGGTCCGGATCACAGGTCCTCCGGCGTTTGCAGCAGTTCGTCGATCCTGGTTAGGAAGCGGCCGCCGCGCAGACCGTCGCTGACCCGGTGGTCCGCGGACAGGGTGGCGGTGGCGGCGTGCCGGATGCCGAGCATCCCGTTGTGCGCCCACGGCTGTTCGAGGACCTTGCCGAAGCCCACCATGGCCACCTGCGGCGGATAGATCACGCCGTAGACGCTTTCGACGCCGAGGTCGCCAAGGTTGGTGACGGTGATGGTGGGGTCTGCCATCTCCGCGCGCTGCAGCCGGCCGGCCCTGGCCCTGCTGACCAGGCCGCGCAGCTGCTCCATGAGGTCGTCCAGCGTCAGGGTGTCTGCGTCGTGCACGGCTGGGGCCACGATCCCGCCATGCCGCAGGGCCACCGCGACGCCCAGGTGCACCGCGCTGCTGGGCTGGAACGCGCCCCTGGTGAAGAAGCCGTTCATGTCCGGCACCTCTTTCGCCGCGAGGGCGGTGGCCTTGAGCAGCAGGGCGGAGGGCACCAGGCGGGCGGTGACGGGCCGCTGCTGGTTGGCCGCCTGCATCCACGCCATGGCCGCCGCAAGATCCAGGGTGGTGGCGAGGTAGTAGTGCGGGATTTCCTTCTTGGACCGGGACATCAGCGCGCCGATTGCCTGCCGCAGGCTCTCCGCCTTGCTGCCGGCTGCAGCCCGCTCCTGCCGGGGTGCTGCGGGCAGCGCCTTTTCCGGTGCGTTCCCTGGCGCCGTTGGCTGCGCGGGCGCCGGCGGGCGGGCTTCCGACGGCGGTGCTTCCGCCGGCTTGTCCGCGCCGGGTTCCCTGGCCGGCCGCCCCCGGGGCGGGACGGCGGCGAGCACGTCCTCCTCAGTGACGGCACCGCCCGGGCCCGTGCCCGTGACGGCCGGCAGGTCCACCCCTAGTTCCGCCGCCAGCCGCCGGGCCAGCGGCGAGGACCGCACGCGGTGCGCTTCGGGTGCTGTTGCCGGCTCCGGCGCCCGGGTGCCGGACGCCGCAGCGGCGCGTTCGACGTCGGCCCGGGTCACCTCTCCGCCGGCTCCGCTCCCGCTGAGGCGTCCGACGTCGACCCCCAGCGTGTGCGCCAGGTGCCGGACCGGCGGCGGAACCTTGGCGCCGGGTTCCGGGTGGCCGCCCGTGGCACCCGGGTGAGCGGGCGTTGCCTCTTTTGC
Source organism: Pseudarthrobacter sp. AG30 (assembly GCF_003116525.1). Taxonomy (NCBI): domain Bacteria; kingdom Bacillati; phylum Actinomycetota; class Actinomycetes; order Micrococcales; family Micrococcaceae; genus Pseudarthrobacter; species Pseudarthrobacter sp. AG30. The sequence goes on along the minus strand of NZ_QEHL01000009.1, from coordinate 210,527 downwards.
TGTCAAAGGTGAGCGGGCGTCGGGGGGAATGCTGCCGGAAGTGAGCGGGGGTTGGGGCGCGGGTGGCGGCGGGAGTTCGGCGGGGGTGGCCGTGATCCGGGCGATGGGGGTCCCCACCTGCACGGTGTCTCCGATGTCCACCAGGAACTCGGCGACCACGCCGTCCTCGAAAGACTCGATGTCCATCACGGTCTTGTCTGTGTCCACGGCCGCCACGAGGTCCCCCTTGTGGACGTAGTCTCCCGGCTTGACCAGCCACTCCACCACCTTGCCGTGCTCCATGTCTGCGCCCAGGGACGGCATCCGGAATTCAGCCATGGGTCCCCACGGCCCTCCGGGCGGCCGCCATGACCCGCTCCACCGACGGCAGGGCTGACTGTTCCAGGTGCTTGGCGTACGGGACGGGCACCTCCAGGCTGCACACCCGTTCCACCGGGGCGTCCAGGTCGAAGAAGGCCTGCTCGCAGATCCTGGCGGCAATCTCCGCCGAGAGGCTGCCGCTGCGCCAGCCCTCGTCCACCACCACGGCCCGGTGGCTCCGGGCCACGCTGTCCATGATGGTGGGCGCATCCAGCGGCCGAAGGGTCCGGAGGTCGATCACGTCGGCCTCGATGCCTTCGGCGGCCAGCAGGTCCGCGGCCTCCAGCACCATCGGCAGCGTGCCGCCGTAGGTGATAAGCGTCAGGCCGTCCCCGTGGCGCACCACCGCCGCCTTGTCGATGTCCACGGCGCCGGCGTCGTCGTCGAGCTCGCCGGCCACGTTGTACAGCGAGCCGTGCTCGAAGACCAGCACCGGGTCCGGGTCCTGCAGCGCGGTCCAGAGCATGCCCCGGGCGTCGGCCAGAGTGGCGGGGGCCAGGATGCGCAGCCCGGGAATGTGCGCGTACCAGCCTTCCAGGCTGTGCGAGTGCTGGGCACCGAGCTGCCGCCCGGCGCCGGTGGTCATCCGGATGACGATGGGCACGTTGAACTGGCCGCCGGACATGTGCAGCAACGTGGCGGCGTTGTTGATGATCTGGTCCAGCGCCAGCAGGCTGAAGTTCACTGTCATGATTTCGACGACGGGCCGCATCCCGCCCAGCGCCGCACCGATCCCCGCCCCGACGAACCCGGACTCGGACAGCGGCGTGTCACGGATCCGTTCGGGCCCGAACTCCTCCAGCAGCCCCAGGCTCACGGCGAAGCTGCCGCCGTACCTGCCCACGTCCTCGCCCATGAGGAACACCCGCTCGTCGCGCTGCATCGCGTCACGGAGGGCCGCCCGCATCGCTTCCCGGTACGTGGTTTTCATCCTGCCGCCCCTTCTTTCCCGGCGCCGCCGCCGGCGGTGGCAACGCCGCTGCCGGCCTCCGGCGGGTCGCTGTACACAAACCGCATGAGTTCGGACACCGGTTCCGGCGTGCCGTTCTCGGCGAACCCGACCGCGGTGCTGATCTCGGCGTCCACGTCCGCCGCCAGCGCCGCCCAGGTCTCCTCCGGCAGCTGGCCCGCGGCCTGCATGGTTCCCTGCAACAGGCTGATCGGGTCCCGTTCCATCCAGCGGGACACCTCCGTTTTCTCCCGGTACAGCTCCGGATCGAACATGGAGTGGGCGCGGAAGCGGTAGGTGCGCAGTTCCAGGAAGTGCGGTCCGCCGCCGGACCGGACGGCATCCACCGCCCGCCGGGCAGCTTCCTCGACTGCGAGCACGTCCATCCCGTCCACGGCCCACGCGGAGATTTCGTACCCGGCGGCCTTGAGCGCGATGTCCGTCTGGGATTCGGAACGGCCCAGCGCGGTGCCCATGGCGTAGAGGTTGTTCTCGCAGCAGAACAGCACCGGGAGCTGCCACAGTGCGGCCAGGTTCATGCTTTCGTGGAACTCGCCTTCGGCCACGGCGCCTTCGCCGAAGAAGCAGGCGGTCACGCGCTGGCGCCCGGCCATCCGGTCCGCGAGGGCCAGCCCGACGGCCAGCGGCAGCCCCCCGGCGACGATCGCGTTCCCGCCGAAGAACCGGGTGGCGGCGTCAAACAGGTGCATGGACCCGCCGCGGCCGCGGCAGCAGCCCTCGGCGTGGCCGTACATTTCGGCGAGGATGGCACCGGCGGAGACGCCGCGGAGCAGGGCGTGGCCGTGCTCCCGGTAGGTGGCCACCACCGCGTCGTCCGGTGCCAGCGTTTCCATTACCCCGGCGGCCACGGCTTCCTCGCCGATATACACGTGCAGGAAGCCGCGGATCTTGGCCGCGCTGTACAGCTCAATGCATTTTTCTTCGAGCCGGCGGACCCGCAGCATCTGCCGCAACAAGTGCAGGGCGTGTTCCTGGTCGCGGATGGCCTGGTTCCGCAGGGTGCTCATGGCTGCTCCTTGCCGAGGCCCGGCGCAGGTCCGGCCGCCGCCTCCAGGGTTGAGGTGTCGCCTTCGGGCAGTCCCAGCTCGCGGGCTTTCAGGAGCCGGCGCAGGATCTTTCCGCTCCGGGTCTTGGGCAGCGTGCTGGTGAAGTCGAGCAGCCGGGGTGCGACGGCGGCGCCCAGCCGTTTCCGGGCGAAGCCGATGATCTCCAGTTGCAGGTCCTGGCTGGGCTGGTGGCCCGGCTTGAGTTCCACGAAGGCCTTGACCACCTCGCCGGCCACGGGGTCGGGTACTCCGATCACCCCGGCTTCGGCCACCGCAGGGTGCTCCATCAGGCAGCTTTCCACCTCGAACGGGCCGATCAGGTGGCCTGAGGACTTGATGACGTCGTCGCCACGGCCGACGAACCAGAAGTAGCCGTCGGCGTCCCGTTTCGCCAGGTCGCCGGTGAGGTACCAGCCGCCGGCGAAGCACCGCCGGTACCGCTCCTCCTCGTTGAGGTAGCCACGGAACATGGATGGCCACCCGGGGCGCAGCGCCAGCTCACCCATGGTGTCCGGTTCCGTGACCAGGACCGCCTGGCCGTCCGTAATGACCGCTTTACCGTTGGCGTCCCGTGCCACGAGCGCAGCCTCGATGCCGGGGAGCGGACGGCCCATGGACCCGGGGCGGACGTCCATGGCGGGATAGTTGGCGATCATGATCCCGCCGGTCTCGGTCTGCCACCAGTTGTCGTGCACCGGCAGGCCCAGGACCTCCTGGCCCCACACCACCGCCTCGGGGTTCAGCGGCTCCCCCACGCTGGCGACGAAGCGCAGCGCCGAAAGGTCATGCCCGGCTGCCCGTTCGGCCCCGGCCTTCATGAGCATCCGCAGTGCCGTGGGGGCGGTGTACCAGACGCTGACGTGCTGGTCCGCAAGGATCCGGTACCAGCGGTCGGCGTCCAGCTCCTCCTCGTCCACGATGGCGGTGACGCCGTGCACCAGCGGCGCGATGATGCCGTAGGACATGCCGGTCACCCAGCCGGGATCGGCGGTGCACCAGTAGACGTCCTGCGGGTGCAGGTCCAGGGCGAAGCGGCCGGTGGCGTAATGGGCGGCCACGGCGCCATGGACGTGGATGGCGCCCTTGGGCGTGCCGGTGGTGCCGCTGGTGAAGTGCAGCAGGGCCATGTCCTCCGGCTGGGTGCCTGCGACCTCCCCGATCGGGTCCGCCCGGGACAGGAGTTCGGCCAGGTCAAGGGTCCCGGGTTCGGGGGTGCCGTCCGCGTCCGCCAGCAGGATGTGGCGGAGTTCGGGAAGGCTGTCCCGCACCGGTGCCACCTTCTTGCGGTACAAAGCCCTGGTGGTGACCAGGGCCCGTCCGGCGCCGAGGTGCAGCCGCTGCCTGACCGGTTCGGGGCCGAACGCGGAGAAGAGCGGGCAGAAGACGCTGCCGTTCTTGAAGGTTCCCAGCACCGCGGCATACAGCTCCGGGCTGCGGCCCAGGAGGGAGAAGACCCGCTCACCGCGCCCCACCCCCAAGGTCCGGAGCACTGCCGCGAACCTGCCGGACTGCTCCGCAAGGTCACCGTAGCCAAGGGACCGGGTGCCGCCGTCGGCCCTGATGAAGCGCAGGGCTTCCTTGCCGCCGCGGCCTTCGGCCACGTGGCGGTCAACGGCCTCGTAGGCGATGTTCAGCCCCCGGCCCCCGGGCAGCCCGGCCAGTGCCTGCCGGGCTTGGTCCCAGCTGAAGTCGCGCCGGGCGGCGTCGTAGTCCGGCATGTTGGGCGGCACCGGGAAGGCAGCCACGTCCTTGATGATGGCGGGCCAGCGCGTGGAACCCTGGACGTCGGAGGCCGCGGTGCTCGGCTGGTCCATCATGCTCCTTTGGTTTGGCCTAGAACCCGCTGGGTTCGGTCTCGAGCTCAGGTTCGCCGGGCTGGTCCTCATGGTGCAGCGGGCGCAGCGCTTCAGTCCGTGGATGCCAGAACAACGCGTCGTAGCGATCCCCCATCCGGGTGGGCACGTAGTTGCCCCATTCCCGCCGCGGGTTGTAAACAACACCTATGGCCCGGTGCCCGCGCCAGGCCGCCAGCCAGGGACCGGTCCGGTCTGCCCCGAACACCAGCAGGGACCGTTCCCCCAGCACCTCGTTCAGCAGGTCCTCGTGACTGCCCGGCACAGCGGCCGGAACGTCCATCACCCGCTCCGGAGAGCCCCACGACTCGGCCGCCGTGACGGACCCTGAGTAGGACGCAAACCCCGCCAGCACCACTTGTCCCGCGTGGCGTTGGCGGAGCAGCTGTCCGACGTTGACCATCCCGCCATGCGCCATATCCGTAGCCCGGGCGTCGCCCACATGCGTGTTGTGCGCCCACACCAGCCCCTTGGATGCGGGCCCGTGGTGGCGTGCGATGCGGTCGGCGGTGTCGCTCATGTGAAGGGCGCGGATATTCCAGGACTGCTGGTCGCCGCGCACCATGGTCCGGTAGTAATGCTCGGCGTTGGCAGCGACGACGGCGTTCTGGAATGCGTCAAAAGCGGCGGGATCGTCCTGCATCCGGCCAAGTGCGCGCCGCCGGACTTCAGCCAGCAATGCCACCACGTCCGCTTCGCAGGACTGCGGAACCAGGCGGTTCCCCACGGCGTAGCGCTGGGGATCCTCACGGAAGGGAATGAAGCAATGCCAGGCCCGCAAGGCAGCCGGCAGGGCATCCGGGGCGTTGTTGTCCAGCCATGCGAAGATCTCCCGCAGGGAGTCCCACAGGGAGTAGACATCCAGGCCGTAGAAGCCCGTCCGCTGGTCTGCGGGGAGCCGGAGGTTCCACTCACGCAGCCACGTCAGGAAGTCGGCAACCTCATGGTTGGCCCACATCCAGGTGGGCCAGCGTTCAAAACCGGCCAGCAACCGCCGCGCATCGAGGTCCTGCCCGGATTCTCCCCTGACCCAACGGTTGATGCGCCAGCAGTCGGGCCAGTCGCCTTCCACGCCAACCCAGGTGAAGCCGTATTCTTCGATCAGCCGGCGGCTGAGAAGCGCCCGCCAGTGGTAGTACTCCTGGGTGCCGTGGGACGCCTCGCCGAGGCACACGAATCGGGCCGGAGCTGCGAGGCGGACCAACGGTTCAAGCCCGTCGGCGGTGGCCAGGGGGTGCGCGAGCCGGCGGATTTCTGCGGCCTCCGCCGCATGTTCCGGCTCGCGTTCCAGCGGCCGGCCTGCGTCGGCGGTCATTCCCTGGCCTCCGGTACGGTACGGCCCACCGGTGACGGCAGCAGGTAGTGGTGGAACCAGTCGGCAGCCAGGTTCGCGGCCAATGCCAGGGTTCCGGGCTCCTCGAACAGGTGGGTGGCCCCCGGGACAATCTCGAGCCGGGTGGGCGCCTGCATGCGTGCCATTGCCTGGCGGTTGAGTGCGAGGACCTGGGTGTCGGCACTGCCAACGATCAGGAGGGTGGGGGCCCTGACGGCGTCGAGCCGCGGACCGGCAAGGTCAGGCCGTCCGCCCCGGGACACGACGGCGGCAACTTCGGCGCCGGGCTCGGCAGCGGCCCACAGCGCTGCTCCGGCACCGGTGCTCGCGCCGAAGTAGCCGATCCGTCCGGCCGAGCCGTCATGCCGGACCTCCAGCCAGTGGGTGGCGGCCGAGAGGCGCCGGGCCAGGAGCGCGACATCGAAGACATTGGCACGGTTGACTTCCTCCTCGGGGGTCAGCAGGTCCAGGAGCAAGGTGCCCAGGCCCACCCCGTGCAGGACGGAGGCCACGAAACGGTTGCGCGGGCTGTGCCGGCTGCTGCCGCTGCCGTGGGCGAAGATCACCGTGCCGTCGCACACGGCCGGCAGGTAGAGGCTGCCCCGCAGCACGGCCATCCCGTCCGGGATCTCGACCTCGTCCACCAGGCTTCCGTCGCTCCCTTCGACGCCACCATGGGACGGCGGGGATGCGGCTGCATCCAGCAACTGCACCACCTCGCCATCCTCGGTGGGGGAAAAGTCGTGGTAGTAGTAGCCCACGGCCTGGAAGTCCTGGGGCGAGAGCAGGCAGACGACGTCGTCCGGTTCCTTGAGCTCCACGATGGCCCGGGCAGGGGCCACGGGCACGGCAAGGATGACTTTCGCGGCTCCCAGGTGCCGCGCCACCTGGCAGGCGGCCTTGGCAGTGGAGCCGGTGGCGATGCCGTCGTCCACGATCACCGCGGTGCGGCCGGTGAGGTCGAGCCTGGGGCGCCCCTGCCGGAACCGTGCCACCCTGCTCTCCAGCAGGGTGCGCTCCCGCCGTTCCACCTGCTGCAGGTCCTCCTGGGAGACGCGGGCCATGGAGATGGTGCGTGGATCCAAGACCCGGACGTTGCCCTCCCCGATGGCTCCCATGGCCACCTCAGGCTGGAACGGGACGCCCAGTTTCCGGACCACGATCACGTCCAGTGGCGCCTCGAGGGCCTTGGCGACCTCGAACGCCACGGGCACGCCGCCTCGGGGCAGGCCCAGCACCACCACGTTCTGTCCCCGGAGTCCGGTGAGCCGCTTGCCCAGCCGCCGCCCGGCGTCGGCCCTGTTCAGGAATGCAACCATCACGCTCACCCGCCATGTGGGAGTTCTTCCGCGGGGAGGATCGCCGCGGCCGCGGGGGTCCAGGACATCCGGAGGACGAAATGGGCCTCGGAACTGCTCCTGGCTATCATCGCCCCCGCGTCTCCCGCCAGATTCACGCCAAATTCGATTTCGATCTGTTCCGGGTACAGCTCCGCCATGGCCTCAAGTGCGGCGTGGGCCGCCGGTCGGACGCTGGCGAGTGCATCTTCCAGCCTCCTGCCGGTGTCCAGGATCCCCTGCTCGTTGCGCGCGGGGTGGTCCACCCCATAGCTGTTGTCGGCAGCCTCAACGAGCACGGTCCCGGATCCCACCTCATACCGCATCACTTCAGTCATGGCGGATGCTCCCCTGTCTAGTGCGAGATGCGCAGGTTGTGCTGGGCATCCGTGCTCGGCTTGATGGCCACCGCGGTGACCACCAGCGCCACTGCCCCCGCAATCCACGACGTCCACGCTGCGCCCGTCGCGCCCGTGTAGGACCCCAGCCACGGCGAGAGGATCAAGACTGCGGCAATGACAGCCTGGGCGTATTCCATGACCGGTGTTCCGGGCATGGCCAGGTTGATGATGCCGCTGACCACCAGGAGCCCGCCGAAGACGAGCATGAGGGTGGTGGACATGTTTTGCTGCTGCGTAAACAAGACCGCCACGGCGGTGAAGAGTCCAGCGGCAGCCGCTACATAGTCCTGCCACCGATACCACTTTTTCACTGATCTTTCCTTTCTGGTGTGGGCGGTACGCCAGTACGTCTCCGCCCTATGGGCCTCTGCTGCCCATGGTTCAAGTCAACGCCTGCGCTCATGCACCCAATAGGGCAGAAAGACCTGCCCAGGGGGTTGCGCGCCGACTACTCAGTGATACTATCTACTAGTAGTCAGCAACACTAGGTACCAAGGGGATTCCATGGGCAAGCAAATGACCGAAATGCTCAAGGGCACGCTGGAGGGCATTGTCCTGGCGCTCCTGGCCGTCCAGCCGGCATACGGCTACGAAATCACCGCCCGGCTGCGTGAACAGGGCTTTTCGGACATCGCCGAGGGCACGGTCTACGCACTGCTGGTCCGCATCGAACAGCGCGGCCTGGTGGACGTCGCCAAAGTCCCCTCGGAAAAAGGACCTCCCCGGAAGGTCTATTCGCTGAACGCCTCCGGCAGCGGTTACCTGGACGAGTTCTGGACTTCCTGGAGCTTCCTCGCCGAACGGATCGAGCAGCTCCACCACACCAACCACCAGCAGGAAAAAGGAGAATGACCATGACGCAGGGATGGCTCGAAAAAGTCACCGGATCCTTCGACGACAAGAAGCGCTGGCGCCAATACAAGGCCCGCAAAGAACAGCTCCCCGGCAGCTACCGGACCACCATCGACGCTCTGGAACGCTACTTCACGTATGCGGGTGCCATCGTCAAAGGCGACATCCTCATGCAGATGCTCGAGGACCTGGCCGACCTCATCGAGGGGGCCGCAGCGGACGGAACCCCGATCCGCGACATCGTTGGCGATGACCCCGTGGAGTTTGCCGAAACCTTCATCAGCAACTACTCGGACGGCCAGTGGATCAACAAGGAGCGCAAGCGCCTCACCGACACCATCAACCAGGCCGCTTCCGGCGAAGCCTGAGAAATCCCACAACGGAAGGACCAGCCGTGACCACAGACCAAGCCCTGCAACCCGCCATCCGGGTCCAGGGCATCGAAAAGTCGTTCAAGGACCTGCACGTGCTGCGGGGCGTCGACTTTGACGTGACGCCGGGAAGCATCTTTGCGCTGCTGGGATCCAACGGCGCCGGAAAAACCACGCTGGTGAAGATCCTGTCCACCCTGCTGAAGCCGGATGCCGGCACGGCCACGGTGAACGGTTTCGACACCGGCACGGACCCCGCGCACGTCCGGGAATCCATCAGCCTGACCGGCCAGTTCACAGCTGTGGACGACGTCCTCACGGGCCGGGAAAACCTGGTGCTGGTGGCCCGGCTGCGCCACCTGGCCAGCCCGGACGCGGTTGCCGGCGCCCTGCTGGACCGGTTCGACCTGGCCGAGGCCGCACACCGCAGGGCAGGCACCTACTCCGGCGGGATGCGGCGGCGCCTGGACATCGCCATGAGCCTGATCGGAAACCCCAGTCTCCTCTTCCTCGACGAACCCACCACCGGGCTGGATCCGCAGGCACGCAACGAGGTATGGCGGACCATCCGGCAACTCGCGGGCCAAGGCACCACCGTGCTGCTCACCACCCAGTACCTCGATGAGGCAGAACAACTCGCGGACCGCATCGCCATCCTGCACCAAGGCACCATCATCCAAAACGGGACGCTGGCCGAACTCAAGCAACTCCTGCCTGCCGCCACGGTGGAATACGTGGAGAAACAGCCTTCGCTCGAGGACGTCTTCCTGGCCCTGGTGGGTACCGCCCCGGACAACCGTCGCAGCGGCGCCTCGGCGCAAGGAAAGGACCACCGATGAGCACCCACGCCTTGCGGGATACCGGCGTTCTGACCGGCCGCTCGCTGCGGCACATCCTGCGCAGCCCGGACACCATCATCACCACCGCGGTGACGCCCGTGGCCATGATGCTGCTGTTCGTCTATGTGTTCGGCGGTGCCATCACCACCGGCTCAGGAGGCTCGTATGTGAACTACCTCCTGCCCGGCATCCTCCTGATCACCGTCGCCTCGGGCGTGGCCTACACCGCCTACCGGCTGTTCCTGGACGTCAAGGGCGGGATCGTCGAACGGCTCGGATCCATGCCGATCGCCAGGCCCAGCATCCTGTGGGCCCATGTCCTCACGTCGCTGGCCGCCAACCTCGCGGCGATCGCCATCGTGATCGGCGTTGCGGTCCTCATGGGGTTCCGCAGCGGCGCATCCTTGGCAGCGTGGCTCGCCGTCGCCGGAATCCTGGTCCTGTTCACCCTGGCCCTGACCTGGCTGGCGGTCGTTGCCGGCCTGACCGCCAAGACGGTGGATGGCGCCAGCGGCATGAGTTACCCGCTGATTTTCCTGCCGTTCATCAGTTCGGCGTTCGTTCCCACGGCCACCATGCCCGGCCCGGTCGCCTGGTTTGCCGAGAACCAGCCGGTGACTCCGATCGTGGACACCCTCCGTGCGCTGCTCGCGCAGGAACCCGTGGGCACCGGGATCTGGACGGCGCTTGCCTGGCTGGCCGGGATCCTCGCCGTGGCGTACGCGGCCGCTGCAGCCATTTACCGCCGGAAAGTGGGCTGAGGACGCAACCCGGACAGATTCACTGCGAACTCACAGGAAGTGCCCGTGCAAATCCGGGCCGCGGTATGCAAGAGTGTCCGCAACGCTGGGGAGCCGATACCTGCCGGCCGGGCTGCCACGCAGCCCGGCCGGCAGGCCCGCAGCGAGGAACAAGTGAGGCCGGGCGTGAAAAACAGCACTGAGCGCCACACCGGGGCGGCCCGACGCCGGGCCCCCGGCCTGCTCCTGCTTCCGGCCCTCCTGCTGCCCACCTTGGCGGCATGCACTCCGAATGGCCCCGCGCCCACGCCTGCCCCGTCGGTGTCCAGCAGCACGGCAGGCACCCCGGCACCCAGGCCCAGCGCCACCAAGGACCCTGCAAGCCACATCCAAACGCCCGGCCACGTGTTCGTCATCAACTTGGAAAACAAAGGATACGACTCCGCATGGGGTGACCATTCCCCCGCACCCTACCTCTCCGGAACGCTCCGCAAGAAGGGCGTCCTGCTCAAGAACTACTACGGCATCGCCCACAATTCACTGCCCAACTACCTGGCCCAGATATCAGGCCAGCGGCCCAACGACAGCACCATGGCCGACTGCCACACCTACACCGAGTTCAACGCCACCGGCACCGACTCGGAAGGCACCCTTCAAGGCGACGGCTGCGTCTACCCCCAGGACACCCAAACCCTGGCCGGGCAACTGGCCGCCCAGGGCAAGACGTGGAAGGGCTACATGGAGGACATGCAGGAGCCATGCGAACACCCGCCGCTGGGCGAGCCTGACAACCACATCAAGGCCAGCCCGGAGAGCCAGTACTCCACGCACCACAACCCCTTTATGTACTTCCGCTCCATCACCTCCTCACCGGACTGTGCCAGGAACGTGGTCAACTTCGCAGCGCTCGCGGGCGACCTGAAGTCCGTGGACACCACGCCCACCCTGTCCTACATCACACCCAACCTGTGCCACGACGGCCATGACGCCACGTGTGCCGACGGCACCACCGGCGGCCTGGAAGCGGTGGACGGATGGTTGAAGGAGCAGGTGCCGGCCATCCTGTCCTCACCGGCCTACAAGCAGGACGGGATGCTGGTGATCACCTTCGACGAGGCCGAGGGCGACTCGTCCGGTCCGCCTGAATCAGACACGGCAAGCCCGGCCGGCGGCGCCGCGGGGGGCAAGGTGGGCGCGCTGGTGCTCTCGCCGTTCAGCAACGCGGGCACGTCCTCGGACCGGGCCTACAACCACTACAGCCTGCTGGCCAGCATCGAGGACTTCTTCTTCCTCCCCCGGCTGGGGCTGGCCGGCGATCCCGGGGTCGCCACCTTTGGCGACGACGTATTCCGGAAGGAGTCCTAGGTGAAGCTTCCATGGAACGGCCGACGCCGGACAGTCCTGGCAGGCCTCGTTGCGCTGGCGGTCCTGGTGGTTCTCGCCGTCGTCCTTCCCAACGCGTTGCGCGCCGGCCCGCCGGCACCCACCACACCCTCCTCCGCCCCGGCCCAGGATGCGGGCGCTGCCGCCGGCCATGGCGCCTCTGCGGACGCCGGGATCTCCAAGATCAAGCACGTGGTGATCATCACCCAGGAAAACAGGTCCTTCGACAGCTACTTCGGGACCTACCCCGGCGCAGACGGCATCCCCATGAAGGACGGAAAGCCCGCCGTGTGCCTCCCGGATCCGGCAAATGGCGGCTGCATCGCCCCCTTCTACAACTCCGCGGACAGCAACGCCGGCGGTCCGCACAGCCACGCCGACGCCACCGGGGACATCAACGGCGGCGCCATGGACGGGTTCGTAGCCCAGGCGGAGAAGGGGCTCTCCGGCTGCAGCGCCGCCAGCACCAAGTGCACGTACAGCACCACCATGCCCACCGACGTGATGGGCTACCACGACGGGCGGGACCTGCCCAACTACTGGGCCTACGCGCAGAATTTCACCCTCGAGGACCACCTGTTCGCCTCGGCGGCGTCCTGGAGCCTGCCCGCCCACCTCTACCTGGTCTCGGAATGGTCGGCGAAATGCACCAAAGCCGGGGACCCGTCGTCGTGCGTGAACGCCCTGCAGGACCCGGACCCCGAACCCGAGCCGCAAATCATCAAGGACACCCTGATCGGCAAATGCCAGGCCGGCATGGACCTGGACCCCTGCCGTGAGGCCCTGGAAGCGGCGGGGATCGATCCGGGCCTCGCTGCCCAGATCGACCAGCTGATCGGAACCAGCTGCCAGCCCACCGATTCCTACGCCGTCTGCCAGGCAGCCGTGGACGCCGCCCCGGTGTCCGATGACCTGAAGAAGAAGCTCACCGACGCCGCCAAGAAACTGGAACTGCCCGACTACGCCTGGACGGACCTGACCTTCCTGCTCCACAAGCACCAGGTGTCCTGGGCCTACTACGTCTTCAACGGCACCGAACCGGACTGCCGGAACGACGCCGCCACCTGCGACCCCGTCAAGCAGGACGCCAAGACCCCCGGCCTGTGGAACCCGCTGCTGTACTTCGACACCGTCAAGGAAGACGGCGAGCAAGGCAACATCAAACCCCTCAGCGGGTTCTACGACGCCGCCCGGCAGGGCACCCTGCCGGCGGTCACCTGGGTGGCACCCACCGACAAGGTCAGCGAACACGCCCCCGCCAAGATCAGCACCGGGCAGGCCTACGTGGCCGGCCTCATTAACGCGGTGATGAGCGGTCCGGACTGGGACAGCACCGCCATCTTCCTCACCTGGGACGACTGGGGCGGGTTCTACGACCACGAAAACCCGCCGGTGGTGGACAACAACGGCTACGGCCTGCGCGTGCCCGGCCTGGTGATCAGCCCGTACGCCCGGAAGGGCTACATCGACCACCAGGTGCTGAGCCACGACGCCTACTTCAAGTTCATTGAGGACGACTTCCTGGGCGGCGAACGGATCGATCCTGCCACGGACGGACGGCCCGACGCACGGCCCGACGTCCGTGAAAACAACCCGCAGCTGGGCGACCTCGCCAAGTCCTTCGACTTCACCCAGGCCCCGCTGCCGCCCCTGATTCTGCCGAATGCCACCACCTACTGACGCCCGGCGTTTCCGGGCCGGTTAGGGGATGCAAACCTTTGTGGTAAACGGAACCGGGCGGTGGTTAACTGCCAGCATGTCTGAAACCGTGAAGCTCAGCCACAACGAACCCCACGACAGCAGCGTGGCCGCCCGCCTGAACTGGCTGCGGGCCGGTGTCCTGGGCGCCAACGACGGCATCGTCTCCGTCGCGGCAACCGTAGTGGGCGTCGCGGGCGTGACCAACGACCTCGCCCCGATCCTGGTGGCGGGAACGGCCGCCGTGGTGGGCGGCGCCGTGTCCATGGCCCTGGGCGAATACGTGTCCGTCAGCAGCCAGAGCGACAGCCAGCGGGCATTGATCGAAAAGGAACGCCAGGAGCTCCGGGACGATCCCGACGGCGAGCTGGCCGAGCTCGCGGAGATCTACCAGGCCAAGGGGCTCAGCGAAGCCACGGCCCGGACCGTCGCCGAGGAGCTGACGGCGAAGGACGCGTTGAAGGCGCACCTGTCCGCCGAACTGAACATCGACGAGGAGGAGGTGGTAAGCCCCTGGCATGCCGCGTTCGCCTCCGCGATCGCCTTCACGGTGGGCGCCGTACTGCCGATGCTGGCCATCATTTTCCCGCCGGAGCAGGCGCGCATCCCGGTCACGTTCGTCGCCGTGATCCTGGCGCTCGCCTTGACCGGCACCGTCAGCGCCAGGATCGGCGGAAGCTCCAAGCGCAAGGCAACCCTGCGGCTGGTGGTGGGCGGCGCACTCGCTATGGCTTTCACGTTTGCGGTGGGCAGCCTCCTGGGCACCACGGGCATCGCCTAGCGGGCCGCCGGGGTACCGGCGGGACCTTCGAGGCTAATTAGGCTAATTACGTCACGCCATGTTTGCGTAATTGATGTGAACCTCGTCACTTAAAGCGCTTTCCGGCTTGGAGCTTAGGTTTGCCTACCCTACAGTTTTTGAACATAGGCACCGCCTCCCGGTGCCCGTAAAGACTTAGGTTCACGCAGACTTTTCCCCACGAAAGCAGCCTCAATGAAGATCCGCAACAGCGCGCTGGCAGGCATCGCACTCGCCGCCACCGCAGCTCTCGGCCTGACCGCCTGCGGCGGTGGCACGCCCGCCGGTGACAGCTCCGCTTCCAACGGCGCCCCCTCCGGCGAGATCACTGTCTACAACGCCCAGCACGAGAGCCTGACCAAGGAATGGGTGGACGCCTTCACGGCGGAAACCGGCATCAAGGTGACCCTCCGCCAGGGCGACGACACCGAAATGTCCAACCAGATCATCCAGGAAGGCCAGGCGTCCCCCGCGGACGTGTTCCTCACCGAAAACTCCCCCGCCATGACGCAGGTGGAGAACGCCGGCCTGTTCGCCGACGTCAACAAGGACACCCTGGCCCAGGTTCCCGCCGAGTTCGCGCCGTCCACCGGCAAGTGGACGGGCATCGCCGCCCGCTCCACCGTCCTGGTGTACAACAAGACCAAGCTCACCGAGGACCAGCTGCCCAAGTCCATGCTGGACCTGGCCAAGCCGGAGTGGAAGGGCCGCTGGGCCGCTTCGCCCACCGGCGCCGACTTCCAGGCCATCGTCTCCGCGCTGCTGGAACTCAAGGGTGAAGGCGCCACCGAAGACTGGCTCAAGGCCATGAAGGACAACTCCAAGGCCTACAAGGGGAACAGCACGGCCATGAAGGCGGTCAACGCCGGCGAAGTGGACGCCGCGCTGATCTACCACTACTACTACTATGGCGACCAGGCCAAGACCGGCGAGAACTCCAGCAACGTCACGCCGTACTACTTCAAGAACGAGGACCCGGGCGCGTTCCTTTCCGTCTCCGGCGGCGGCGTGCTCAAGTCCTCCAAGAATGCCGCAGCTGCGCAGGCGTTCCTGAAGTTCATCACCGGCAAGAAGGGACAGGAAGTCCTGAAGAACGGAACGTCGTTCGAATACGCCATTGGCTCCGACGTGCCCGCCAACGACAAACTGGTGCCCATCAAGGACCTTCAGGCGCCCAAGGTTGACGCCGCAAAGCTCAACTCCCAGAAGGTCAGCGATCTGATGACCCAGGCCGGACTCCTCTAATTCCGTGACCACCGATCTATCGGCTCCCGCCAGGCGGGGCACGACGACGGCGGGCCGGGGCAACAGCCCCCGCCCGCCTTTCGGCGTTTCCGCGGTGTCCATCCTGGCGGTGCTGATCGCCCTCTTCTCCCTCGTCCCGCTGGGATACGTGGTCTACATGACGGTGGCAACCGGGTGGGACACCGCCGTCGCCCTCATCCTGCGCCCCCGGGTGGGCGAACTGCTGGCCAACACCCTGCTCCTGATGGCCGCCACCGTCCCGCTGTGCCTGCTGCTTGGCGTGGCGGGGGCATGGCTGGTGGAACGGACCAACCTCCGCGGCCGGCGGATCTGGGCTGTCCTGCTGGCCGCTCCCCTGGCCATCCCGGCATTCGTGAACAGCTACGCCTGGGTTTCGGCCATCCCCTCGCTCGGCGGCCTGGGCTCAGGAATCCTGATCTCCACCCTGTCCTACTTCCCGCTGGTGTACATCCCCGCGGCCGCCACGCTGAGCCGGCTGGACCCTGCCATCGAGCAGTCCGCCGCCGCACTGGGACTGGGCGCCTGGCGGGCCTTCTTCCGGGTGGTGCTTCCCCAGCTGCGGATCGCCCTGACGGGCGGCGGCCTCCTGGTAGGGCTGCACCTGCTCGCCGAATACGGCGCCTTCGCCATGATCCGGTTCGATACCTTCACCACCGCGATCATGACCCAATACCGTTCCACCTTCAACGGGGCCGCGGGCAACATGCTGGCCAGCGTGCTGGTGTTCTTCTGCCTGCTGCTGCTGATGGCCGAAGTCCGCAGCCGCGGCACCGCCCGGTACGCGAGGATCGGCTCAGGGGCGCAGGCACGGGCACTCCGCCTCCCGCTGCACGCCTACCAGATCCCGTCCCAGGCCTTCCTGCTGGCGCTGACGGCACTGGCGTTCGGCCTCCCGCTGTACTACGTACTGAAATGGATCGTGGCCGGCGGCGCGGACGTCTGGACCGCCGCCGAATTCCTCCCCGCCCTGCTGGCCACGTTCGGATACGGCCTGGCCGGCGCTGCCGCCACCATCGTGGTCGCGTTCCCCATGGCGTACCTCGCGGTCCGGAAGCCCGGCTGGTTCAGCAAGTCCCTGGAACTGTCCAACTACGTCACCAGCTCCATGCCCGGCATCGTGGTGGCCCTGGCGTTCGTCACCGTCAGCATCCGCGTGATGCCGGGCATCTACCAAACGGCCGGAGTGCTGGTGGCGGCGTACGTCCTGCTGTTCCTGCCCCGGGCCTTGGTGAACCTCCGGGCCGGCCTGGCGCAGGCTCCCAAGGAGCTTGACGAGGCCGCGCAGGCGCTGGGCAAGCCGCCGCTGCTGGCCTTCATCCGCGTCACACTGCGGCTGACCGCCCCGGCCGCTGCCGGCGGCGCGGCCCTGGTTTTCCTGGCCATCGCCAACGAGCTCACCGCCACCTTGCTGCTGTCCCCCAACGGCACCAAGACCCTGGCCACCGAGTTCTGGAGCAAGAGCAGCGAAATCGACTACGCCGGTGCGGCTCCCTATGCCCTGTTGATGATCCTGCTTTCCGCCCCGATGACCTACCTCCTCTTCCAACAGTCCAAGAAAGTAGCCGGACAGTGACAGCACCATCCACCCGTCGGCTGCCCGAACCACGGGTCTCCCCCTCCGTGGCGGCAACCACCAACAGCCACCTCCAGATCACGGACGTCACCAAGAACTTCGGATCCCAGGCGGTCCTGAGGGGCGTCAACCTGTCCGTGGCCAAGGGCGGGACCACCGCCATCGTGGGTCCGTCCGGCTCCGGCAAGACCACGCTGCTGCGCCTCATCGCCGGTTTTGAACACCCGGACACCGGCACCATCTCGCTCAACGGCACCACCGTGGCAGGCGACGGCGCGTGGCTCCCGGCGCACAAACGCCAGATCGGCTACGTGGCCCAGGACGGCGCGCTCTTCCCGCACCTTACCGTGGGCCAGAACGTTGCCTTTGGCCTGGATCCGGCCAAGCTGGAGGGCGGCCGGCGGGCTGTCGCGGCCCGGGTGGCGGAGCTCCTGGACATGGTGTCCCTGGATCCGGCCATGGCCAAGCGCCGCCCGCACCAGCTCTCCGGCGGCCAGCAGCAGCGCGTGGCCCTGGCCCGCGCCCTGGCACGGGAACCGGAACTGATGCTCCTGGACGAACCCTTCTCAGCCTTGGATGCGGGCCTCCGCGTTGCCACCCGCCGCGCCGTGGCCAAGGTCCTGGCCGAGGCCGGGGTTACCACCATCCTGGTCACCCACGACCAGGCCGAAGCGTTGTCCTTCGCCGACCAGGTGGCGGTCATGCGCGGCGGCAAGCTGGCCCAGATCGGCAACCCCTTCGTCGTCTACACCCGTCCCGCGGACCGGGCCACCGCCGAGTTCCTGGGCGATGCCGTCATCCTGGATGCCTGGCTCGAAGGGTCGCTGGCCACCTGCTCGCTGGGCGGCATTCCGGTGCGCCGGCCGCCGGCGCAGGGCAAGGTCCAGTTGATGCTGCGGCCCGAGCAGATCCGCATCGCCGAGGACGGCCCCATCCGCGGCGTGGTGGTGGACACTGACTACTTCGGCCCCGAAACCACGGTGCGGCTCAAGCTCAACGTGCCGCAAGAGGTGGCGGAGCACGCGGACCACCGGTACCCCGGCGGCGGCGAAGTGATCACCATCCGGCATTGGAACGCCTCAATTGCCCGGCCCGGGATGGAACTGTGCCTCCGGGTGGTCGGCGAAGCAGTCGCGTTCCCGATGGAGGACTGAGCTCCGGCCCCGGCCGCGCTCGGCGGCGTATCCGAAGCTTGTCCGCGCATCTGAAGCTAGGGGGCACAGATGGTCGAACAAGCTTCTGTCCGGTGCGCCCGCCACTGCTGACACAGAAAAAACACCGGGCCGAAACACTCCGGCAACCTCTTCACGGCAAGCTGTGCGTACGGGGATACAACAGCAGGAGGCAGCCCTCATGGAGGCACAAGGAATACGTACCGCCCAGCTCCGCATCGGGGACCAGATCGAAGCCTGGCACCGGGGCAAGCTTTTCCACAGCGGCCGGGTGACCGACGTCGTCCCGGCCCTTGAACTCTTCTGGATCCTGGATTCCAGGACCGGTGCGCGGAAGCTGCTGGACCCGGAGGCCCTGGAGATCCGGCACGTGGAGGTCACGGCCGTTCCACCGGCCGCCCAGGCGAAGCCGCTCGCGACGGCGTGAGCGGGGTTCCGGCCGGGCAGCCGGCAGGACCAGCGGCTTAAGTCCGTTCCTGGTAGACGTCCGGGATGCCGTCGTGGTCCGAATCCACTTTCTCGAGCTCTTCGGCGAGCCGGTACTGGCGGTTCCGGGTTCGCAGCACCACCGTCGCCAGCAGCGCGGCGATCAATGATGCGGCCAGGATGCCCACCTTGGCATGGTCATCATGCAGGCTGCCGTTGCCGAAGCTGAGCTCCGCCACGAGCAGGGACACGGTGAAACCGATGCCCGCCAGCAGCGCCACGCCGAACACGTCGATCCACGTGAATGAGCTGTCCAGGCTGGCCCTGGTGGCTTTGGTCAGCACCCAGGTGGTGGCAAGGATTCCCACCGGCTTGCCCAGGACCAGGCCCAGGATGATGCCCAGCGCCACCGGGTCCGACAACGCCGAAGCCAGGCCTTCCCATCCGCCGACCAGCACGCCTGCGGAGAAGAACGCAAAGATCGGGACCGCGACGCCCGCGGAAATGGGCCGGAACCGGTGTTCGAAGATCTCGGCGAGCCCCGGGCCCGCTTCCGGACCGCCGGAGGCCTGTGACCTGATCACCGGCACCGCGAAGCCCAACAGCACACCGGCCACAGTGGCATGGATACCCGAAGCATGCACCAGCGCCCACGTCAGTACCCCCAGCGGCAGCAGGATCAACCAGGCCGCGGCGGCATGGCGGCCGAAGAACCGGCGGTACTTTTGCGCGAGGAACGCGTAGACCGCCAGCGGAACGAGCGCCAGGAGCAGCGGGGTGCGCTGGATGTCGCTGGAGTAGAAGAACGCAATGATGGTGATGGCAATCAGGTCATCCACCACGGCCAGCGTCAGCAGGAAGATCCGCAGCGCGCTGGGCAGGTGGGAGCCGATGATGGCCAGGACGGCCACCGCAAAGGCGATGTCGGTTGCCGTGGGGATGGCCCAGCCGCGCAGGGTTTCCGGGCTGGCGAGGTTGACGACGGCGTAAATCACCGCCGGGACGGCCACGCCGCCCACGGCGGCGGCCACGGGGACGATCGATTTGCTGATCTGCCGCAGGTCGCCGGCCACAAATTCCCGTTTGAGTTCCAGGCCCACCAGGAAGAAGAAAATGGCCAACAGGCCGTCAGCCGCCCAGGCACCCAAGCTTAGCTCCAGGTGCCACGGCGCGTAGCCCACCGTGAAGTCGCGGAGGGCAAAGTAGCTCTCCGATGCCGGGGAATTGGCCCAGACGAGGGCGATGACCGCCGCGATGACGAGGAGGGCTCCGCCGACCGTTTCCTTGCGGAGGATTTCACCGATCCGGAGGGCCTCGGCGTAGCTGCCGCGGGAGAAGACGGTGGAGCCGAAAAACGTGTTCCGGCTGGGCGGGGGCGGTGTTGGTGCAGGCGGGGTGGAGGTCATGGAGGCATCCTTGTTTCCGGGTTCGACAAAGCCATGCCGACCAGACTTCCCGGCGCACCTGGGTCCATTCTACCGGGCGGGAGGGTCAGCCTGCGCGGCGTCCCCCGGTGTCCCGGCTCCGCCCGTGCAGTTGGATGGCCCGAACGGCGCGGTCCAGGTAGGTCCGCCCGTCAACGGAATTGGCCAGCTGCACCAGTTCGGCGGCCACCACCACGAGCTTGACGTTCCGGTGGCTGCTGGTGGCCACGAGCAACTGGAAGGCCTCGTCCGAGCCGAGCTTCAGCAGGCCCATGAGGATGCCGCGAGCCTGGTCGATCACCGTGCGGGTGGAGGTGGCGCCGGCAACGGCATCCCGCGCAGTCTGTTCGGTCTCGCGCTGCAGGGTCCGGGTGAGGTCCACCATCACGCCTTCGAGCGCCACCACTGATCCGTCGTCGCCGAGGATCGCCTCACCGGAGGTCATGACCCGGCGCGTGTGGCCTTTGGCGTCAATAATGCGGTGGTACATGCAGAAGAAGCC
Source organism: Pseudarthrobacter sp. AG30 (assembly GCF_003116525.1). NCBI lineage: Bacteria > Bacillati > Actinomycetota > Actinomycetes > Micrococcales > Micrococcaceae > Pseudarthrobacter > Pseudarthrobacter sp. AG30. Next base: position 190,182 of record NZ_QEHL01000009.1, on the reverse strand, counting down.
GCCGGTCTCCGCCACCCTGGCGGTGATTTCCTCGCATTGTCCGCGGTCATCGGGATGCTTGTGCGCAAAGACGAGTTCGAGGGTGGGCACCACCTCCCCGCGCTGGTAGCCGTGCAGCTGGTACATGCCATTGGACCAATGGAACGCCGGCCCGGCCAGGTCCACGCGGAACACCCCGGCGTCGCACTGGTCGTCGCCGAGGGCACTGGAGTAGGTGTACAAGTCGCTCAGCTCGGTCACGAGGCCCACTTCCCAGGTATTGGCCAGCCCCCAGCGGGCCGGCACCGTACTCGCTCCTCCCAGTATGGGCGAATGGAGCAGCGGAAAGTAGTGCGGGAGGTCCTATGGAACTCCCGCAGGAAATGGGCTAAAGACTTGAACGCACATACCCCTAGGGGGTATATTCAAGCTGTTGTCAGTGACGTGGTTTGTCCCGGCCGGTGCCTGCACCGGCCTTACAGCCGGTCAACCCCAGCGCCCCATGATCGTCTATGGAATGGAACTGACATGAGCCACGGGAACCACTCCCACCACCCGGCGGCGGCCGGCCCCCTCACGCACGCTCCGGCGGCCCCCACCGGGCACCCTCACCACGGCGGCCACGAGCATGACGATGACCACGCCGTGCACACCCACGGGCAGCACGCCGGCCACAGCACCGCCATGTTCAAGAACCGGTTCTGGCTGACGCTCGCCCTGTCCGTGCCGGTGGTCTACTTCAGCCCCATGATGGGCCACCTGCTGGGCTACATGCCGCCCGAGTTTCCCGGCGCCGCCTGGATTCCGCCGGTCCTGGGCACCGTGATCTTCCTGTATGGCGGCCAGCCGTTCCTCAAGGGCGGCCTCCAGGAACTCAAGGACCGCACGCCCGGGATGATGCTGCTGATCGCCATGGCCATCACCGTGGCTTTTGCGGCCTCCTGGGTCACCAGCCTGGGGATCGGCGGCTTCGACCTGGATTTCTGGTGGGAGCTGGCGCTCCTGGTGGCCATCATGCTGCTGGGCCACTGGATCGAAATGCGCGCCCTCGGATCCGCCCAGGGCGCCCTTGACGCCCTCGCGGCGCTGCTCCCGGACGAGGCCGAGCGCATCACGGAGGGCGGCACGGAAATTGTCCCCGTTGCCGATCTGGCCCCCGGCGATCTCGTCCTGGTCCGCCCCGGCGCCCGCATGCCGGCGGACGGGACCGTGGTGGACGGCCAGGCGGAGTTCGACGAGTCCATGATCACCGGCGAATCCAAAACCGTCCCACGCGGCACCGGCGATCCGGTGGTGGCCGGAACCGTGGCCACGGACAGCAGCGTCCGGGTCCGGGTCACGGCAGTGGGCGACCAGACCGCCCTGGCCGGAATCCAGCGGCTGGTGGAAGAGGCCCAGGCCTCATCCTCGCGCGCGCAAGCCCTCGCGGACCGCGCGGCGGCGTTCCTGTTCTACTTCGCCGCCGGAGCCGGCGTGCTGACCTTCATCGGCTGGACGCTGCTGGGAAGCGTCCCCGACGCCGTTACCCGTACCGTCACTGTCCTGGTGATCGCCTGCCCGCACGCGTTGGGGCTGGCCATCCCGCTGGTCATCGCCATTTCCACGGAACAGGCCGCCCGGGCAGGGGTGCTCATCAAGAACCGGATGGCACTGGAGCGCATGCGCACCGTCGACGTCGTCCTGTTCGACAAGACCGGCACCCTGACCACCGGCGAACCTGAGCTGAAGGACATCGCCGCCGCCGAAGGTGCCGAGGCCGATGCCGTGCTCGCCCTGGCCGCCGCCGTTGAATCCGACAGCGAGCACCCCGTGGCGCGTGCCATCGTCCGGGCCGCCGGAGCCCGGAACCTGGCACTCCCGGCAGCCACGGGCTTCACCGCCCTGGCGGGCCGGGGCGTCCGGGCCGTCGTGGACGGCCGCACTGTGCACGTGGGCGGACCCGCGCTCCTGCGCGAGCTCGGCGTCGTCGAGCCCGAGGCCCTGGCCGTCCGGACGCGGGCATGGATGGAACGCGGCGCCGCAGTCCTGCACGTGGTGGACGGCGACGGCACCATCCTGGGCGCCGTGAGCATGGAAGACGCCGTGCGGGCCGAATCGCGGCAGGCCGTGTCAGCCCTCCAGCGCCGCGGTATCAAGGTGGCCATGGTCACCGGGGACGCGCGCCAGGTGTCGCAGGCCGTGGCCGCCGACCTGGGCATTGACGAGGTATTCGCCGAGGTCCTTCCCGCGGACAAAGACAAGAAAGTTGCCGAACTGCAAGCCCGCGGCTTGAAGGTGGCCATGGTGGGCGACGGCGTCAACGACTCCCCGGCCCTTGCCCGCGCCGAGGTGGGGATCGCCATTGGCGCCGGGACCGACGTGGCCATGGAATCCGCCGGCGTGGTGCTGGCAGGAAACGATCCGCGGGCGGTGCTGTCCATGGTGGACCTCTCCCGGGCGAGCTACCGGAAGATGTGGCAGAACCTGGTGTGGGCGGCGGGCTACAACATCCTGTCCGTGCCGCTGGCCGCAGGCGTCCTGGCCTTTGCCGGCGTAGTGCTCTCACCGGCGGCAGGGGCGGTGCTGATGTCTGCCTCCACCGTTGTGGTGGCCTTGAACGCCCAGCTCCTTCGGCGCCTGAAGCTGAACCCGTCGGGGGTGCAGTGAACCGGGCACTGCACCAGGCCCTGCTGCTGGCCCGCACCCTGGCCGTTATCGCGGGCCTGCTCGGCATGCACGTACTGACCGCGGGCCACGCCTCGCACGGGCTCGTTGCGCAGGGCGTTGTGTCGCACAGCGCAGCCTCCCATACGGCGCCCGCAGGGCACACCGCCGTCGTGCATTCCACGGTTGGGGAACAGCCGGGCCATACCGGCCACGCGGTCGCAGCGGCCTCCATGGACGCGCCGGCTCTGGCGCCGTCCACGTGCGGCACCTCCTGCCCGGGAGCGCAGGAATCGGGGGCACCGTGCATCCCAACCGCACCGGGGAGTCCGGTCACCGGTGCCCCACCCCAGGCAACCTTTGCCGTCGTCTCGCTGCTGCCGCCGGCCGGCGACCCCAGCTCCTCCTATGGGTACCTGCCGCCCAGCCCCTCACACCCTGCGACCTGTCCATCAGCCGGACGTAAACCGGACTGTGCCCATCACCCCGGCCCAGTTCCACTACCTCCCTGAAAGACACCATGAACACCACATTCAAGACCCTGTCCATCACCGTTGCCCTCGCCGCGTCCCTCAGCCTCGCCGGCTGCGCCACAGGCTCCGGCAGCATGCCCATGGACCACGGCAGCTCCAACCCCATGTCGAGTACCATGCCAAGCGCCGGCACCATGCCCGGCGCCAGCGCCGACCATAACCAGGCGGACATCATGTTTGCCCAGATGATGATCCCGCACCACGCCCAGGCAGTGGAGATGAGCGGCATCATCCTGGCGAAGCCCGGGATGCCCGCAGAGGTGACAGCGCTCGCCACGAAGATCAAGGCCGCCCAGGCACCGGAGATCGAGCAGATGACCGGCTGGCTTAAAGCCTGGAACGTGCCCACCATGATGAGCGACCACTCGGGACACGGCATGACCGGCATGGTGGACGATGCCGGCATCGAGAAGCTGGAGTCCGCCACGGGGACCGACGCCGCGAAACTGTTCCTGGAACAGATGATCGGCCACCATGAGGGCGCCATCGACATGGCCCGGCAGGAGATCAGCGCCGGCAAATTCCCGGACGCCGTGAAGCTGGGCCACGACATCGTGGACGCCCAGCAGGCCGAGATCACACAAATGAAGCAGCTGCTGACCGTTCTGTAAGCTGCCAGGCGGGCGCCCGGCATCAAAACACGCAACGGCGCGGCAGCGGCACCCGGCCAGGGGGCCGCCGCCGCGCCGTTGCGTGTTAAGTTGAAAGGCACGGGCCCACCGGTCCTGCCACCAGCTGGGAAAGAGAACATCTCCTTGGACAATTCCGCGCCAGTCAAGATCCTGACCGTCTGCACCGGGAACATCTGCCGCTCGCCCGTGGCCGAACGGCTGCTGCAGGCGGGGCTGGACCAAGCCGTGCCGGGAGGGTTCCAGGTGGCGAGCGCCGGCACCCGGGCCATGGTGGGCGAACCCATGCAGCCCATTTCCGCGGAGATCGTGCGGACCTACGGCGGGGATCCGGAAGGGTTTGCCGCACGGCAGCTCACCCCCGCCATCCTGCGCGGCGTGGACCTGGTACTTACCATGACCTCCGGACACCGCGGCGAGGTCCTGCAGCTCGATGCCTCCCTCCTCAAGCGCACCTTCACCATCCGCGAGTTCGCCCGCATGCTCGACGTCCTGGACCAGAGGGACACGTCCGCGTCCACGGACAACGCGGCCGACGACGACGGCTGGCTGGCTGCCCACACAACCCGTTGGCGGGGATTGCCGGCGCGTGCCGCCGGGGTGCGGCACCTCTCGCTCCCCGCAGATCCCGCCGAGAACGACATCGTGGACCCGTACCGCCGGCCGCCGGAGGTGTACCGGCAGATGGAGGACCAGCTGGCCCCCGCCATCGTGTCCATCCTGCGCCACGCCCGCCTCAATTCCCCGGTCCGCGGGGACGCAGCCGGCGCGCCGTAACGAACCGTGGGTGCCCGGCGGCCCGGCGACACGCCGCAGGTGACAGTTTGGACAAGCCTGTAGCCAACAGGGGTATCACTGGCGGACACTGATCCCACCCGCAACACGATGAGGTGGAGGCACCGCATGAGCACGCCTGATCCAACCGGACCCGCCGGTCCCCCCACCCGCCCGTCCGTGCCCCACCGGCCCGACTGGCTTGCGGCCCTGGGCCGCCGCCGCTGGATCGCCGCCCTGCTGGCACTGGTGCTGGTGGCGGCCGCGGGGATCGCGGTGTTCAGCCTCAACCGCGCGGGCAGGGACGCCGCCCCCGCGGCCACGCAAACCCAGTCACCGAGCGAAACGCCCACGCCCACACCCACGCCGTCCGAATCACCTCCACCGGCGCCCGCTCCGCCTCCTCCGCCGCAGCCGATTCCGGACCTCCCGGCGGGCGAGATGAATGTGCTGGTCATCGGCAGCGACAGCCGGGGGATCGCCCGGAACGAGGCAGCCCACACCGCGGAGACCGGCGAGCCCTCGGACCAGCGCTCGGATTCGTTGATGCTGGTCCATGTGCCCGCGGACCGCCACACGCTCTATGTCATTTCGATCATGCGGGATCTGTGGGTGGACGTCCCGGGCGTGGGCGGCTCCAAGATCAATGCGGCCTTGGAGTACGGCGGCATCGACCTGACCACGCAGACCGTGCAGCAGTTGCTGGGCGTCACCATCGACCACACCCTGATGCTCGATTTCAACGGCTTCCGGGCACTTACGGACGGGCTGGGCGGCATCGACGTCAACGTCCCTTTTGCCTTCCAGTCCACTATCGAAACCCAGCATGTGTTCAGCCAGGGCATCAACCATCTTGACGGGCAGGCTGCCCTGGAGTTCAGCCGCGAACGCTACGCCTTCACCGACGGAGACTTCCAACGGGTACAGAACCAGCGGACCATGCTGCGCGCCATCCTGGCCCGGCTTACCGGCGGCGGCGCCCTGAACGACGTGAACGCGGTCCGGTCGCTGGTGGACTTCGCGGGCTGCTGCCTCACGGTGGACAAGGGCTTCGACCCCGTCCAGGCCGCCATCCTCGCCTACAGCCTGCGGAACCTGGACGTGAACGCCATCGGCACCATGACCCTGCCCACGGCCGGGACCGGCATGGCGGCCGGGCAGTCGGTGGTATTCCCCGATTATGGCGGCATCGCCGCCGTCGGTGCCGCACTGCGGGAGGGCAGGATCGCCGACTTCGCGGTCCCGTAGCCCTCCGCCCCAAGGCGGCCCCCCATCCTGGCCACCGCCTGTTCAGGACCGCCTCACCCCGGGTTTACCCGCAGGACCATGTCCGTGCGTCCGCCCGCGGGAACCTCAGGGTATGACTGAGAACTCCCGCACCACCGTTTCCCGCCGCACCGTCGTCAAAGGCTCGGTCCTGGCTGCCGCGCTCGCCTCCGTCCCCGCCGCCGCCCAGGCAGCCGAAACCGGCCAGTCTCCCGCCGGCGTCGCGTTGGTCCGCAACCGCCTCACCCTCCCCAGCGGCATCGCCACCGGGGACGTCACCTCCGATTCTGCCGTCCTGTGGTCCCGCGCCTCGGGTGCCGGCCGGATGACTGCGGTCCTGCGGGCGGTGGACGACGGCGGCCAGGTCCTTCGCGGACGCGGTGCCTTTGGGCGGGTCCTCCGTGGCCCCCGCGCCACCCAGGCCTCAGATTTCACGGCCAAGATCCATGCCGGCAACCTGCCGTCCAACACCCGGTTCGCCTTGGAAATCAGCTTCGAGGACGACGGCGGCGCGGCCAGCGAGACGGTCCTCGGCAGTTTCCGCACGGCCCCCGACACCGGGACGGTCAACGGCAAGGGCCGCACCGGTGGGGTGGGCAACAGCGGCGACGTCCCGGCGTCGTTTGCGCAGAGCTTCGTGTGGACCGGCGACACAGCCGGCCAGGGGTGGGGCATCAACGAGGAGGTCGGCGGCATGCGCGGCTACCGGGCCATGCACCAGACCCGGCCGGACTTCTTCATCCACTCCGGCGACACCATCTATGCCGACGGTCCCATTGCGGAGAACGTCACCGAAAAGGACGGCCAGGTCTGGAAGAACCTGGTGACCGAGGAGGTCTCCAAGGTGGCCGAGACGCTGACCGAGTTCCGCGGCAGGCACCGCTACAACTCCATGGACGCCAATATGCGCGCGTTGTTCGCCGACGTCCCGGTCATCGCCCAATGGGACGACCACGAGACCCACAACAACTGGTACCCCGGCCAGGTCCTGGATGACTCCCGCTACACGGTGCGGGACGTCAACACCCTCGCCGCGCGCGGCCGCCAGGCCTGGCAGGAAAACATGCCCATCGCGGACAGCTCCGCCCTGTGGCGGCCCGGCACGTTCGACGACGCCGGCACGTACCAGCCGGCCCGCATCTACCGGAAGATCTCCCGCGGGCCGCAGCTGGACATCTTCTGCCTGGACATGCGCACCTTCAAGTCCCCCAACACGGATGGCAAGGAGCCCTATGCCACCTCCATCCTGGGCCGGGAGCAGGTGGACTGGCTCATCAGCGAGGTGTCCAAATCCAAGGCAACGTGGAAGGTGATCGCCAACGACCTGCCCCTGGGCGTCGTGGTCCCGGACGGACCCGTGAATGAGGAAAGCGTCTCCAACCGCGACCCCGGCGCACCCTTGGGCCGCGAGCTTGAACTGGCCGGGGTGCTCAGCGCCTTCAAGCGCAACGGTGTGAAGAACACTGTGTGGCTGACCGCCGACGTGCACTACTGCGCCGCCCACCACTACTCCCCCGAGCGGGCCGCCTTCACCGACTTCGACCCCTTCTGGGAGTTCGTGGCCGGGCCCATCGCGGCGGGCTCGTTCGGTCCCAACGCCATGGACGGCACGTTCGGGCCGGAGGTGGTGTTTTCCAAGTCCGGCCGCTTCGCCGGGGAGTCCCCGCGGGACGGCGAAAACCAGTTCTTCGGGCACGTGCAGCTTGGGGAGGACAACAGCTTCACCGTGAGCCTCCGGAACGCCAACGGCGCCACCGTGTTCTCCAAGACCCTCACGCCCCAAAGGTAGGTGTTCCGGCCCCATCACCCTGGTGCCGGGCCGACGGCGGCTGCGCGCGCCCCTGGCGCCGGGACCGCCGTCGGCCGTTATTTTCCGACGTTCCCTGGGTACGCCGCACATAGTGGGGGCTTCGGCACGGCAAACGGACGGGGTGGTTCCTTGAACGGCGATTCTTCGAAGAAAGACATTTCGGGCGGCGGCCCGTCCGGCGACGACGGCTTGACAGCAGCGGTCAGGGCAGCCGGAGCGGTGGAGCTGCTCCTGGTCCGGCACGGCGAAAGCGAAGGCAACGTGGCCGCCACGGAGGCCCGGGACGCGGGGGTTGAGGTCATCGACGTGCCGGCCCGCGATGCCGATGTGGACCTTTCCGGCACCGGGAAGGACCAGGCAAAGGCGTTGGGTGTTGCCCTGTCCCGGATCGCGGAAGGGTTCCGTCCCGACGCCGTGGTCTCCTCCCCCTATGCGCGCGCTCGTCAGACAGCCCGGATCGCCGTGGAAACGGCAGGCTGGCCGCTGCAGGTTCGGATTGATGAACGGCTGCGGGACCGCGAACTGGGCATCCTGGACCGGCTCACCCGGCTGGGCGTGGAGAACCGCTACCCGGTGGAAGCCGAACGGCGGGACTGGCTGGGCAAACTGTACTACCGGCCGCCGGGCGGAGAATCCTGGGCGGACGTGGCGCTCCGGCTGCGGTCCGTCCTTGCAGAGCTGAATGGCCTGGGTGCCGGCCACCGGGTCATGCTGGTGTGCCATGACGCCGTGATCATGCTGTTCCGGTACGTGCTGGAAGGACTCACGGAGAGGGAGTTGCTGGACCTCGCGGCCACCGAAGCCATCCTCAATGCCTCGGTAACCAGGTTTGTGCGCCCCTCCGGTGAGGGACCGTGGACCCTGGAAAGCTTCAACGTGGCCAGCCACCTGGCCGAGCAGGGCGTCGCTGTCACCGAGCATGCGGGAGACACCAGTGTCCGGCCCCGCTGACTCCGGCGCCACCCTGGTCACCCCGTCGCTCCTGCGCGAGTGGCCCCTGCCGGCACCCGGCGCAGACAAATACTCCCGTGGGTCGGTGCTGGTGATCGGCGGGGCCCGGACCACCCCTGGCGCGGCGCTGCTGGCCGGCACCGCCGCGCTGCGGGCCGGGGCCGGTAAACTCACGCTGGCAGTGGCCGGGTCCGTTGCGGTGCAGCTGGGGGTCGCGTTGCCTGAGTGTGGTTGCATCGGGCTGCCCGAAACTGCGGAAGGTTCCCTCAAGGCGGAACTGGACCCTGTTGCCGCGTATTTGGACGGCGCGGACGCGGTCTTGGTCGGACCGGGCTTGGATGACCCGGACCTTGCGGCGGAACTGCTGGTGGCGATGCTTGACCGCGAGTCGCCCGGTACGGAACGGCCCGCCGTCGTCCTCGATGCCTACGCCTTGGGCGCCCTGGTGCCGCTGGAAGACCGGCTGGACCCCTGGCGCGGCCGGCTGGTCCTGACCCCGAACCCCACCGAAGCGGGAATCCTGCTGGGGCGCGACGTGGCGGACCTTGAAAAAGACCTGGCCGAGGTCTCCGCCCGGTTCGGCGCCGTTGTCAGTTGCCAGGGCCTGATCACGCAGCCTCCAGGCTTCGACGACGGCCCGGGCCCCTGGAAGATCACCACGGGATACGGCGGCCTTGGCACCTCCGGCAGCGGGGATGTGTTGGCGGGGACCATCGCCGGCCTCCGGGCGAGGGGAACCACCGGCGCCCAGGCGGCATGCTGGGGGACGCACCTGCATGCGGCCGCCGCGGACCGGCTGGCCAGCAGGCGGGGCCCCATGGGGTTCCTGGCCCGCGAACTAGCCGGGGAAATGCCTGCGTTGATGCTGGAACTCAGCACCTGATTCCTGATGCCGGGGCACCCGGCCGGTACGTGACCGGAACACAGGGAGGCCGGACGCGCGGATGGCCCCCGGGCGAAGCCGGGGGCCACCGTGTCGGGAAGTACAGGCCTCAGCTGCCGATGCGCTGTCTGGCGCTGTGGCGTGCACAGTGTGGCGATCCGCCCCATAAGGCAGTCAACAGGTTTGCCCGCCTCCCGAGCCTTTGTTGTCTAATACTGATTTTCTAGCACTCGGAGCGCGGGCCTTCAAGTGCCCGTGCGGTCAATCCCTGGTGGGGTCCGGCCGGAGCGGCGCCGGCCCGGGATCGGGAACGGGCAACGGTCCCGGCGACGGCGGTGCGGGGAACGGATGTGGCGACGGCGGCCCGGGCGGGCGGGGCTGGGTGGGATCCGGGGAGGTCGGCTCCGGTCCGGGTTCGGGCGGAAACGGCTCAGGTTCGTGCACTGGCGGGATGGTCATGGAACTTCCCCTCTCAGGCTGGGCAGATGTGCCTTGGACTGATCAGGATACGCCGGACATGCCCCGGCAACCACCCGTCAGGGCGGCAAGGCACCCACCAGCCGCAGCCAGTCCCCCACTTGCGCCGGGTCCGCCTCGCCGCAGCTGAAGCCGACATATCCGTCCGGGCGCACGGCCACCACGCCCCGGCCCGGATGGCTGCTGAGCCGGTGGACATGGACCAGGGGGCTGTGTCCCGCACGCGCCGGCAACGCCAGGGCATCCAAGGCGTCCGTGCCGGCATCCCGCTCCAGCAAGAGATGGACCCCCGGTAGGGCCGTCAGGTCATGCAGGCGCACTTCCCGTCCCGCCACCGAGGCCGGCGCGTCCGGCAGCCGGTCGCCGGGCCGTGGCCACCGGACCGACCGGGGTGTCCCGTCAATGGAGACAGCGCTGCTCCGGTACCGCACGAAAGGCTGGGCCAGGAGCCTGATGCCCTTGGACGTGAGCCACTGCCGGCGCAGCAGGAACGGCAGGACCGGCGCCAACGCAGGAAGAATGCTCCGGGCCAGCCGGGCGGCAGGGTGCGGCGAGGCCTCACCAAAAAAGATGACGTGCGTCAGGGCAAGGACCTGCCGGGCAGCAAGCCGGCGCTCCTGGTGGTAGGAGCTGAGCAACTCAGGGAGGAGCCCGCCGGCCGTCGAGGCGAAGCCGAGCTTCCAGCCAAGATTGAGGGCGTCGAGGATGCCGTTGTTCATGCCTTGACCGCCGGCCGGAGAATGTGCGTGCGCGGCGTCCCCTGCCAGGAAGACGGGATCGACGCCGAACGAACTGGCAAGACGGTGTTGAAGCGCGACCTGCGCCGACCACCGGACGTCCCGGACCGCGGCGCCCAGCCCCGAGACCCTGACGAGGCGTTCCACTTCCCCTGGCGGGACGGCCGGGCCCAACTGGCCGAACAATGCGGCGGGTTGCGGGTCCGCGGGCCGGGTTGCCAGCATGCGCCAGGTGGCTCCTTCCCCAAGGGCGAAAAGGAAGGTCAGCCCGGCGCTGCCGACGGCGACGTGCAGGACCCCCGGGTCCAGGGGCCCGTCAAGTTCCAGGTCGGCCAGGACAGCCTCCACCCGGTAGGGACCGCCCTCCCAGCGGGCGCCCGTGATGCTGCGGACGGTGCCGGCCTGCCCGTCGCAACCGGCCAGGAACCGGGCATCATGCTCTTCCCGGCCGCCCCCGTCGCGGTAAAGCTGGGCCCGGACCATGCCTCCTTCTGGTTGTACGCCGCCGCGGCCGAGCCCGCGGAACTCCACGCCCCAGTCCACGTGAACGCCCCGCTCCTGGAGTGCCTGCCACAGCACGGCCTCGACGTCGGCCTGCCGGACCAGGGTCAGGTGCGGGAAGGCCGTGTCCGGGAGGTCCGCGTGGCCCAGCCGGGCTTCGACGATACGCCGGCCCAGGTGGAGCCGCGCTTCCGGGGTGGTGTCGGCGCGGCTGAGCAGTTCTCCGGTGACTGCCAGCGGCCGCAGCCCTTCCAGGGCGCGGGCATGGAGCATCAAGGCCCGGGACGGGCGTGTCAGGTGCGGGCGGCGGTCCACCACCCTGACGGAGGCGCCATGGGCCTGTGCCTGGAGCGCGGTGGTGAGCCCGGCGGGACCAGCGCCGACAACGAGGACGTCGGTGTCCGGCGTCGGTCCTTGCCCGCGTCCCATGGCTGCCGGGCCCTCACGCTGCGGGGAGGAGCCGCCACCAGGCATGTTCGGGGTGGGCGGCAAGGCGCATCCGGGCGGGGTCGGCCAAGGCCTCGTCCCGGTGCAGGCCAGGGAGGATTTTGAAGCTGATGGATCCTGGGACGCTGACCAGTTCAAGGACCCGCCAGAGGGCGGCGGCGTAACGGCGCGCCTGCTCGGCACCGTCCCACTCGTACAACCCGCGGTAGGCACCGAAGGTATCGTGGGCGCACCACAGCTTGGACACGAACCCCGGGAACCCCACGAACAGCGGGGTGTTCAGGAGGCTCTCGGTCTCGAACAACCTGTGCGCCCGGCCGCGCACCAGGCGCAGGGTGAAGGTGACTACGAGTACGCAGGGCTCCGCGGCGGGAGGGCGGCCGACGGCGGTCTCCCGGTAGACCCGCGCGGCGCTCCCGTCCGCGAACCGCAGCATCCGGCCCACGTTCCCCGCAGGCAGGTGCACTTGCCTGCGGGCAAGCATCAGGGCGGACGTCCCCACGCATTTAGCCACGGCCAACCAGGCTTTGGCCCGGGGAGCCGGGCCGGATTCGAAGGACATGGCGCCCCCTTTCCTTGCGGTGTTCCCTCCAGCCTGACCGGAACCGCCGCAGGCGTCCCAGAGTCTTTCGTCCCGTGCGGTCCGGTCCGCCGCTCCCCCGTCAGCGAACGGCCTGCGGACTTGCAGGGACGGGTCTATATATTGAATCCATGACCTCCACCCCGCTGCAGGATTCCACCGGCACCTCCGTCCCGGCACCCCCGGTTGCCAAGAAGATTCCCACCGAACGCACCCACCACGGGGAGACCTTCGTGGACAACTACGAGTGGCTCCGGGACAAGGAATCCCCGGAGGTGGTGGCGCACCTGCGGGCCGAAAACGAGTACCAGGAAGCGGTCACCGCCGGCCAGGAGCCGCTCCGCGAGGCCATATTCCAGGAGATCAAGGGCCGCACCCAGGAAACCGACCTTTCCGTCCCGCACCGGAAGGACGGCTGGTGGTATTTCAGCCGCTCGGCAGAGGGCAAGGAATACGGCATCCACTGCCGGGTGAAGGCGCAGGACACCGGGGACAAGGTGGCCGACTGGACTCCGCCGGCCGTCGAGGCCGGCATGGGTATCCCGTGCGAAGAAGTCCTGCTGGACGGCAACGTCGAAGCTGAGGGCAAGCCGTTCTTCTCGGTGGGCGGCACCGCCGTGACCATCGATGGCCACCTTTACGCCTACGCGGTGGACAACTCCGGCGATGAGCGCTTCACCCTCCGGATCAAGGACCTTCGCACCGGCACGCTGCTGCCGGATGTCATCGAGAACATCTTCTATGGCGTCTCCTTCTCCCCGGACGGCACCCGCCTCTTCTACACCGTGGTGGACGAGTCCTGGCGCCCCTTCCAGGTCAAGTCCCATGTCCTGGGCACGCCCGTGGCCGACGACACCGTGGTGTACCAGGAGGACGATCCCGCCATGTGGCTGGGCTTCGAGCTCTCCGCGGACCGGCGCTACCTGGTGCTCGGCATTGGCTGCTCGGAGTACAGCGAAACCCGGCTGCTCCGTTTCGACGACCCCGCCGCAACGGTCAGCACCGTCATTTCGCGGGACGAACGCATCCTTTACGAGGCAGAACCCTTCCTGCTGGGCGGCGAAGAAAAGATCCTGCTCACCCACAACCGCGGCGCCATCAACTCGATGGTCTCCCTGACGGACCCGGCTGAGCTGCACAAGCCGCTGGCCGAACAGACCTGGCAGACCGTCGTCGAGCATTCCGACGACGTCCGCGTCAACGGCGCGGGCGTCACCTCCACCCACCTCATCGTCTCCGTCCGCAAGGACACCATCGAGCGGGTCCAGGTGATGGGGCTGGCCGGGCTGGGCACGCCCGCGCAGCAGGCCCCGGTGGAGCCTGCCTTCGATGAGGAGCTGTACACCGCCGGGGTGGGCGGCTCGGACTACGACGCCCCGGTGATCCGGCTCGGCTACACGTCCTACTTCACGCCGTCGCGGATCTACGACTTCGTCCTCCCCACCCCCGAACTGCCCGCCGGCGACCTGCTGCTGCGCAAGGAAAGCCCGGTACTGGGCGGCTACGACGGAAGCGACTACATCGCCACCCGCGAATGGGCCACCGCCGGCGACGGCACGCGCATCCCGCTCTCCGTCCTGCGGCACAAGGGCGTCAAGCAGGATGCGACGGCAGCGGGCCTGGTCTACGGGTACGGCTCCTACGAGATGAGCATGGACCCCGGATTCGGCATCGCCCGGCTGTCCCTGCTGGACCGTGGCGTGGTGTTCGTGATCGCCCACATCCGTGGCGGCGGCGAATTGGGCCGGCACTGGTATGAGGACGGCAAGAAGCTCACCAAGAAGAACACCTTCACCGATTTCATCGACGCCACGGACTGGCTGGCGAACTCCGGCTGGGTGGACCCGGCGCGGATCGCGGCCCTGGGCGGTTCCGCGGGCGGCCTGCTGATGGGCGCCGTGGCCAACATGGCGCCGGAGAAGTACGCGGCGATCGTGGCGCAGGTGCCGTTCGTGGATCCGCTCACCAGCATCCTGGACCCGGACCTGCCGTTGTCCGCCCTGGAGTGGGAGGAATGGGGCAACCCCATCACGGACCCCGAGGCCTACGCGTACATGAAGTCCTATTCGCCGTACGAGAATGTGCGGGCGGTGGCTTACCCCAAGATCGCGGCCGTGACGTCCTTCAACGACACCAGGGTCCTGTATGTCGAGCCCGCCAAATGGGTGCAGGAGCTGCGGAACAAGACCACCGGGTCCGAGCCCATCGTCATGAAGGTCGAGATGGACGGCGGCCACGGCGGGGCCTCCGGACGCTATGTGCAGTGGCGTGAGCGTGCGTGGGACTACGCCTTCATCGCCGACGCCCTGGGCGCCACCGGGCTGCTTCCAGGCGCCGGGCTGAAGCAGTAGCGCCTGCCAGCCACCGCCCTGTTCCCGGAAATGCTCATCATGCTTACCATTGTGGGGCACTTGTTTTCCGATCCGGGCAAAGGTCCGGGCTACCAAAAGGGGCAGGCATGTCATTAAGCAAGGGAACGCACGTGGAGTGGAACACTTCACAGGGCAAGACCCACGGCAAGATCGTGGAAAAGAAAACCAGCGATTTCGAACTCGACGGCAACACGCACCGCGCCAGCGAGGATGAGCCGCAGTATGTGGTGGAATCGGCCAAGACCGGCGCCCGCGCGGCGCACAAGGCATCCGCCCTGACCGAAAAGAAGTAGGCCCGTGGCTGCCCGCCACGAGGTTGTCATTATCGGTGGCGGCAACGCCGGCATCTCGCTGGCGGCCAGGTTGCAGCGCTACGGCGTCCAGGATGTGGCGGTGGTCGAACCCAAGGACCACCACCTCTACCAGCCGCTGTTCTCGCACATCGCAGGCGGCCGGGCGCAGGCCCGGGAAGCCGTCCGGACCCAGGAGTCGGTGACACCGGCGGGCGTCACCTGGATCCGGGATGCCGCGGTGGACGTGGACGCTAACGCGAACACGGTCACCCTGGCGTCCGGAGCCTCCGTTGGCTACGGGCAACTGGTGGTGTGCCCGGGCCTGCAGTATGACTGGGACGCCGTTCCGGGCCTTGCCGACGCCGTGCACTCGCCACACGGCGCCTCCCATTACGAGTTCGACCTTGCCCCCAAGGCCTGGACCCTGCTCAGCGGCCTGGCCTCCGGCACCGCCGTGTTCACCATGCCCGCCGGGCCCGTCAAGTGCGCCGGAGCCAGCCAGAAGCCGATGTACCTTGCCTGCGACTATTGGCGGGAGCAAGGCGTCCTGGACAAGATCCGGGTGGTGATGGTCCAGCCGTACCCCACCGTCTTCGGGGTACCGGAGGTGGACCGGGAGCTGGACCGGAAGATCGCCGAGTACGGGATCGAGTTGCGGACCAACAGCGAACTGGTTGCGGTCAACCCCGGCGAGCGCAGGGCAACCATCCGCGACCACGCCGCAAACATCACCGAGGAGCTTACGTACGACGTCCTCAACGCCGTCCCGCCCCAGTCCGCCCCGGACTGGCTGAAGGCCACGGACCTGCCGGCCGCCGGTGGCTCCGGCGGCTTTGTGGAGGTGGACCGCCAGACGCTGCGGCACCTGCGGCATGACAACGTGTGGTCTTTGGGCGACGCCGCGGGGACCAGCAACTCAAAGTCCGGCGGCGCCTTGCGAAAGCAGGCCACGGTCCTGGCGAAAAACCTGGTGGCCGCCCGCAAGGGAAAGCCGCTGCGCGCAAAGTATGACGGGTACTCGGTGTGCCCGTTCACGGTATCGCGGGACACCGTGGTGTTCGCCGAATTCGACGACCAGTACCGGGTCAAGCCCAGCATCCCGCACGTTCCCACCTGGAATGAGAGCAGGCTGTCCTGGGTGGTGGACCGGGACCTCTTCCCGAAGATCTATTGGAACCTGATCCTCAAGGGCCGGGCGTAGGTTCACTTTCCCGGCTCCATTCGTCGGCCAGGACGGCGTAGACCAGTTCGGTGGCCCACTGGCCTTTGTAGAACCACTTGTCCACATGCCGCGCCTCCAGCCGCATCCCCAGCCGCTGGCAGAGCGCCGCGGAGGCGGTGTTGAGCTCATCCAGCCGGGCCTCGATCCGGCGCAGGCCGAGGTCCCCGAAGCCGAGGTCCAGGACCGCCGCCGCGGCCTCGGTGGCGTACCCCTTGCCGCGCGCCTGCGGTGCCGTGGACCAGCCGATTTCCGCCTGCCCGCGGCCCGGGAGCCACTTCAGTACCACTTCGCCCAGGAGGCCCGGCTCATCTTTGGCCTCGATGGCCAGCGACAGCCAGTCGCCCTCCTTCTCGTACACGAAGTTGGCGTACTTGCCCACGTACTCCATGGATTTGGTGTAGCTTTTGGCCGGTCCCGGCAGGAAACGGGCAGTCTCGGCGAGTGAATGGTAGGCGTGGAAGGCGTCCAGGTCGCGGCCTTCGAAGCGGCGCAGGACCAGCCGGTCGGTGTGGATTGGCAGCAGGATCTCCGGCATGCCGGTTACCTGTTTGAACCGACGACGGCGGCCGTCGCCTCGGCGATCGCGCGTTCCTCATCCGTGGGAACCACCAGGACGGGGATCGCGGAGGACGGTGCGGATATCACGCGCGGCTCCCTTGACCGTTTGGCGTTCAGGCCGGCTTCGAGCTCGATGCCCAGGGCGCCCAGCCGGTCCGCAACGAGCGCCCGGAACTGGGAGGAATTCTCGCCAATCCCCGCGGTGAAGACCAGCGCCTTGGCACCGCCGACCGCCACATGGTACCCACCGATGTACTTGGCCAGCCGGTAGGACGCCACCGCCAGCGCCATGGCGGCTTTGGCATCCCCGGATTCGGCGGCCTCCACCACGGCGCGCATGTCATTGTTCCCGGCCAGGCCCTTCAGCCCCGATTCCCGGTTCAGCATGGAGTCGATGTCCTCCGGAGTCCACCCGGCGCGGCCCAGGAACACCAGGATGGAGGGGTCAAGGTCGCCCGAGCGGGTGCCCATCACCAGGCCTTCGAGCGGGGTGAAACCCATGGAGGTGTCCACGGACTGTCCGCCCCGGATGGCGGTGACCGACGCGCCGTTGCCCAGGTGGGCGATGACGCCGTCGAACTCCTCCGGGGGAAGGTCCAGCAGAGCGGCCGACCGGCGGGCAACGTACTCGTGCGAGGTGCCGTGGAAGCCGTACCGGCGGATCCCGTGGTTGGTGTAGAGCTCATCGGGCACGGCGTAGCGCCAGGCGTGCTCGGGCAGGGTCCGGTGGAAGGCGGTGTCGAACACGGCCACCTGCGGCATGTCCGGCCATTTCCTGGTGATGGCACGGATGCCCAGGACGTTGGCGGGGTTGTGCAGCGGCGCCAGCGGGTTGAGGCGTTCGATGGCACGGGTGATCTCGTTATCGATCAGCACGGGTTCGGCAAACCGCTCGCCGCCGTGCACCACCCGGTGGCCCACCGCGCCCAGTTCCAGGCCACCCAGTTCCTGGTGGATGGCGGCATCCACCAGCTCCAGGGCCTCCGCGTGGTCCCGCGGGCCCTCGATCTCGCCGTCCCCTCCGCCACCGTTGCCCATCCCGATCTTCTCGATCAGCCCCTCGGTCAGGACCGTCCCGGCGGCGACGTCGCGGACCTGGTACTTCAGCGACGACGAGCCGGAGTTGATGACGAGCACGAGCATGCGGGGCCTCCTCAGCCTGGCGTCAGCAGTTCAAACCCCACTATAGGTGGCGCCGCTAACGGTCAGTCAGCAGCAGCGTGTTCCCGTCCGGGTCCTGGGCCGTGAAGAAGAGGCAGACATCCGGCGAGCCCGTAATGGACCCCACCGGGACGCCCTGCTCCGCCAGCTCCGCGCGCTTGGCGTCCAGGTCATCGACTGTGAAGTTGCACGTCGCCCACGACAGCCCCGGAGAAACCTGGATGCCGCTGTCCGGGCCCATCAGCGTTACGGATGCGGTTCCGCTGCCGGCAAGGAGCGCCGAGAATCGGTTCGCGTCCGCGACGGTGAGTCCCAGCATGCGGCTGTACCAGTGGGCCGCCACCTGAGGGTCGCGGACGGGGATGAAGGCGGTGGTGATGGCTGTACCGGGCATGCCAGTGATGGTAACCGATGAGTGCACTCTTTCCTTGCGCATGCACCCCGGGTGTGCCTATGGTCGGCGGACAAGGCTGGACCACGGCGAGAGGACATTTCCATGACGAGCGAGCCCACTTCGATCGACGAAAACGACCCCACCAACACGGGATCCAGCAGCACCGCCCCGCTCAATGCGGGCTCCGGCTCCGGGAAGAAAGACCCCACCGTGGTGGAGGGGGCCAACCCCGCCCTGGACGATACGGGCAACCTCAAGGCCGCCGAAACCGGCGAGGCCCCGCAGGCACCGGAGCACCCGGAGGACCTTGACCTGACCCCGCAGGGCCTCTCCGACGAGCCTGCCAAGGAGGAAGATCCGGAGAGCATAGCCAAGCCGGACAACAGCTAGGCTCCCCCATTCCAAAGGACGACGACGGCACTTGCGAAAGTGCCGTCGTCGTCCTTTATCCGTAAAGACTAGGCGCGGGCGCCCTGTCCCTGCCCCGCCAGGTACTCGAAGAGCCGGCGGAGGCCGAAGGTCCATTCCGGCAGTTCCTCGCATGGACCGACTGTGTTGACCAGGGCGCCCAGGTGGCGGCTGCGGATGGTGACCACATCGCCGTGCTTGTGGGTGAAGCCCTGTCCCGGCTCGTCCCGGTCCTGGGTGGGCGCAAAAAGGGTCCCCGTGAACAGCGCGAAGCCGTCCGGATACTGGTGGTGCTTGCCGTGGGTGGCGGCCACGAGTTCCTCGAAGGGCCTGCTGATGCGGGCAACGCTGTTCCGGCCCTCCAGCAGGTACCCGTCCGGACCGTCCACGCGCAGCAGGATCTCCTCATCGCGCAGCGTCTCCAGCGTGAAGGTCCCGTCGAACAACCTGATGAACGGCCCCAGCGCGCTGGATGCGTTGTTGTCCTTGGCCTTGCCCAGCAGCAGGGCGCTCCTGCCTTCCACATCCCGCAGATTGACGTCGTTGCCCAGCGTGGCACCCACCACCCGCCCGCCGGCGGTGGCAATGAGCACCAGCTCCGGTTCCGGGTTGTTCCAGGACGAGAAGGCCGGGATGCCGATTCCATCGCCGAGGCCGACCGATGACAGGACGGGCGCCTTGGTGAAGACCTCGGGGTCCGGACCGATCCCCACCTCCAGGTACTGCGACCACAGCCCTTCGGCGACCAGGACCCGCTTGGCTTCAGCGGCTTCCGCCGAGCCGGGCCGGAGGTCTGCCAGGCTTCCGCCCAGCGCACGGCCCACCAACTCCCGCACCTCCGCAGCCCGCCCGGCGTCGCCCGCGCAGCGCTCCTCGATGACGCGCTCGATCATGCTGTCCACGAACGTCACGCCGCAGGCCTTGATGACCTGGAGGTCGATGGGCGCCAGCAGCCGGGTGCGGGTGTGGTCACCCTGCAGGGAGGCGTTGACGACGTCGGCGGTCGCCCAGCGCGGTTCGGCGAGGCCGGGATCCAGCAGGGCAGAGCGGACGGCAGCGGCAGGGTCCGGCAGTTCCATCAGCGCGGCAACGGTGGGGGCCAGACGGTTCAGGTCGAAGACGGTGTTCCCGCTGACGGCCACCACGCGCGGACCCGCCGTTTCCCCATCCCAGACCCGGCCGATGAGCAGCGCCGCGTCGGCGTCCTCGGGAAGGACGGAACGTGCTGCCCCGGACAGCGGGCTCACTGCTGCCCCTCCTTCCCGGCTCCGCCGACGCAGGTGCGTCCGGCCGGATGCTGCCATACGCCGTCGACCCTTTGCGGGACCCGCCAGGGGTTGCTGTCCTGCAGGGGTTCGGGCAGCCGGGACGCAGGGAACGACTGGTAAGCCACCGGGCGGAGGAAGCGGCGGATGGCGGCCGTGCCCACGGACGTGGTGTTTGAGGTGGTGGCCGGGTACGGGCCGCCGTGGTGCTGGGCGTAGCTGACCGTGACGCCCGTGGGCCACCCGTTCCACAGGACGCGCCCGCTGATGTCTGCAAGCCGGGCAGCGAGTTCGAACACGTCGTCGTCCTCCTGGGCCTGGAGGGTGGTGGTCAGCTGCCCTTGCAGCAGGTCCGCCAGCCCGGGCAGTTCGGCCTGGTCCCGGTACTCCACCACCAGGCTGGCGGGGCCGAACATCTCCTGCCGGAGCAGGTGCGGGTCCTTCCGGACTTCCTCCGCAGTGGTGTGCAGGACCGTGGGGGCCGGTTCCTCCGCAAAGTCGCCTGGCACCAGGACATCCACGCCGGCACTGTCCCGGAGGGTGGCCACGGCGTCCGCGTAACCGGCGTGCAGGCGGTCGCTCAGGAGCCGGGACGGAGCGAAACCGGCCAGGGCCTCCCCCAGCTGGGCGCGGATCCCCGCTGCATCCCCCGCGGGGACGAACAGCAGCCCCGGCTTGGTGCAGAACTGTCCCATGCCCAGGGTGAAGGAACCGGCGTACCCCGTGAGGATCTCCGCGCGCCGGGCCGCCCATGCGTTGGGTGCCACGAAGACGGCGTTGATGCCACCCAGTTCGCCGAAGAACGGGATGGGCTCGGGACGGGCGGCAATCCTGTCGAGCAGGGCACGGCCGCCCGCGGTGGAGCCGGTGAAGCCGATGGCCTTGACCAGGGGGTGGTCCACCAGCCCTTCGCCCGCCTGCCGGCCGGTCACCAGGGAGAACAGGCCCGACGGCGCCCCGGCGGTATCCAGGGCTTCGGCCACTACGCGGGCGGTGCGGGCGGCGAGTTCGCGGTGTGCGTCGTGTGCCTTGTGCACCACGGAGCAACCGGCGGCCAGGGCCGAGGCACTGTCCCCTCCCATCACGCTGAACGCGAAAGGGAAGTTGGATGCGCCGAAGACGCCCACGACGCCGAGGGGCACGTTGTACCGCCGGAGGTCCGGCCGCGGACCCATGCCCCAGGCCGGGTCCTCGTGGTCGATGGTGGCGTCAAAGTGCTCGCCCTGGCGGATTTCCGCCGCGAACAGCCGCAGCTGGAAGACGGTCCGCTTCAGTTCCCCCTCCAGCCGGGCGGTACCAAGGTGGGTTTCCCGGACGGCCGTTTCCACCAGTCCGCCGGCGTCCTGCTCCAGGCCGGCGGCAATCGCTTCGAGCCAGCCGGCACGGGTAGCCGGATCCACGCGGCGGCCCTGGTCAAAGGCAGCTGCTGCGGCTTCCACTGCCGCGTCCAGGGCACCAGGCGTGGTGGGCCCGGCGCTACGGTCCGGGGCGAGGCCGACGGCGGCACTTGCTCCGGCGGTCACCGGCCGGCTCCGGCAGGGGCCGGGGCTGCGCCGGTCACGGCGGCGCGGTTGCCCACTTCCTGCCACCCGGCACCGTTGGGGAATTCCCAGCGGGAGCGGGAGGCGCTGAACATCTCGGCGCCCGTGCCCGGGAGTTCGGGCGCGGCGTAGCGGCCGTTGATGATCCGGACGGGTTCGGCGAAGTGCTCGTGCAGGTGGTCCACGAATTCGATCATGCGGTTTTCCTGGCTCCGGCCCACCACTGCGTAGTCGAAGAAGGAGAAGTGCTGGACCAGTTCGCACAAGCCCACGCCGCCGGCGTGCGGACAGACGGGTACCCCGAATTTGGCGGCCAGCAGCAAGATGGCGATGTTCTCGTTGACGCCGGCCACCCGGGTGGAGTCGAGCTGAAGCACGTCGATGGCACGGGCCTGGAGCAGCTGCTTGAACACGATGCGGCTTGCCACGGCTTCACCGGTGGCCACCCGGACCGGCGCCACACCCCTGCGGATTTCTGCGTGGCCCAGGATGTCGTCCGTGCTGGTGGGTTCCTCGATCCAGTACGGGTTGAATTCCGCGAGCTGGTTGACCCATTCAACCGCCTCGGACACCTCCCACCGCTGGTTGGCGTCAATGGCGATGGGCAACCCGCCCACGGCGTCGCGGGCCAGGGCCATCCGCCGGCGGTCGTCGTCGATGTCCCCGCCCACTTTGAGCTTGATCATGGAGAAGCCGTCGGCTGCGGCCTCCTTGCTCAGCCGGACCAGCTTCTCGTCGCTGTATCCCAGCCAGCCCGGGGAGGTGGTGTAGGCGGGGAAGCCGCCGGCCTTGAGTTCGGCGATGCGCTGGTCCCTGCCTTCCTGGCCGGCGCGGAGGATCTCGAGGGCTTCTTCGGGGCTGAGGGCGTCGCGGATGTGGGTGAAGTCCACCACGCTGACCAGTTCTTCGGGTGTCATTTCGGCGAGAAGGAGCCAGAGCGGCTTGTTTTCCCGGCGGGCACGGATGTCCCACAGGGCGCTGACCAGGGCGCCGCAGGCCATCTGGGTGACGCCCTTCTCGGGTCCGAGCCAGCGCAGCTGGGAGTCATGGACCAGCAGCCTGGAGGCCGCGCCGAGGTCGCCGATGAGCTCATCGATGTCGCGGCCCACCAGCAGGCGGGCATAGGCGTCAATAGCGGACGTCAGGATGTCATTGCCGCGGCCGCAGCTGAAGATGAAGCCGTGGCCCTCGTCGCCCGCGTCGGTGCGGATGACCACGTAGGCGGCGGAGTAATCGGGGTCTACGTTGACCGCGTCTGAACCGTCAAGCTCAAGGGACGTCGGAAAGCGGACGTCCTGGGTGTTGATGGACGTGATGGAAGGCATGGATCTCAACTTTCGGAGCGGAACTGGCGGAGGGAAAGATTCGATTCCTATATGAATTTCTAAAATCATATAGGAAGTGCGATTCAGGTCAACCCCCATCAGCGGCAGGCCCGGCCCGGGAACCCAAAAAGCCCGGCCCTTGCGGACCGGGACTGTTCGCCGGATTCCTAGGATGTGATGATGCGCCTGCGCGGCGGGCCGCCGTCCTCCAGCGGCGGCAGCTCACCCTCGAAGGCCTGGGCGAAGCGGTCAAAAGAGTTGCGGATGTGGGTGGTCATGGCCGCCTCAGCCCGCTCCGGATCGCAGGCCTCGATGGCTTCCCGCACGGCCGTATGCTCAGCCACGGTAATGGCGCCGTCCACGTCCGCCGGGTACAGCCGGAAGGTGTGCAGGTGGCAGTGGGTCTGCGCAAAGGCATGCCGGACCACAGGGTTCCCGGAGGCGGCAAGGATGGTGTCGTGGAAGCGGGTGTCATGGGCCACCAGGTCCTGCCGCAGGTCGCCGGTCCGCTTCATGATGGCACGAAAACTGCTCAGCTCCCTTTCCAGCGAGCCGGCCGGATTGGCAAGGCGGTCCACGGCCGCGGCCCGGGCCGCCCACGGTTCCACAAGGAGCCGGAATTCAAACAGCGAGCGCAGCTCCGGCAGGTCAAGCAACGGGGTGGTGCTGTAGCCGCGGCCGGGGTTGTAGACCACCAGGTTGTCGCCTTCAAGCCGCTGCAGCACCTCACGGACCGGCGTCTGGGACACGCCCAGGCCGCGGGCTACGGCATCGATGTTGATCCGGGTGCCGGGAGCAATCTCCCCTTCCAGGATGGAGGCACGCATCGCCGAATACACATCGGGCACGGCTGCCTTGCCGCGGGAAGTTTCGGACGATTGACGTGGGGGCACGCGGTTACCTCTTGCACTGGATTGCTGGTACTGAACGGCGGGAAGCCGCTTGGGGGAATCATAAGCCACGGGGCGCCGCAGCCTTCATCGAAGCATTTTTTCGGCGGGGACTTGATCCGGGTCACACTTTCTATATGATTAACCCGATTCCTATATGATTTTGGCGCAGATGCCTTCCGCGCCTCCCCCTCCCGCCGTGCGCACCGCACCCGAAGCCATGTATATGTCGAAGGAGACCGCATGACTACGCTCGGAAGTAAAACCTCCATCACCACTTCATCCCGGCAACCCCGCCTCATGTCCCGCAAACGCTGGGTGATCATCTGGCTTGCCTTCATTGGCTTGAGCATCAACTACCTTGACCGCTCCAGCCTCAGCGTCGCCCTCCCGTTCATGGGCAAGGATTTTGAACTCAGTGCCACCCAGCAGGGCCTGATCTTTGCAGCGTTCTTCTGGGCTTATGACTTCTTCCAGCTCGCCGCCGGCTGGTACGTAGACAAGGTGGGCCCGCGCCGCTCGTTCTCGCTGGCCGCCGTGTGGTGGTCAGTCTTCACCATGGTCACCGCCGCAGCGTCCAGCTTCTGGTCCCTCTTCGCCGCCCGTTTCCTCCTCGGCGTGGGTGAGAGCCCGGCGCCCAGCACTGCAGCCAAGGTGGTGGCCACCTGGTTCCCGGTCCGCGAACGCGCCTTCGCCACCAGCATCTGGGACTCCGGTTCGCGGGTGGGAGCCGTGATCGCGCTGCCGATCGTCACCCTGATCGTCGCCTTCACGTCCTGGCACGCGGTGTTCATCATCATCGGCGTCCTTGGAATCATCTGGGCCGCCGTGTGGTGGAAGTACTACCGCAGCCCGGAGGAGCATGCCGGCGCCAATGCCGCCGAAGTCAGCTACATCCAGGAGGGCGGTGCCCGCGGAGCGGCCAGCGACGACGAAAACGCGGCCAAGCTCCCCTGGCGTTCGCTCTTCAAGTACCGCACCATCCTCAGCATGATGTTCGGCTTCTTCTGCCTGAACAGTGCCATCTATTTCTTCATCACGTTCTTCCCCAGCTACCTGGTTAAAGAACGCGGCTTCGACCTCCTCAAGCTCGGCTTCTTCGGCGCCATCCCCGGCATCTGCGCCGTCCTGTTCGGCTGGCTGGGCGGCTACCTGGCGGACCGTGCCGTGCGGGCAGGATCTCCCGTCAGCAAGGTCCGCAAGACGGCCATCGCCGGTGGCCTGGCCGGCGGCTCCGTCATCATGTTTGCCGCATTGGTCCCGGAGGCCTGGATGGCCCTGGCCCTGCTGTCCATCGCCTACTCCAGCCTCACGGTGGCCGCCACCGGCATCTGGTCGCTGCCGGCTGATGTCGCACCGAGTTCACGCCACGTCGGTTCCATCGGCGGGCTGCAGAATTTCGCCTCCAACCTGGCAGGCATCTTCACGCCCATCCTGATCGGCGTCTTGGTGGACCAGACCGGATCCTTCGTGGCACCGCTGGCCGTGATCGGCGCAATTTCCCTCATCGGGGCCGCCAACTACCTTTTCGTCATCGGCAAGATCCAGCCGCTGCAGGTCAAGGCAGCCGCCTAGGATTTCCCCGCCCCAAGCAAATGGACGACGACGGCACCTGCGAAAGTGCCGTCGTCGTCCTTTGTGCGTGGCGCCCTAGGACACCGGTGCCTCTGCAGGGACCTGCGCCCGCTCCGGCCCGGCATCGCGGGCCTGCGCCTGGATGGCAGTAATGGCCACCGTGTTCACGATGTCCTCCACCGTGCAGCCGCGGGAGAGGTCGTTCACCGGTTTCCGCAGCCCCTGCAGGACCGGCCCCACGGCGACGGCGCCGGAGCTTTGCTGCACCGCCTTGTACGTGTTGTTGCCGGTGTTCAGGTCCGGGAAGATGAACACTGTCGCCTGGCCGGCCACGGAGGAACCGGGCATCTTGGACGCGGCAATGGAGGCGTCGACGGCGGCGTCGTACTGGATGGGCCCCTCCACGGCGAGGTCGGGCCGGCGGGCACGCACCAGTTCGGTGGCCTGCCGCACCTCGTCCACCGCCTCCCCGGACCCCGAGCCGCCGGTCGAGTACGAGAGCATGGCCACCCGCGGCTCCACCCCGAACTGGGCGGCGGTCTCGGCCGAGGCCAGGGCAATGTCCGCAAGCTGTTCGACGTTCGGATCCGGGTTCACGGCGCAGTCCCCGTACACCAGCACCCGGTCCGGCATCAGCATCAGGAACACCGAGGACACGATCTTCACGCCCTCGCGGGTCTTCACGAACTCCAGCGCAGGCCGGATGGTGTGCGCGGTGGTGTGCGCGGCGCCGGACACCATGCCGTCCACCACTCCCAGCTGGACCATCATGGTGCCGAAGTAGCTGACGTCCTGCATGATCTCCAGGGCCTTGGCCAGGTCCACGCCCTTGTGGGCCCTCAGCTCGGCATACTTCTCCGCAAACTTCTGCCGCAGCTCCGAGGTGGCGGGATCGATGACGGTGATTCCTGACAGGTCGATGCCGTTGGCTGCGGCCAGCTCGCGGACGTCCGATTCGGGCCCCAGGAGGGTGAGGTCGCAGACGTCCCGCCGGTGCAGGATCTCGGCTGCGCGGAGGATCCGGACATCGGTGCCCTCGGGCAGGACCACATGGCGGCGCTGGGCGCGGGCGCGTTCGATCAGGTCGTGCAGGAACCGCAACGGGGTCATGCGTTCGGCCCGCGGAAGGTGCAGCCGCTCCACCAGTTCGGCTTCGTCCACCCGGCGGGACCAAAGGCCCAGCGCCGACGCTACCTTGCGGCGGTGCCCGGACCAGATCTCGCTGCGGACCTCGGAGACCCGGCGCGCCGTCTGGTAGGTGTCCTCGTCCGCTGCGAACACTGGAAACGGCGCTTGCGCCAGGAGCGGATAGATGTTGGCATCCGGCGCCAGGCCGCCCGTGAGGATCAGCGCGGACGCCACGGGGAACTCCGGCGAGAAGGAGGATGCCAGGCAGGCCACCATTACGTCCGCCCGGTCACCAGGCACGATCACCAGGGCCCCCTCGTCCAGGACGTTCAGGAAGTTGCCCACGTTCATGGCGGCAACCTTGATGTCCTTGACGTCGCGTTCCATATCCGGCGTTCCCGCGATCTGCCGGACACGCAGGGCCGTCGCCACCTCGCCCGTTGTGGGCCGGGCGATCTCTTCGAGTTCGGGCAGGATATACACGGGCCGGCCGGACGCGCCCGGCTTCAAGGCCGCCGCAATGGCATCCAGGTCAGCGGCGTCCGCCCTGTTGACCATGATGGCCAGCAGCGAGCAGCGTTCGGCGGCAAGTTCCTTGCGGGCAACTTCCACGGCGGCGGCAGTTTCGGCAACCGTCCGCCCCTTCGCGCCCACCACGGCCACCACGGGCGTGGCGAGGTTGTTGGCCAGCCGGGCATTCAGGTCGAATTCGACGGCGGAGTCCTGGCCCACCAGGTCCGTCCCCTCCACGATCACCACATCGCAGTGCCGGGCAATGTCGGCGTAGATCTCCACGCACAGGGCATCGATCTCCGCTCGGTTGCCTGCCGCGAGGAGTTCGCGGACCTCCGCATAGGTCAGGCCGCCGCGGCACAGGTCATCGTCCAGGGCAAACCGGGCCTTCATCAACGCCACCATGGGGTCGTCCGCGGCGGAGGGGCCGTGGACCACGGGCTTGAAGAAGCCGATCCTGTCCGCGTGCCGGTGCAGGGTGTCCGCCAGGCCCAAGGCCACCAAGGACTTGCCCGACCCTGGGGTGGTTGCGCTGACGTAGATGCCTTTGGCCATGGTCCGCCCTTTGCTGTGCTTGCTCGTGCCGGTCCTCCCATCCTTGCACTACACGCGCCCCGGGGGCACACGTGCGCGCGGCCCACCCTTGACACCGGCCCCCCTCATGGGATTACCTAATGAACATTCGGTAAATAAAGCTGGAGGCAATGACGCATGGCTGAAGCAACACTTTCCGGGGCCACCCACCCCATCCTGGAAAACGACTACGCCTCCGAATGGATGGGCATCGAGGTCCTCGCCCTCAGCGACGGCCACGCCACCATCCGGATGACCCTCCGGCAGGAAATGCTCAACGGCTTCGGCATGGCCCACGGCGGAATGATCTTCGCCTTCGGCGACACCGCCTTCGCCCTCGCGTGCAACCCCATCCAGCCTGCACCGGGCGAGGAAAACACCATCACGGTCGCGTCCGGCGTCGACATCAATTTCCTCAAGCCGGCATTCCGCGGCCAGGTGCTCACCGCCGTCGCGGACCGCCGCTCCAGCGCGGGGCGCAGCGGCCTGTACGACATCCAGATCTTCGCCGCCGACGCCGCCGCGGCCTCCGAAACCCACCCCAGCTCCCCGGGTGAGCTCATCGCCGAGTTCCGTGGACGCAGCCGCACCATCCCCAAGAAGTAGGAAAACCATGACCCTGCATGCCCCCGAAACCCCCGCCGCTGCCGGCATCGACCCAGGCCTGGACCGCGAAGAGACCATCTCCCGCGACGAACTCGAAGCCCTCCAGCTCAGCCGCCTGCAGCACACGGTGGCCTACGCCTACGACCGGGTCCCGCTGTACAAGCGCAAGTTCGACGACGCCGGCATCCACCCCAGCGACCTGCGCGAACTTGAAGACCTGGGCAACTTTCCCTTCACCACCAAGGACGACCTCCGCGCCGAGTACCCCTTCGGTATGTTCGCCGTGCCGCAAAGCGAAGTAGCCCGGATTCACGCCAGCTCGGGCACCACCGGCCGGCCCACCGTCGTCGGCTACACCAAGCGAGACCTGGCCGATTGGGCCAAGCTGGTGGCCCGCAGCTTCCGTGCCTCCGGCATCCGCCCCGGCATGAAAGTCCACAACGCCTACGGCTACGGCCTGTTCACCGGCGGACTGGGCGCCCACGCGGGCGCCGAAGCCCTGGGCTGCACCGTCATCCCCATGTCCGGCGGCCAGACCGAACGCCAGATCCAGCTGATCCAGGACTTCAAGCCGGACGCCATCCTGGCCACCCCCACCTACCTGCTGACCATCGCCGACGCGATGGCGCACATGGGCATCGACCCCGCCTCCACCTCGCTGAAGTTTGCAGTCCTGGGCGCCGAGCCGTGGACCCAGGAGATGCGGCACGAGCTCGAAGTGATGATGGACATCAAGGCCTGCGACATCTACGGCCTGTCCGAGGTCATGGGTCCGGGCGTCGCCGGCGAGGCGGTGGAAACCCAGGACGGCAGCCACATCTGGGAGGACCACTTCCGCCCCGAGATCATCGATGCCTTCAACCCGGTGGCCGGCAAGGAGAACGTCCTGCGCGACGGCGAACACGGCGAACTGGTCTTCACCTCGCTCACCAAGGAAGCGCTGCCGATCATCCGGTACCGCACCAAGGACCTCACCCGCCTGCTCCCGGGAACTGCCCGCCCCGCACACCGCCGGATGGGACGCATCACCGGTCGGAGCGATGACATGATCATCCTGCGCGGCGTGAACCTCTTCCCCTCCCAAATCGAGGAAATCGCCCTCCGCATCCCCGAACTCAGCCCGCACTTCCAGCTCGAGCTCACCCGGCCCGAGGGCCAGCGGATGGACCAGCTGACCGTCCGGATCGAACGCCGGGACACCGTCACCGTTGAACAGAGCACGACGGCGGCCCGCACCTTGAAGGAGCAGATAAAGATCCACGTGGGGTCCTCGTGCACCGTGGACGTAGTGGAACCGGGCTCGTTGGAGCGGTCCAACGGAAAGCTGCGCCGCATCTACGACCTCCGCCCGAAGGCTTAATGGTTCCGGTGGCGCTGCGCCGTCCCCGGACCTACCGACCGTTCGTGAGAAACTAGCCACTATGCCCAGCGCCAGCAGAACTGCCAGCACCGCCGATACCCCAGCCGCCCACGGAACAGCCGCCAACGGCACCAAGCGGGGCCGCCCCGGCTATGACCAGCAGTCTGTGCTGCGCATCGCCGTCGACGTCTTCAACCGGCACGGCTATGACGCAACCTCGATGGGCATCCTGGCCGAGAACCTGGGCATTTCCAAGTCCGCCATCTACCACCACGTGCCGTCCAAGGGCGACCTGCTCAAGCTCGCGCTGGACCACGCCCTGGGCGGGCTTGAAGCCATCCTGGAGCAGCCGGAGGCCACTTCCGGGGCGGCCGATGCCCGGCTCGAGTTCGTGCTGCGGCAAACGGTGGCCGTGCTCGTGGAGCGCCTGCCGTTCGTCACCCTGCTGCTGCGCCTGCGCGGCAACACCGAGATCGAACGGGACGCCCTGGAACGGCGCCGGACCTTCGATCACAAGGTGGCCGGCTTGATTTCGGCTGCCCGCGACGAAGGATCGCTGCGCGCAGACATTGATCCCCGGACCGTCTCGCGCCTGCTGTTCGGCATGATCAACTCCATCGTGGAGTGGTACAAGCCGGGCGGTTCGCTGTCGCCGGAGAAGCTCGCCGACGACGTCATCACCGTTGCGTTCGACGGCCTGCACAGCAAGGGATAGGAGCCTGGTCCAGCACGCATCACCGCTGATAATAAGCGTGCTTGGTATTTTCCCGGCTCCCCCGCTACGGTGGTAGGAAGCCACCACCCGCAGGGAGGTCCTGATGAGCCAGGCCAGTGATCGGCAGCGTTCCCGCCGCCTCCAGGCAGCAGCTGCCGCCGGAGTGCTCACGGCCGGCCTTGCACTGGGCGGCTGCACCGGAACGCCAAGTCCTCCGGTCCCCAGCAGTTCCTCCCCAAGCCCGGCACCGTCGTCGTCCGCGGGCAGTTCCGCCCCGGCTTCCGGGACGCAGGCACCGGGCGGCGACGCCGGCACCGCGGCGGGCAACCTGCCCCAACTCGTCGAGAACCTGTCACCGTCCGTCGTCACCATTTTCACGCAGAGCGGTCTTGGCAGCGGCGTGGTGTACTCAGCGGACGGGCTGATCCTCACCAACGAGCACGTCATCCGTGGTGCCACCACAGTGGAAGTGGGCTTCGCCGACGGGCAACGCGTCGAAGGGACCGTAAAGGCAAGCGACGCCGTCACCGACCTGGCACTGGTGCAGGCCAAACGCACCGGCCTGCCGAAACCGACCTACCAGACCAACCTGCCCAAAGTGGGCGAGGGCGCCCTGGTCCTTGGCTCACCCCTCGGGTTTGAGAACACGGCCACCGCCGGCATCATTTCCGGGCTTCACCGCTCCATCCCAGGCTCCGCCTCCAACAGCCTCTCCCTGGTGGACCTGATCCAGACGGACGCACCGATCAGTCCGGGCAACTCCGGCGGCGCCGTGATCAATATGCGCGGCGAGGTGATCGGCATCAGTGAGGCCTACATTCCGCCGTCCGCGGGCGCCGTTTCGCTGGGCTTTGCCATTCCCGCCGCTACCGCAGTGGACGTGGCGGAGGAACTGCTGGCCAGCGGCACTGCGAAGCATGCCTACCTCGGCCTGACTCCGGGCGAGCTTACGGCACAAATTGCGGACCAGCTGGGCATCCAGGGCGGATCCGGGGTGGTGGTGCTCGCAGCCGACACGGACGGACCCGCGGGACGGGCAGGAATCCGGCCCGGCGACGTCCTGCAGTCCATCGAGGGCGTGGAACTCAACACGCCTGAGAAGCTCCTGGCGGAACTGCGCAAGCGCAACCCCGGCGACACCGTAGGCTTCAAGGTCAAGCGCGGAGACCAAAGCCTGGACATCAAGGTGGACCTCACCGACAGGCCCGCCACCAATACCACCCGATAGGAAAGGAAAAGCAGATGAGCCACCCAAAGGAAGAACCCGAGGCAGGGTACATCGTTCCGGATCCCTCGAAGCTCCGCGAAGACATCGCCGGTGATTCAGGTGACGAGGCCAACGCAATCCGCTTCAGTGAGGAACAGGCCCTGATCGAGGAACAGTCCCACGGCATCCGTCCGGACACCTACAGCGTCCCGCCGGGAGGCCCCACCATGGACGAGGCCAGGGGCAACATGGACCTCTCGGACCGCAGCGAAGAAGGCCACGGTACCGGGCGCGAGGATGACAGCAGCGACGACGGCCTGCACGGCGGCGCCGAAAGCTGACACCAAGGTCAAACGTTCCATAAACCGCAGCAGGGGCGCCCCGATGAAACCGGGGCACCCTTGCTGCGGTTTTGTCCCTTGGCGCCTAGACCTGGTATTCCGGATTCGCCACGAGGTTCTGGTGGACGCAGAGGATGTTGTGCTCGGTGTCCGTGAACCACGCGCATTTTTCGGATTCCGTGGTGCAGATGTGGTTTTCCGTCCTCAGGGTGGGAAGGTCATAGTCCTGGAACATCACGCCCCTGGCCTCCATGTCACGGACGGTCCCCTCAATGTCGGCTACCTCGAAGCTCAGCGCTGTGTGCTCGGAGTGCTTGCCATCGGAGACGGGCATCAGCTGCAGCATGGGGCCGCCGTCGGTGCCGAGTAATTCGCTTCCATCGTCTGTCATTCCGCGGTGCGGGAGTCCGAGCTTTTCGGTGTAGAAGCTGCGGGCGCGGGCTGCGTCGTCGACTGGCAGGATGGTTGTGGCTGTGCTCATTCTAAGGTTCATGTGGCCACCTCCTACGGGCAGAATCTTACGCCCGGGCTGCCGGAAAAGCCCCTCCCCAATACGCCCGCTCACTTTCGACACCCAAACCCCAAACGCCCGCTCACTTTCGACGCCCAAACCCCAAACGCCCGCTCACCTTCGACACCCAAACCCCAAACGCCCGCTCACTTTCCCGAAAGAAGTGAGCGGGCGTTCCGGTGGAAGCCGCCAGAAGTGA
>NZ_QEHL01000009.1:0-157750 GCF_003116525.1 Pseudarthrobacter sp. AG30 | reverse complement strand
AGCGGGCGTCCAGGTGGAAGCTGCAGGAAGTGAGCGGGCGTTCCGGGCTACTTTTCGACGAGGGTGAGGACGTCGTAGGTGGCCACGATGTCGTCATTCTGGTTGGTCAGGACGGCGTCCCAGGCCACCTCGCCATATTCGTCCGTTTCGCGCGGGGTGATCTTCTTGGCTGTCAGCGTCACCCGGATTGAATCACCGGCGGCAACGGGGGTGATGAAGCGCAGGTTCTCCAGGCCGTAGTTGGCCAGCACGGGGCCCGGGGCGGGTTCCACGAACAGTCCTGCGGCCCAGCTCAGCAGCAGGTAGCCGTGTGCCACGATGCCCGGGAAGAACGGGTTGGCTTCCGCCGCTTGC
Organism: Pseudarthrobacter sp. AG30; assembly: GCF_003116525.1. Classification (NCBI taxonomy): domain Bacteria; kingdom Bacillati; phylum Actinomycetota; class Actinomycetes; order Micrococcales; family Micrococcaceae; genus Pseudarthrobacter; species Pseudarthrobacter sp. AG30. The sequence continues at coordinate 157,396 of NZ_QEHL01000009.1, read as the reverse complement.
TGGTTGGTGTGCGCGTAGAACGTGTCGCCCGTGGACTCCGCAAAAGCGGTAATGTCCGCCAGCGTGACCTGCCGCAGGTCAGAGCGGACGGCATCGCCGATCCGTAGCGTGGCGAGGGATTTCCGGAACGGGTGCGCGCCTTCGGTTTCCACGGTGAAGTTGCGGTCCGCACCGGTATGCCAGACGCCGGTGACGGCGGTGAGCATGTTGGGTGAGCCCTGGATGGCGGTGCGCTGCATGTGGTGCAGCACGGACCGGATGCCACCGAGTTCCTCGCCGCCGCCGGCGCGCCCCGGGCCACCGTGGACGAGGTGCGGCACCGGTGATCCGTGGCCGGTGGACGAGCGGGCGTCCTCCCGGTTCAGCATCAGGACGCGGCCGTGGTGCGCAGCGATTCCGGTGACCAGTTCCCGGGCCACCTCGGGGTCGTTGGTGCAGACCGAGGCCACCAGGGAGCCGCCGCCGCGGGCGGCGAGGCGGACGGCGTCGGCCAGGTCGCGGTAGCCGATCACGGACGATACCGGTCCGAATGCTTCGAGCGAGTGGATTGCGTCCGCTTCGGGGTTGTCCCAGTTCAGGACGACCGGGGCCATGAACGCCCCGCCGTCCACCACGCCGGTGGTTCCGTCGGCCGAGGTGACCGACGGCGAATCGAGGGTTCCGTACGCAAGCTCACCGCCGGCGGCGAGCATGGACTGGACGGCCGCCCGGACGTCCCTTAACTGTTCCACGGACGCCAGTGCGCCCATGGTGACGCCCGCGCCGCGGGGGTCGCCCAGGACGATGCGTTCCGAGATGCGCTTGCCGATCGCGGCGGTGACGGCGGAAACCAGTTCCTGCGGCACGATGGCGCGGCGGACGGCGGTGCACTTCTGCCCGGCCTTGACGGTCATTTCGGTGACTACGGACTTGACGAACGCATCGAATTCCGGTGTGCCCTCCATCGCGTCAGGGCCAAGGATGGCAGCGTTCAGGGAGTCCGTCTCGGACGTGAACCGCACTCCGCCCTCCACCACGTTCGGGTGCGCCTTGAGCGATTTGGCGGTGGACGCCGAGCCGGTGAAGGCGACGAGGTCGCGGTAGTCCAGGACGTCCAGCAGCCCGCGGACGGAACCTGAAATAAGCTGCAGCGACCCTGCCGGCAGGATGTTGGATTCAACGATGGCCTTGACCACGGCCGCAGCAACGTAACCGGTGGTGGTGGCCGGTTTGACGATGGTGGGGACGCCGGCCAGGAAGGCAGGGGCGAACTTCTCCAGCATCCCCCAGACCGGGAAGTTGAAGGCGTTGATCTGGACGGCAACACCGGGAATGCGGGTGTAGATGTGCTCGCCGGCGAAGGAGCCGTCCTTGGACAGCACCTCCATGGGCCCGTCCACCACTACCTGGGAGTTGGGCAGTTCGCGCCGGCCTTTGGAACCGAAGGTGAACAGCACGCCGATGCCGCCGTCGATGTCCACCATGGAGTCGATCTTGGTGGCACCGGTCTGGAACGAGAAGTTGTAGAAGTGCTCGCGGCGGGCGTTCAGGTACTGCGCCAGTTCCTTGAGCTTGAGGGCGCGCTGGTGGAAGGTCAGCTTGCCCAGTTCCGCCTGGCCGGTGGTGCGGCCGTATTCGACGACGGCGGCCAGGTCCAGGCCCTCCGTGCTGACCTTGGCCAGGATTTCCCCTGTGCTCGCATCCCGGACGGGCACCGCGGAAGCCGACGAGCCGGCGTCGGGCGTCCACCAGGCATCCTTGACGAAGCTGGGCACTGTCTCCACGGTGTCGACCGTGGCCTGGGGAGCTGTGGCTGTGGTGGTCATCGTTGACGGGTCCTTCCAACGCTGGGGCAGGCAAACAACAGTCATTACTGACCGTCCGTTCGGTAATATATTCACCATACATGAAGTGCCGTGCCGCACACTAGAAGGCCGGGACTGAAATGGATACCGAAGGAGAACGAATGAGAGCCCCACACGAGGATTCCGGCGACAACCAGCCGTCGCAGCATGAACTCTGGAAAATCACGCTGGGCGAGCTGGACGAAAAGATGGGCGTGAAGATCCTGGAGGAGTCCGTGGAGCGGGTGGTGGCCACCATGCCGGTGGAGGGAAACCGGCAGTCCTTCGGCCTGCTGCACGGCGGCGCTTCCCTGGCCGTCGGCGAGGCCGTGGGCTCCTGGGCCGCCGTGATCCACGCGAGCACCATGGGCAAGACCGCTGTGGGGGTGGACGTATCCGCCACCCACCACCGGTCCGCACGGGAGGGCCAGGTCACCATCACGGCCACGCCTATCCACCTGGGCGGCACACTGACCACGCACGAGGTGCTGATCACCAACGAGGCGGGCCAGCGGCTCTGCACCCTGCGCATTACAAACCTGCTGATGCGGCGCCACAAGTAACGGTGGTTGAGCCCGTCCCCGGTGGTTGAGCCTGTCGGAACCTAGTCCGATCCCCGCTTCCGGCGCCTGACCAGCACCATAAGCACGATCCCGACGGCGACCGCGGCAGCGGCAGCGACGGCTGCGGGCACCAGCGCCGTCGCGCCGGTGTAGGCCAGGCCGCCCGCATCCGCGGAACCGTTGCCGCCTGTGATCGCCAGGCCGGCAGGCGGAGTGCTTGGTGCCGGGGTACTGGGTGCCGGGGTACTGGCCGGGGGTGTAACGACGGCGGCCGGGCTGGCCTGGGTGGGCGACGGGGCCGGGCTGGCCTGGGTGGGTGACGGGGATGCGGTAGCGATGCTGGCGGGAGGACTCGTGGGAGCCGGCGGGGCAGGGCTCGACGGCGGGGCAGGGCTCGTGGGAGCCGGCGGGGTGGCCGCGAACTCGAAGGTGGTGGTGCCCGACCGGCTGTACCCGTTGACGGTCTCGGCCGTGAAGTGGAGCGGATCCCTGCCTTGCGGTGCGGTGAAGCTCCAGTTGCCGGCGGCGTCCACGGGGACCTCGAACGGGCCTTGGCCCTGGAGGGTGATCCGGACCTTGGACCCGGCGGCGATGGCTGACGCCGGAGCCGCGGCAACGGTGCCAGCGATGGTTTGGCCGGAATCATAGGTGCCGCCGGCCGCGGGCGCGGTAACGGAAGGCTTGTTGAGGAACAGTTCCAGCTGGTAGCCGGGAAGTACGGCCAAACTGTTCCGCAAGGTGGCGCCGACGGCGAAGTTTTGGATCACGTTGCCGTTTTGGTCCGGGGTGTCCCCTGCCGAGTGGGTGCCCACGGCGTAGTTGCCGCTGACGTAGGGTCCCCCGGAGTCTCCCCCGCTGGACTGCACCCCGTAAGAAAGGAACCCGTTGAACGCGCGGATGTCTTTCTTGTCCGAGGCGTAGCCCGGGCCCGGCACGATAAAGATGCCGACGGCGTCAACCGTTCCGCAGGACCAGGCGGAGGTCCGTCCCGAGCGGCAAATGGGCATTCCCACAACGGGTTCTTCGGATCCGATGATCTTGACGTCGGGCGCGGGCTGGGACGGGTTCCCCCACGTGCTGGCCGCGGGAAGGGGATCGATGTCCTGCCGCAGCGACTGGATCACCGAGATGTCCGTCCCCACATTGCCAGGGTTGGTTACCGCCGCCTGGTCCGGACCGATGGGAGTGGTGGGGTCGAGCACGCGGGTGTTCCCCGGGCCGCCGAACTGGCTGAAGCCGAACTTCCCCAGCAGGCCCGCCGGCACGCCTTGGAACTCCAGGGTGGCTGTCTTGGCGGCACCATCCGAAGCGCAGTGCCCCGCGGTCAGGACAGTGGGCAGGCCTGTGGGGTCGAAGGCGGAGAAACCGGTGGAACACACATAGCCGATATCGCTCTGGTACCCGATGCCGCCTGCGACGTCCGCCTCGGATTTGAGCGGCGTACCGCCGTCGAGCTCGACGTTGGCATAGCGGGACACGAACTGGGCCGGAGTGATCTTTCCGGCCCCCGGCGAGGCCGACTCCGACGGCGAGGGCGACGGGGCTGCCGACGGCGAGGACGCCGTCGCTGGTTCTGGCGACAACGCCTCCGGCGCATTGATCCCGCCCGTCCTGATCACGAACTTTCCGCCGGCGTACATCACCGCCTGCAGGTCCTGCGGCCCAACGTCGCGGAGATAGGCCTGGAAGAGCTGCTCCGTGCTGACCGCCAGTTCGGACCTGGCGCCAACCGCGGGCGCCTCGAGGGACAAACCGGAGATAGTGCCCGCGAGGGCGGCAACGGCGGTCTTAAGCTCACGTCCTGAACCGCTGACCGTAATGGATCCATGCTCGATCCGGATTCCCACGTAGCCCGGGACCTGGCGCAGCTGGACGGCCGCCTGCGCTGCCTGGGCACCGAGTTGTCCGGCAGCCTCGAACTGCTGGGGGGTGAGCTTGAGGTCCCGCTGCACGGCGTCGTCGAGGGCGGCCTGCGACAGCGCCGGGGACGCCGGGGCTGTGCTTCCCGAAGCCGGGCTGGGGGACGCTGTACCCTGACTCGGCGAGGCCGGCGTGGGAGACGATTCACCGGCGGCAAAAGCGGGAACGGCTGCGTACGCGGAGGATGCCAGCACGCCGGCAGCGGCGCCCAAGGCGAGCACCCGCCGCAGCGTGACAGCACTAAACCCCAGGTCATGCGCCATTGGAGTCTTTTTCCTTGGTGCTGCTGCTGAGCTCATGTCCGTCTCTCTGCCGGTCAACGTGACCGAGGAAACAACAGTATCTCAGGTCACATGCGTCACACTGGTCCCATTGTATCTACGCTGTCCTGGCAACAGGCCAGGACAGCCTCGAGTTCTACTGCGGTGAGGCCGTTGGCCAGAAGGTAGTGGCGGGTATCCAGGTCTCGGACAAACCTGGCCACGGTGAGCCCCCGTTGTTCCAGCAAGGGCTCGAGTTCACCGGCGGCCAGGTAGCGTTCGCGGCTGTGCGGCGGCCCGTGCGTGCGGTACCTCTCGTTGATGCCGCGTGCCGCCCGCCGGTAACCCTCTGCGATCGCTTCGTCGGAATCGCCTGCGAGGTCCTGGACCATGGCGGCCACCATTCCACTGCGGTCCCGGCCGGCGGCGCAGTGCAGCAGGACATCCCCCTTGGGTGCGGCGTGGGCGATGGCCCGGAAGACGCCCACCAGCTTTTCCGGGAAGAGGCGGGCGTTCACGGCGTAATGCCCGGGGTCGTTCAAATACGGCCCGGTGATGGCGGTGAAGCGCGGATCACCGGCCTCTTCCGTGGGCGCCTGGACCACGTCGATGTCCGGCATGGACGTGTCCGGGACCACCGGGTCGGTGTCCCGGCGCCGGCCTTCCGCTGCGTTGCGGAGATCGACGACGGTGCGGACGCCGTCGTCGAACATCTGCCGCCACCCGGACGCCGTCAGCCACTCACGCCGCCCCATGCGGTAGATGCCGCCCGAAATGTGCCAGGCGTTGACAGCTCCATCCCAGTTCATGGGCCTGCCCCGTTTGCTCATCCGCCCAGCTAATCACACGGTGCTGGGAGCCGCATGCCGCACGGGAAGACTTCTGGCGTCATCAGCGGGCAGCCGGGCCGCGGCGGTCCAGCCGGTACTCGAGCCCGGCGCGGACGGCGGGCCATTCGTGGTCCAGGATGGAGAACACCACGGTGTCGCGCAGGTTCCCGTCGCTGGTCCGGGAGTGGCTGCGCAGTACGCCGTCCTGCTTGGCACCGAGCCGGGCGATGGCCTCCCGCGACTGGTGGTTCAGCCAGTGGGTGCGGAACTCCACCGCCGGGCAGCCCACGGCCTCGAAGGCGTGCCCGAGCAGCAGGAGCTTGGAGTCCGGGTTCGTTCCGGTCCCCTGCACGGAGGCCGCGTTCCACGTGGAGCCGATCTCCACGCGGGGCGTGGCGGCGTCGATGTTCATGTAGGTGGTCATGCCGATGATGCGGCCCGGGCCGCCGGTTTCCGCATCGATCAGGCGGGTGGTGAACGGCAGCATTGACCCTTGGTCCTGCAGTGCCAGCCGCCGCCTGATTTCGGCGGCCATCCCATCAGGGGCCGGCACCGAGGTGTACCAGAGCTTCCAGAGCTCACCATCCCTGGCGGCCTCCACCAGGCCGTCGTGATGCTCCTCCGCGAGCGGCTCCAGGATTACGTGCCGGCCGGTCAGGGTAAGGGGTTCAAGGAAAGTCACTGCACCAGCCTAGGCCCACCGGTTCGGTGCCGGTTACGCTTGGGCAAGCACGTGGACGGCGAGCGAGGGAGTCATTGTGTCAGGTACCAATCCGGATCCGGAAGACGACAAGATCACCGGTCTGGAGCCCGGCGGCGGCGTTCCGCCCGGCGAAACCCCGCCGGGCGAAGCATCCACGGTCGGGCCCCATGGCACGGAGGAGCGCGGGCCGGGCAAGGGCACGCAGTTCCTCTGGATTGCCATCATCGGGGTGGTCGTCCTGCTCTGCCTGCTGTATTTCATCGGCTACATCGTGGGCTTCTTCGACTAACGCGGGCGGCCGCTAGCTGGGCCAGTCGAAGAAGCCTTTGCCGGTCTTGCGGCCCAGTTCCCCGCGGGCCACCTTGTCGCGCAGGATCTGCGGGGGTGCGAACCGGTCACCCAGGGTGGACTGCAGGTATTCGGCGATACCCAGGCGGACGTCCAGGCCCACGATGTCCGTGGTCCGGAGCGGCCCGGTGGGGTGTTTGTAGCCCAGCACCATGGCGTTGTCGATGTCCTCGGCCGAGGCTACGCCTTCCTCGACCATGCGCATGGCCTCCAACGCGATGGCAACGCCCAGCCGGGAGGACGCGAACCCCGGCGCGTCATTGACGACGACGGCGGTCTTGCCGAGTGCCTCCACCCACCTCTTCGCCTCCACAGCGAGTCCGGGCGAGGTGTGCTCGCCCAGCACCACCTCGATGAGCGTGGAAGCGGGCACCGGGTTGAAGAAATGCAGCCCCAGGAAATTGCCCGGCCGCCTCAGCTCCTTCGCGAGCCCGTTCACGGACAGCGAGGACGTATTGGATGCCAGGCAGGCGTCTTCCGCCAGCCGCTCCTCGATGCCCCGCAACGCCGTAACTTTCAGGTCCCAGTCTTCCGGGACGGCTTCCACCACCAGTTGGCGGTCCTTGAAGGCGTCATAGTCCACGCCGACGGCCAGGCGGGAGACCATTTCGTCCAGGTTTGCGTCCGTTGCCCCGCGCTCGATGCTCTTTGCCGCCGCGGATTCCACCCGTTCCCGTGCCGCCTCCGCAGCCTGCTCGTCGCGTTCCACCACCAGCACGTCGGCGCCCTTGACCAGGAATGCATGGGCGATCCCGGCGCCCATCCGGCCACCGCCCAGGACACCCACCCGGGCCGGGAGGGCTGAAGTCAGTTGCGATTCGCTCATGGTCTACTTTCTGTCTGCGGGGTTGGCGGGGTTGGCCTTCTTCCGGGCGCTGCGGTCGAGGAACGCCTGCATGCGGTCGAACTTGGCCTGGGATTCGAAGAGGATGCCCTGGGCCAGCTGGTCGATCAGCGGGTGGGCTTCCGCGGGGGCGTGGAACACGGATTTGGTGATGCGGACGGCCAGGGGGTCCTGGCGCCCGATCCTGTCGGCAAGGCTGTGGGCCGCGGCCAGCAGGTCCGCGGGGTCGTGGATCTCGGTAATGAGGTTGGCCGCCCGTGCCTCGTCGGCGCCGAGGACCAGGCCGGCCAGGAGGATCTGCTTTGCCAGCGGTTCACCCACGAGTTCCCTGAGCCGCCAGCTGGCGCCTGCCGCGGCCAGGATGCCCAGGCCCGTTTCGGGATTGCCGATGCGCACGGTGGGGGTGCCGATCCGGAAGTCCGCCGCGTAGGCCAGTTCCGCGCCGCCACCCAGGCAGTAGCCGTCCAGCGCGGCGATGACCGGCATGGGCAGCTTCGCAATCCGGACGAAGATGGTGGAGTTGATCCCCTGCAGGGCGTCATCCCGCCGCCGTTCGCGCAGCTGGGCGATGTCTGCCCCGGAGGCGAACACCCCGTCCACCCCAGCAATGATCAGGATCCTGGGATTCTGTTCCAGCGCTGCGCACACGGTGTGGAGTTCGTCCACCATCTGCTGGTCGATGGCGTTCTTTACCTCGGGCCGGTTGAGCAGCACCACCACACGGTCGTCCCGTTCCTCCACTTTGAGGGCGGAGAACACTTCGGCGGCAAGGTCCACTGCGGCGGCCATCAGATTTTCTCCAGCAGCATGGCGGTGCCTTGGCCGACGCCGACGCACATGGTGGCGAGGCCGATTTTGGCGTCCTCGCGTTCCATCCGCCCCAGCAGGGTGATGGCGATCCGGGACCCGCTCGAGCCGAGCGGGTGACCCAGCGCGATGGCGCCGCCGTCGCGGTTCACGATGTCCGGATCCAGGCCCAGGCGCCGGATGGAGGCCAGTGACTGGGTGGCAAAAGCTTCATTGAGTTCGACGGCGGACAGGTCACCAACGCTTAGGCCGCTGCGCTTGAGCACTTTCTGCGTGGCGGGGACAGGACCGATGCCCATGATCTCGGGTTCGCAGCCGGCGGAAGCGCCGTCGATGATGCGTGCCCGCGGGGTCAGGCCCAGCCGTTCGATGGCTGCCTCCGAGGCCACAATGATGGCCGAGGCGCCGTCGTTGAGCGAGGACGAGTTTCCGGCGGTGACCACGGAGCCGCCCGGTGCTACCGGCCGGAGGGCAGCGAGAACGTCGAGGCTCGTGCCGGGGCGGGGCCCTTCGTCCGTGTCCACCACCGTTTCGGACTTGCGCGTCTTCACCGTGACGGGGACGATCTCGTCCTTGAAGCGCCCGGCGGCGATGGCCTCGAGGGCACGCTGGTGCGAGCGGACGGCAAATGCGTCCGCATCCTCGCGGGAGATGCCATCCGCTCGGGCCACTTCTTCCGCCGTTTCCGGCATCGAGTAGGTCATCTTCCCGTCGCGGGAGAGGCCGCCCTGCTGGAACTGCGGGTTGGTAAAGCGCCAGCCGATGGAGGTGTCGAAGATCTGGCCTGGCTTGGCAAAGGCGGCGGTGGGCTTTTCCTGCACCCAGGGTGCCCGGCTCATGGATTCCACGCCGCCGGCGATGACGATGTCCGCGGCTCCGGCCTTGATCATGTGGCTCGCCTGGATGATGGCGCTCAGTCCGGAGGCGCACAGCCGGTTGACCGTAATGCCCGGGATGTGGAGCGGAAGGCCTGCCAGCAGGGTGGCCATGCGGGCAACGTTCCGGTTCTCCTCCCCTGCGCCGTTGGCGTTGCCCAGGATCACCTCGTCGATGCTTTCCGGGTCCAGGCCGGCGCGTTCCACGGCTTCGCGGACCACCAGGGCGGCGAGGTCGTCCGGCCGCACGGCGGACAAGGCACCCCCGTACCGGCCCACCGGCGTTCGGACCCCGCCAACAAGGAAAGCCTGCGGACCTGCGGTTGCAGCCATGGATACACCCTTCACGCGATAAACAGCACTGTCATCGGCGGCCGGCACAGCGGATGCACCACTTACCGACCGTTCGTTCTGTAAATGGTACACGGCAAGGTTCCGCTCCGCACCCGGCTAAAGGACTGTGACGCCCAGGTGCGCGGCGATCAGCGGCGCCAGGAGGCCCAGCTGGTACTCGTCAACAACCAGGCCGGAGAGGCTGCCCAGCCCGCTGATCTTGCGGAATCCGGTCCCGCGGATGTCGAAATCCTTCAGCTTGGCGCCGGCCAAGTCCAGGGATCCAATGGTGCAGTCCTCGAGCCTTACCCGGACGGCCCCGGCGGCGCCAAGGTCCAGTTCATTGATGATGCACCCGCTGATCAGCACATCCGTGAGCTTGGCACCACGCAGGTTCAGGAAGTCCACCTTGCCGCCGTCGATCCGTACGGACTGCCAGCCGGTTTCGTACAGTTCCGCTGAACCCAGCCGGGGGTTGCGGAGCTCCACGTCCTGCCAGGTGCTGCGGGCACCGCGGAAAACGGGGGCGTACAGCTCGGCCAGGATGCAGTCACGGAAGGATGCTCCCCGGAGCTGCGCGTCGTTGAAGGACACGGCATCGAACCGGCACTCGGAAAAGACAGACCCGCCCAGGTCGAATCCCTCTGCGTCCGCGCGGCTAAACCGGACCCCTTCGTGCCGCTCGCCGCGCCGGAAGGCGGCGTCCGCCTGGTCTTCGAGGTCAGTGAGCTCCACCGGTGAAACCCGGGGTGCCTGCACCCCGGCCGGCCCACGTCCGCGCTTTTTCTCCATCCCCCGAGCCTAGCCCGCCCGCCCCATCCCTTGAATTAGTAAGCAAGCTTCGTTTACGGTGAAAATGTAAACGATCGACGGAAACGGAAGGAGGCCGGCACCATGGGCCTCGGAGACAAGATCAGCAACGAAGCCGAAGAACTTGGCGGCAAAGCAAAGGAAGCTGCCGGCAACGTCACCCACAATGACCGCCTCAAGGCTGAAGGCCAGGCGGACCAGGTCAAGGCGGATGCCAAGAAGGTGGGCGAAAGCGTCAAGGACGAGTTCAAGCGCGACTGACAGCCACGCTGCTGCTGCCGCAGCGAACGGCGTGCTGCATCAGCCCGACGGCGGCGGATCGGACAGATCCGCCGCCGTTCCGCTGTCCACACCCATCGGGCAAAATCACCAGCCGCTGCGGGTGGGAGTGTGGCCCTGGCGGGAATCCTCCGGCATGGTCATTTCCGCCCGCAGCCCGAGCAGCCGGACAGGACGGCCGGGCTCGATCTTCGCGGCAAGCTCCAGGGCGTGTGCGAGCACTTCCGCAGGGACGGACGTTGCGGGGATCTTCCGGCCGTACGTTGTGGTGGTGAACGGCGCGTAGCGCACCTTCAGGGTGAGGCCGACCACCGGCCGCTCTTCCGCGGCGACATCGTCCATGACGTGCGCTGCCAATTCCCTGAGGGCGCCGTCAATGTCCGCTGCCTCCGTCAGGTCGCGCTGAAAGGTGGTTTCCCGGCTGTGTCCCCGGGCCACCCACGGTGTGTCATCAACCACCCGCGACCCTTCGCCCCGTCCCAGCTGGGCGTACCACGGGCCCATCTTGGGACCGAACTCGGGCACCAGGTCCGCAGGGTTGGCCGCCGCGAGCTCGGCAACAGTTTTGATGCCAAGGGTGGCAAGCCGCCGCGACACCGCTTTTCCCACGCCCCACAGATCGATTGTGGGCCTGTCCCCCATCACGTGGAGCCAGTTCCCTTCCGTCAGCCGGAAGATGCCTGCGGGCTTGCCGAACCCCGTGGCCACCTTGGCCCGGACCAGGGTGTCCCCGATGCCGATGCTGCAGTGCAGCCTGGTTTCCGCCAGGACGGCGAGCTGCAGCTGCCTGGCGATATCTTCGGGGACGCCGCCCTCGATCCCCACGAAGGCTTCGTCCCATCCCAGCACCTGGACCGTGGCGCCGGGCTGCGAGCGCAGGACCGCCATCACTTTCTCGGACGCGTCAAGGTATGCCTCATGATCCACGGGCAGGATGACCGCGTCCGGCACCTTCCGCGCGGCGATGCGCAGCGGCATGCCGGAGCCCACGCCGTAGGCCCTGGCTTCGTAGGACGCTGTGGACACCACGGCACGTTCGGTGGGATCGCCGCGGCCTCCCACGATCACGGGCTTGCCCGCGAGCTCCGGCCTGCGGAGCACTTCGACGGCAGCGATGAACTGGTCCAGGTCCACGTGCAGCACCCATGGTTCGTTCACAGCCCCAGTCTGCCCGGGCCAAGCGCCGCGCACCAGCGTCCCGGGGTCCGCGGTTGGATCCGCACAGTAAATGCATACTGCCCGGTTAGCCTTAGCCATGACCTACGTTGACCTCAGCGCCGAAAGCGCCACCGCCGGCGGCTCGCCTTCCTTGGGCGGCTATCTGGCCACGCCGGAGGGCCAAGGCCCTTTCCCCGGCGTCGTAATGATCCACGAGGCCTTTGGCCTGACCGACCAGACCCGCAGGCACGCCGACAGGATGGCCCGGGCCGGCTACCTGACCTTGGCAGTGGATCTGTTCAGCGAGGGCGGGGCGCGCCGCTGCCTGGTCAGCACCATGCGCAGCATGACTGCCGGCACCGGCCGGGCATTCACGGACATCGCCACGGCGCGGAAGTGGCTTGCCGCCTCCCCGCAATCGACCGGAAAAACCGGCGTGATCGGTTTTTGCATGGGCGGCGGCTTCGCGCTGCTGGTGGCCAAGGACGGTTTCGACGCAGCCGCGGTCAATTACGGTCGCCTGCCCGGCAACCTGGACGACGCCCTCCGCGGCGCCTGCCCCATCGTGGCCAACTACGGCGGCGCGGACAGGCCCCTGAAGGGGGCCGCTGCCCGGCTCGAATCAGCCCTGGACAGGCTGGGAATCGAACACAGCGTCAAGGAGTTCCCCGGCGCCGGCCACGCCTTCCTGAACGACACCGACGAAGGACCCGTGGTCCTTCGTCCGCTCATGCGCGTGATGGGCATCGGGCCGGACCCGGACTCCGCCCCGGAGGCCTGGCAGCGGATCGAGGACTACTTTGCCCGCCACCTGAAGGACTCCGCTGCCTGACGCACCGGGCCCGCCCGGACATCAAGGAGGAAACGCCGACGGCGGACCGCCCCACCCAAGGGACGGCCCGCCGTCGAACGTTGCTCAGGAAGATCCGGCGTCAGCTGTAGAGCTCGCTCTTGGGCTGGTTGCCCTTGACCTTCTGCCAGCCAAGCCACAGGACCACCGCGAAGAACGGGATGGTGGCCAGCGTCCAGAGGCCCAGGTAGAACACCTCGCCGTCCTTGCTGGTCATGGTGTCGAAGCCAATGAGCACGGTGATGGCCAGCAGGCCCAGCAGGCCGGCCCAACTGGTCCACGGCGAACCCGGCATCGGCAGGGTGGACGTGATGCCCTTGCGGCGGCGCAACACTATTTGGCTCGCGAAGATGGAGCCCCAGCAGAAGATCACGCCGATCGAGGCGGTGTTCAAGGCGAGGTCGAACGCGTGCGAGCCGCCCAGCCAGATGTTCAGCAGGATGCCCACCAGGTAGAACGCGGCGATCGCAAGGATGGCGGCATACGGGACGTGCCGCTTGGACATGCGGGTGAGCCACTGCGGGGCGTGGCCGTTGTTGGCCATGGTGCGGAAGACGCGGCCGATCGAGTAGAGGCCGGAGTTGCAGGAGGAGAGGGCGGCGGTGATCACGATCATGTTCATCACGTCACCCACCCAGCCCAGGCCCATCTGGCCGAAGACGGTAACGAACGGGGAGGTCCCGGCCTTGTACTGGTCCGAGGGCAGCAGCATCGCCAGCAGCAGGACGGAGCCCACGTAGAACACCACGATGCGCAGTACGACGGCGCGGATCGCCTTGGGCACCTCGCGTTCCGGCTTTTGCATCTCGCCGGCAGTGACGCCGACCAGCTCGATGCCGTTGTAGGCAAAGATGACGGCATTCAGGACCAGGACCATCACCAGCGCACCCTTGGGGAACATGCCGCCCTCGGCCGCGAAGAGGTTGTTGACGGAGGCGTGCCCGTCACCCACTTGGGCGTTGGTGACCACCATGAACGTGCCCACCACCAGGAAGGTCAGGATGGCGCCCACCTTGAGGCAGGATGCCCAGAATTCGAACTCGCCGAACGCCTTGACGCTCAGGAGGTTCACGGCCACGAGGAGCGCCAGCGCGGCGATGGCCGAGGCTTCCACAGGGACATTGGGGAAGAAGAACTGGAAGTACAGGCCGATCGCGATGAGCTCGGCGATGCCGGTCATGCCCCAGTTGATGAAGTACATCCAGCCGGACATGTACGCGCCCTTTTTGCCGAACATCTCGCCGGCGTAGCTCACCAGGGAGCCTGAGGTCTGCCGGTACATGATGAGTTCGCCCAGGGCCCGCATGAGCAGGTAGGCGATGACGCCGGCGATGGCGTAGGAGAAGATCAGGGCCGGGCCGGTGGAGGCGAGCCGGCCGCCGGCTCCCATGAAGAGGCCCACGCCGATGGCGCCGCCCATGGCGATCATGGTGACGTGGCGTCGGCCCAGGGTCTTGCTGTAGCCCTCGGCGCTGAGGGAGGAGTCGACGGCGGCGGTTGCCGCGGCGGTGTTCTTGAGGTCTGTGGGGGTACTTTGAGGCACAACTGTTCCTTGTGGGTTGGGGGTTGGCCGCATCCGGAATCCGTATGATACGGCTCACAAAATTCGGCCTTAATGCCAAGAAACCAGCGATTGTGAGCGTAAATCATCGAGTAGCCGAAGCTTCACGCGGCCTGTCCATCCTACAAGACCGGGCGCCGGGTACGTGACGCGCGCTACACGGCACCCCCGGCGATAGGCTGAAGCATGGCCACAGCCCATCGCATACCACCCGCTCCACAGCCACAGCTGTACCGTTTTTCCCGACTGGACCTGGCGGCGCTCTGCCTCTACGTGGCCATCGCGGGATTCTTCGCTGCGGCCGGCGACCTGGTGGCCCCTTTCCTGCGGCAGATTGCGCCGTCCCCGGCCGCCGCCTCGTATGCGGTGAACCTGCTGTTCTATTCCTCGGTGGGTATCGTGGCGCTGTTGGCCGCCCGGAAAGTAGTGGCGCGCGACCTCAAAGTCCTGGCGACCCGGCCGTGGTTCACCCTGCTAATGGTTCCGTCCGCGGTCATCGCGATGCTGGTCCTGACCGCGGTCCTGGTGGCGCTGAACGGGCAGGTGGAAACGTCCGCCAACCAGGCAGGCCTGCAGGCCCTGATACAGCAGGTGCCGCCCTGGCTCATGGTGCCGCTGTTGGTGGTGGTGGGACCATTCGTGGAGGAATACATCTTCCGCCACCTGCTGATCGGCAAGCTGGGCAGGCGGGTGAACATCTGGATCTGCTGCGTCCTGTCGGCAGTGCTGTTCGCGGCGATGCACATCGTGGGGCAGGAGGCCATCACCCTCACGGCACTGCTTCCCTACCTGGCCATGGGGGCCACGCTGGTGTTCGTCTACGTATGGACCGGGAAGAACGTCATGTTTTCCTATTTCGTCCACGCCGCCAAGAATTTGCTGGCCGTGGTCCTGGTCTACTCCATCCCGCCGGAACTGTTCGAGCAGATGCAGCACGTCCAGGCGTAAGCCGGCGCTCGGTCCCGGCGCTCAGTCCGCCAGGGTGTACCCGCGCACCGTGAAGCGGTGCGTGCCGCTGGTCCGCCCCGTGATGTAGACCTTGGTGCCGCCGGCCGTGTTCGTGCCGCCCAGGTAGCGGTAGCTTTCACCCGGGTTGTAGGTGGCAGGAGTATCCGGATCTGCGGGCAGCCCGGGTCCAAACTCAATCACGTCCGCGCCCACCCGGTACGTGCCGGTACCGCCCACCAGCTGGAAGGTTCCGTGCGCACCTGCCGGCTCCACGCCGTCGAGCACCCCGCCGGGCTGGAAGGTCAGCTCGAGCGCGAAAGCCGTGTGCGTTCCTTCGAACCCAATGTCCAGGCCAACCTCCCCGCTTGCTGCCTTGATCCTGATCTCCGTGGCAAGCCGGTGGACGTCGGCGGCGCGCGAACTGAACTCCATGCCCGCGCTGAAACGGCCTTCATGCTCCAGGGCGTATATGCCATCAGGGTGCTGCCTGGCCGGCGGCAGGGGCTGGTAGAAGTTGGCTTCCAGCTGCTCGGCGAGCACCAGCACGCCGCCCTGCCGCACCGTGTCCTGGCTGCGGAAAGGGCCCAGGTCGAAGAAACTCCTGGACAGCCGCAGATCGGACAGCACGGCCGCGCCGTGCCCGAAGCGGAGGAAGGTGGGGTTGGTGGCAAGCCCGGAGCCGACGCCCGGAACCAGGGGGTCGCAGCCGCCGAACACGGTGGCCACGGACCCTGCTCCGCGGAACCGGTAGGCGCCGCAACTCTCGAGCGCCGCCGCGGCCGGAGCGAGGGGTGCCGGCAGCGCGGCGGCGTGCGACGGCGGATCGGCCGGCAGGGCCGCTGACAGCCAGGGGTCCAGCCGGGTGAGGGCAAGCAGTTTCGCGGGCTCGTGCAGGGGCAGCCGGGCCAGCCAGGTGGCTGCCGCGGCGAAATCGGCCCGGCCGTCCTGGGCCGCCAGCCGGCGGTACAGGTGAAGGAACGGGGCGGCGCCGAATTGCATCCACTGGTCCTGCCGGCGGGAGAAGACGGATTCCACGGTGCCGTCAGCGTTGAGCCAGGGCAGGAAGGCGGCGAGGTTCCGCCGGACGTGGTCCAGGAGGTCCGTCCGGCCCGTGGCGTCCGCGATGCTCAGCAGCGAGGGATTGGTCACGGCAGTGGCGTACAAGGGGCTGCGCTCGGAGTACATGCCGTCGGGGAGCTGGTCGATGCCCTCGGCCAGCCATTGTTCGATCCGGGCGCCGATGTCCTGCCGCGGGTGCAGCGTGTTGATCTGCGCCAGGGCGGCGGAGAGCTCCCAGCGGTGGTTTGGGGTGTGGACGCCGCCTGCCACCATGGCGTCAACGGACGTGGCGATGATGGCCTCGAGCCGCTCGTCCACCTCCGCCAGTAGGTGGTCCGGGGTTTCCGTTGCGCGGACCAGCCGCACCGCCAGGCAGGCGTCGTTCAGGGTGAACGCGGAGTCCGGCGGCGAGGACAGGTTGGTGCCGTCGAACAGGCCGGTGGGCCCTTGGAGGGTCTCCAACCGGTCCAGGCACCGCCGCATCGCCGTGGCAAGGGTTTCCTGCGCGAAGTAGCCGGAGCCGGGCTCGGTGAACACGGCGGCCAGGGCCAGCAGCCTGGCCATGGCCGGCCGGTGCGCCAAGGCCCGCACGTCGTCGTCGTGGGCTGCCAGGAACGCCGCGACCTCCCGGTCCGCTTCTGCCGCCACCCGCGCCAGGAAGGCTGTGTCCGTTGTTGCTGTCTGCACTGTTGCTGCCTTTCACCGGCCCGCAGTGGCGGGACCGTCCTAATCCTTCAGCCCGGCGCTGACGTCCGCGTTGAGCACGTATTTCTGGAAGACGAAGAACACCAGGACCAGCGGCAGGAGCGAGATCACCGAGGCCCCCAGGAGCACCGGCCAGTCGATGTTTTCCGCCCCAACGATGCTCCGCAGCGCCACCTGCAGGGTGTACCACTTGGGGTCGTTGAGCACGATCAGGGGCCAGATGTAGTCGTTCCACCGCCACTGGAACGAAAAGATGGCCAGCGTGAACAGGATGGGCTTGGACAACGGGAGCATGATCCGGAAGAAGATGGCCAGCTCGCCCGCGCCGTCGATCCTGGCGGAGTGCAGCAGGTCATCCGGAACCGTGAGGAAGAACTGCCGGAACATGAACACCCCGGTGGCCGTGAGTACCGACGGGACGATGATGCCGGCCAGCGAGTTGTAGAGGCCCAGGTCCCGGATGACCGAGAACGTGGGGTTCAGGATTACCTCGGTGGGCAGCATGGTGGTGGCCAGGATGCATACGAAGAACAGCCTGGTGCCCTTGTTGTTGTACTTGGCCAGCGCATATCCGGTGCAGGCGCTGAAGAAGACCGTCAGAACCGTGGTGGTGATGGAGACCGTGGCGGTGTTCAGGAAGTACTGCGCAAAGTCCACCCGTTCCCATGCGTCCACGAAGCCTTGGAAGGTCCATTCCCGGGGAATCATGGACAGCGGGTAGCTGAAGAGTTCGCTGCCGGGCTTGAACGAGCTGAGCAGGAACCAGAGCAGGGGTAGCGCGTAGATGGCGGCGATCACCCACATCAGCAGGGTCAGCGGGATGGAGGCCTTGGCCCGGATCTCCCGGTTGCCCGGCTGGGTGCGGCCGTCCCTGCGGCGTGGTGCTGGGTCGTTCCGGGTTGGTTGGGCGTGTTCCTCCGCTACCGCGGGAGGCAGGTTGGCAGCTGTTGCCACGGGTCAGCCCTTCTTCCTGTTGAACCGGAGCTGGATGAGGGCGATGGCCAGCAGGACCACCATCAGCACCATGGAGGCGGCGCTGGCGTAGCCCACCTTTGACTGCTCGAAACCGGTTTTGTAGATGTACTGCACGATCAGGGTGTTCTGCGTTCCGGGGCCGCCGCCGGTCAGAGCCTGGATCATGGCGAATTCCTTCATGGCATGGATGGTGGAGAGCAGGATCACCATGAACGACGTCGGCGCGATGCCCGGCAGGGTGACGTGCCGGAAACGTTGCCAGGCGTTGGCCCCATCGAGCTCCGCGGCCTCCAACAGGGATTCCGGAATGTTCTTCAGCGCGGCGATGAACAGCAGCATGTTGAAGGCGGTGCCGCCCCACGCCGAGGCGAAGATCACCACGGCGAGGGCCAGGTTGCCGTCGCTGGACCATGGCAGCGGATTCCCGCCCAAGCCGGAAATCAGGAAGTTGATGAAGCCGAAGTCTTGGCCGAACAGCCACTTCCAGATGACGCCCACCACGATGGGCGAAATGAGCCAGGGCAGGAAGATCACGGTCTTTGCCGCTGTGCGTCCGCGGACGGCTTTGCTGACGAGCAACGCGGCCACGCCCAGGGAGCAGGCGTAGACCAGCGGGACCGACAGGACCGTGTACACGAAGGTCCGGCCCAGGGCGGCGTAGAACGAGCCGTCAGCGAAGAGCTTCTGGAAGTTGGCCAGGCCGATGAAGTGCAGCTTGCCGATTCCGCGGTAGTCCGTGAAGGAGTACAGCATGCCCAGCGCTCCCGGCCAAACAAAGAACACCAGGAAGAGCACCACGTTGACGCCGATGAGGACCAGCGGCGCGATGACGTAGCGGTTGCGGCGCTTCAGCGCCGACTTGCTGCGGACCGGCCCCGGCTGCGGGGCCGGGGCCGCCGTCGGAGTGATGGTTGGTTGTGCCACGGGATCAGGCCCCGTTGTAGAGCTTCACGATGTTGTCCACCGTGGTCTTGGCGTCCTGGCCGCCGGAGAGCATCTTGACGGTCTCCTCCCGGAGCGGATCGCCGGAGAACGGGGTCTCGGCGTAAGCCTCGATGACCACGCGCTTGATGGCGTTGTCCCCCTTCGCCTGGTTGCCGGCGATTTGCTTTTGGTAAAGCTCGAACGATGCCTGCTGGAACGGATAGTCCACCTTCAGGTCCTTGACCGGCAGGTAGCCGCCGGTCTTGGCGAACTCGGTGTAGTTGGCGTCGTTGTAGAACCAGTCAATGAACTTCCTGGCTTCCTCATCTGCGCCGGTGTCCTTGAAGGCGACCATGAATCCGCCGCCGAGGTTGGTGGCGTTGACGTCCTTCTTGGGCAGCGGAACGGACAGCCATTCGAAGTCCTTGATGTTCTTGTTGAAGTCCGCCACCTGCCAGCTGCCGGAGTAGTAGGCGGCCACCTGGCCGCTCTTGAACATGGCGTTGCCGTCCTCGCCGCTGAGCCAGACGGACTTGGGCATGGTCTGGTCGTCGTTGATCTTCTTGAAGTACTCCAGGGTCTCCACGGCTTTGCTGTCGCCGGTGTACTTGCCGTTTTCCTTGGCGAAGGCGGTGCTGCCGAATTCGTACATCATGGCGCGCAGCCGGTGGCCGGAGCGGTCCATCACCACGCCGTACTTGGCGCCTGCCTTCTCGCGGACCTGGTTCACGGCTGCGATGAACTCATCCCAGGTCCAGGTGGTGTCGATCGATGTCGGGAAGGCGACGCCGGCCTTGGTGAACAAGCTCTTGTTGATGAAGAGCCCCACGGCGGTGAGGTCGGAGGGGATGGCGGGGATAATGCCGTCCGGCGATTGCTGCAGGAAGTTGGGATCGATGTTGTGGGATTTGGCGATGTCCGTGAGGTCCTGGAGCTGGTTGGCCCACAGCGGGTCGAGGCCGGTGACGCGGGCCAGCGCCGGAAGGTCGTTCGCAGTGGCCGCGTTCTTCAGCTTGGTGGTGATGTCCGCGGTGGGGACGTCGACAACCTCGATGGTGATCCCGGTGGCTTCCTTGTACTTCTTGGCGGCGGCGGCGAACGCACCGCCCTGGTTGGTGTCGCCGGACAGGATAAGCTGCAGCGTCTTGGCGCCGCCATCCGAGGAGCTCCCTCCCCCTCCTCCACTGCAGGCGGTGAGGCCGGCAGCCAGGGCCGACAGTCCGAAGGCCGTCAGCCCAAACTGGCGGCGGGTAATGCTGGAGATTCTTGTCGTCTCTGACAATGCTCTGTCCTGTCTCTCGCGATAGCGGGGAAAACCCTTTCCGCTAGAAACTGTGACCTATGTCATGACATATTGTCAAGAATACTTTTGACGGTGTCAGGATAGGCCGCCCACCCGCGTCAGCCCCTTCCCCAACTCCGCCGCCGCCCTTACCGTGGACGGATGGGACTGAATATCCAAATCGTGATCGACTCGTCAAACCCGCATGAGCTCGCCGACTGGTGGGCCGAAACCTTGCAGTGGGCGGTGGAACCACAGGATGCCGGCTTCATCCGTTCCATGATCGAGCAGGGCTACGCCACCGGGGACCAGACCATAACGCACCGCGGAAACCTCGTGTGGAAGGACGGCGCCGCCATCCGGCCGCCTGAGGAAATAGAAGCCAACGCCCCCGCGCGTCGCATGCTCTTCCAGACCGCCCCCGAGCAGAAAACCGTGAAAAACCGCGTGCACTGGGACGTGCGGCTGGACGGCCGGGACAAGGACGAGGTGCGGGGCGAACTCGAGGCGCGAGGCGCCACTTTCCTGTGGACGGCCGGGCAAGGGCCGCATTCCTGGCACACCATGGCGGACCCCGAGGGCAACGAGTTCTGCATCAGCTGACGCCGATTACTAGACTTGGACGGTGAGCAACCAGATCCCCGCCCCGGTGTCCGACGTCTTCGATCCCACGCGCTGGCGGGTGGTTTCCGGCTTCGAGGACTTCCAGGACATGACCTACCACCGGCAGGTGGAGCGGGATTCCGACGGCGGCTGGGTGCGTGACCTGCCCACGGTCCGCATCGCATTCAACCGGCCGGAGGTCCGCAACGCGTTCCGTCCAGGTACCGTGGATGAGCTGTACCGCGCCATGGACCACGCCCGCATGACCCCGGACGTTGCCACCGTGCTGCTCACCGGCAACGGCCCCTCCCCCAAGGACGGCGGCCACTCCTTCTGCTCGGGCGGCGACCAGCGGATCCGGGGCCGGGACGGCTATCGGTACGTAGTACAAAACACAGCCGACGGCGAGACCCAGGAGACCATCGACCCCGCCCGTGCCGGACGGCTCCACATCCTCGAAGTCCAGCGGCTCATGCGGACCATGCCCAAGGTGGTCATCGCCGTCGTCAACGGCTGGGCGGCCGGCGGCGGGCACTCGCTGCACGTCGTCTCAGACCTCACCATCGCGTCCCGGCAGCACGGCAAGTTCAAACAGACCGACGCCACGGTGGGCAGTTTCGACGCCGGCTACGGTTCGGCTCTGCTGGCGCGGCAGGTGGGCCAAAAGGCCGCCCGCGAAATCTTCTTCCTCGCCCGCGAATATTCCGCTGAGGACATGGTTCGGATGGGCGCCGTAAACGAGGCTGTAGACCACGCGCGGCTGGAGGAAGTGGCGCTGGAATACGCGGCGGACATCGCCCGCCAGTCGCCCCAGGCCATCCGCATGCTGAAGTTTGCCTTCAACCTGGCCGACGACGGCCTGGCGGGCCAGCAGGTGTTTGCCGGCGAGGCGACCCGGCTGGCCTACATGACCGACGAGGCCGTGGAAGGAAAGGAAGCCTTCCTGCAAAAACGCGACCCCGACTGGTCACGCTTCCCCCACTATTTCTAAGAAGGGACGGCAATGAACAGCGACGAATCACCGGCCGCCGGCACCGGCGGCCCCCTCAACATCGAACCGGCCCTGAAAGCCCTCGCGGCCGCCCTCCACGGCGAGGGCCCCGCCGTCGAACTCTCCGTCGGGGCAGACGGGACACTGGTAGTGGGGCACGTGGAAACCCCCGGCTGCGACGACGCCGTGGCCGTGGTCCGCACTTCCGGATCCACCGGTACCCCCAAGGCGACGCTGCTGACGGTGGAGTCCCTGGCGGCCTCGTCCATGGCCACGGCGCTGCGGCTCAAGGGAGAGGGGCAATGGTTGCTGGCCCTCCCCGTGCAGTTCGTTGCCGGAATCCAGGTGCTGGTGCGGTCCCTGTTCGCCGGGACCCGTCCCTGGGTCATGGACATGTCCGGCGGCTTCACGCCGGAGGCCTTCACCGCCGCAGCGCTGGAACTGACAGACAAAATCCGTTTCACCTCCCTGGTTCCCACCCAGCTCCAGCGGCTCCTGGATGACCCGTCGCCGGAAACCCTCGCGGTGCTCCGCCGGTTCAACGCCATCCTGCTGGGCGGCGCCCCGGCGCCGCAGTCCCTGCTGGCAGCTGCCCGGGACGCCGGCGTGCGGGTGATCACCACCTACGGTTCCGCCGAAACCTCCGGCGGCTGCATCTACGACGGCTACCCCTTGGAAGGCGTCTCTGTCCGGGTGGCCGCGGACGGCCGGATCCTCCTGGGCGGGGACACGGTGGCGGCCGGCTACATCGAGGCACCGGATGAAGAAACCGGGACGTTCTTCGAGGAGGACGGCGTGCGCTGGTACCGCACCAGCGACCTCGGCTCCATCGACGACGACGGCCGCCTCACTGTGCTGGGCCGGGCCGACGACGTCATCATCACCGGCGGCATCAAGGTTTCCGCCGCGCACGTGCAGGAGCAGTTGGAACAGTCCGACGCCGTCTCCTCGGCGTTCGTTGCCGGCGTTCCCTCCGCGGAATGGGGCCAGGCCGTGGCCGCCTACGTGGCCCTTGCCGGGGACGGCGCTTCCGGGCACGAAGCCGGGGACTCCGCCGTCGTGCTCCAACAACAGTGGCAACAGCAACTGGGGGTCCTGGCACCCAAGACCGTCCTCACCGCACCGGAGCTGCGGATGCTGCCAAACGGCAAACCCGACCGGCTCGCCATGACCGCGGAACTCAGTGCCCTGCACGAGGGAAAGTAGAGTGGACCTGCACCACCGCGGCGGGTGCGCCCGCTCCATCCTGCCGTCATATCGAAACAACACGAGGTACTAACCGTGGCCACAGCCGCCCAATGGATCCAAGGCGCCCGACTCCGGACACTTCCGGCAGCGATCGCGCCGGTGCTGATCGGCACCGCCGCCGCCTACGAAATGGACTCGTTCCTGCTGCCCAACGCCATCCTCGCGGCCCTGGTGGCACTCCTGCTGCAAGTTGGCGTGAACTTCGCCAACGACTACTCGGACGGCATCCGCGGTACCGACGACGACCGCGTCGGGCCGTTGCGGCTGGTGGGCTCGGGCGCCGCCAAGCCTGAGCATGTGAAGTGGGCCGCGTTCGGCACGTTTGCCCTGGCCATGGTGTTCGGACTGGCCCTGGTGGTCCTGACCCAGGCGTGGTGGCTGATCCTGGTGGGGCTGGGCTGCGTCATGGCCGCCTGGGGCTACACGGGCGGCAAGAACCCCTACGGCTACATGGGCCTCGGTGACCTGTTCGTCTTCGTGTTCTTTGGCCTGGTGGCCACCTTGGGTACCACCTACACCCAGGCCGGGCACATCAGCCTGCCGGCAGTCATCGGCGCGATCGGGACCGGGCTGATCGCCACCGCACTGCTGATGGCCAACAACGTCAGGGACATCCCCACGGACATGCAGGCCGGCAAGAAGACCCTCGCCGTGCGGCTCGGAGACAAGCATGCGCGCGAAAGCTACGTCCTGATGCTGGCCGTCGCCATCCTGCTGGTGGTGATCCTGGCCCCTGGCCGGCCATGGATCCTGATTGTGCTGCTGCTCATTCCGGCCTGCCTGATGCCGGCCTGGCTGATGATCAACGGGCGCAAGCGCAAGAGCCTGATCCCGGTCCTTAAGCAGACCGGGCTGATCAACCTCGGCTACAGCATTTTGTTCTCACTGGGGCTGATCCTCAGCCACGGGTTCTAGGCGTTCTTTTTGCCCTTGGCATTGTTGATGGTGATGTCGGGGTTGGCATCGAGGAGGGCGTCCTCGGCGTTCGCGTCCTGGATTTCCCCGGCCGAGCGAAGCGGCTTGGCCTTTCCGGAAAAGCGGTGCTGCAGGGCTGCGGTGGCAGCGTCCCGCTGCTTCTGGAAGAACAGGTAGCTGATGGCGAAGGCTATGACCGCGGCGCAGACCACGGACATCAACACCCCGACCTGCAGGAACGCGAACAGGACGAACAGGGGCACGAAGATCGCGAGCCGGATCAGGGAATATTTCAAAAAGGCCACTATTCAAGTTTAGCCGCCTCCGCCCGCGGCCCCTGCGCGTCCTGACGATAGACTTGATGGCATGCTCTTCCGTGTGGCTTTGGCCGTCGCAGTCCTCGTCATCTTTGTGTATGGCCTGGTGGACGTGATCCGTACCGAGGGCCGCCTGACCCGGGGCATTTCCAAACCGGCGTGGATTATCGTCCAGATCATCCTGCCCGTCCTGGGCGCCATCCTGTGGTTGCTGATCGGCAGGCCGCGCGGCACAGCGCAGCCCCGGCCGAGCTACCCCCACCCCACCGCTCCTGACGACGATCCCGACTTCCTCCGCAACTTGGAGGCCCGGCGCCGTAACCAGGCCGAGGCTGAGCGGCTCAAGAAGCTCAAGGATGAACTGGATGCCAAGGCCAAGGACGACGACCGGAAACCCAGGCACGACACCGACGAACACGATACCGACGGACTGAAATAGGGGCCATGACGTCCCCGCCCGGAGGAGACGAGCAGCGTCTGTCCCATCCTCCACCTCGGCCGGGGATGTCCTGGTCCGCACCGCCGCCCATCCCGGCCACCCCTTCCCTGCCCGGCACGGTCAGGACTGCACGCACCCTCTGGGTCCTCAGCTTCCTCGCCGGGCTTACCGTGCTGGCCGGCTCGTTCGTGGCCCGCGATTCGAACCTGCACCGCCTCCGCGCCGTGGTGGCGGACACAGCGGCCCGCAACGGCATGGCGTCCGCAGGCACCGCGGCGGAGATCGTCTTTTGGGGAAGCATGGGCGCCCTGCTGCTGGCCACGCTCCTGGAGGCGGTGGCCTTGGCTGCTGTGCTGGCCCGCAGGGCCTGGGCACGTTGGGTCCTTCTTACGCTGCTGGCCAGCCACTTGCCCGTGCTGCTGCTGGCGTCCGTTTTCCTGGTCCCCACCGGCGCGGCCGGCAGCTATGTGGTGATGCTGTGGGTGGCCGGAATGGCCCTGGCGTTCGGCGGACTGGTGCTGCTGTTCCTGCCGACGGCCGGCGCCTGGCTGCGGCGAGGACGCTCCCTAGGCTGACCGCGGCTGGCGTTGCCGGCCGGAGCTCCCGGCCACCACGCCCTCGCAGCTGCGGATCACCACCCGGCATGCCTCCGCGGCCGGCCTTCCGGTCAGGGGGCTCTCGGCCACCCCGCGCCAGCGTGCCAGGTACCGACGGGCCTCGGCCGCCAGCACCTCGGGGCTGGACCCGGCGTCCAGGCCCAGCCGCACCCAGGAGGCCGCGCCGTTGCCGCCGACCAGCCGTTCAGCTTCCGCACTCAGTTCCGAAGGCAGGTCCACGCCCGTGGTCCGCAACACCGCGAGCAACTGGAGCTCCCGGAACTCGTGGGCGTTTACCTGGAGCCGTTCCAGGGCGGCCGCCAGGCGCTCCGTCCCCTCGCGGGGGCGGCTGGCCAGGAGGTTCTCCACTGCCGCCAGCGCGGTCCTGGCCTTCAGCGCCTCGGACCGCGCCTGGAACTGGCGGTCCAGCACATCCAGCAGCGGATCCAGTCCGCTGCGCCGGGCAAGCTCGTGGGCGAGGGGTGTGGCTTCGGTAAACCCGTTCCGGATAAGGACCGAAGCCAGCCGGATGCCAAAGAGCCCGTAGCGCTCCAGGAGGCCCGTCCGTGCCCCCTCCGTCAGTCCCGCGGGCTCGGTGGACCGGCGGAACCTGTCGGCGGAAAGCAGCATCCTTTCACGGACGGTCCGGTCAAGGCCTGCCAGCATGCGCAGGGCCTCAAAGTCCGCCTGGCGGAGGGTGCGGGCACTTTGGGCCAGGAGTCCGGCCACGGGGACCACCGCCAGCGCCAGTTTCCGCAGGTTGGGGTCTTGGCTGTACCTCTCCGCGATGCTGCCGGCGGAAATCAGGGAGTCAATCCGGCCGGCCCCGACTTCATCTGCACGGGACAGCACCGCAATGGCATTGACCGTGCCGGAGCGCCCGGCCCGGGTGTCATGGAAGGATTCGAGGAACCGGAGGTCTGACGCGTGCAGGTGGCGCATCAGGTAGATGACGGCGTCAGCTTCCGACGCCGAATCCTCCGGAGTGAGGAACGCCAGGCTCCGTGCGGACACGTCCCGGGACAGGGATGCGATCCCCGGGGTGTCGATCAGGGTCATGCCCTGCAGTGCCGGTGCCGGCCATTCGACCTCGAGCCTTTCCACTTCCTCCGCTTGCATCCCGTCCAGGACGAAGACAAGGCGACCGTCCACGCGTTTCAGCGGCAGGTTCCGCCGCTCCCCATTGACGGGGTGCAGCGTGATGCGCGGCGTGGGTCCGTGCCGGTACCACGTGACGATTTTGGTGCATTCGCCGGTGTCCGTGGGAGCGATTTCTTCACCGATGATGGCGTTCAGGAGGGTGGACTTCCCTGCCTTGACCATGCCCGCCACGGCGATCCTGAGCGGCTCGGCGAGCCGCCGGGCATAGCCCTGCAGCATCCCGGCGGCTTCCCGGTCGTCGCGGTAGGCCTCCAGGGTGTCCCGGATGAGCTTCGCCGCCCCGGCCATGGTGGCCGCTGTCATCCCACCCCCGCGGCGGTGCGGACGCCGGAGGCGCTTACCTCGGCGGCTATGGCTTCGGCGGCCCGGTGCAATGCCTCCACCTTCTTGAGCTCGGTCTTGATGTCCCGGATGCGGCCTTCCTTCTCCTGGGCATAGGAGTTGGCGGCCTTTTGGGCTGCCGCCACGGAGTCAGACAGGGAGCGGTGGTATTCGTCGGCGATTTCAGTGAAGTGGTCCCGCGTGGTCCGCTGGACCAGGCGAAGCCTGTCCTTGAGTTGCTTTCCCACCTGGAACGTCACGTCGTCGAGTTGGCGCCTGACCAGGGTTTTGGCTTCGCCCTGGCGGCGTTTCAGCCGCGCTTCCTTGTCTTCCCGGTAGGCCTTGCGTCCCAGCAGCAGGCCGGCTCCTACGGAGAGCGGATTGATCAGGGCCATCCCGAATATCCCGGTGAGGAGGCCGAACATCAGCACGCCACCGTAGGACCCGCGCATGCCGATCAGGACCTTCTGGACCGGGTTCACCCGGCCGGGATCCAACCCGGGCATCTGGTCCACCGGGTCGAGGGCGTCCCCCGCGTCGGAGACGTGCAGGACGGGCAAGGACACCTCGTCCGCGGCAAAGTGCTCTGCCACCTGGGCCGCGAGCCATTGGGACCGTTCGCTGGTCCAGACGAACGTGTCGGAAACGGCTGCGGCAACGCATTCTTCGAGCCACTGGGAGAACTCGGTCCAGACCGGCCCGGGATCGCCTTGGTCGATCGCGGCCTCGGCTTCGCGTTGGATCCGGCGCAGGCGGTCCCTAAGGTCGTACTCCATGTCAGCAATGAGGTCGTTGATGCCGTCACTGAGGGTCAGCTGCCAGCGCGCGGAGCGTTTCCGCAGTTCGTCGGCTTCGGCTTTGGCCTGTTCCAGCGCCTCGAGCATGTGCGGGGTCCCGTCCGGATTCTCCAGGGCCTCCAGCTCGGATTGGAGGGACAACCGGAGGTTCGCCGTGACCGAGAGCAGGTCCTGGCTGACGGAGCGCCGCTGGAGGCGCTGGGCCTTCGCAACGACCTCATTGCGCAGGTGTGCTACCAGGCCGGGATAGCCGGATTCGGCGTTGAGCTCGTTGTCCTGGAGCCGCGAGGCCTCCAGCCGTAGGTCTGCGGACACGGGGAACAGCGGAATGTCCGGTGCCACGTGGTCAAGGTGGGCCCTGTCCAACTCCTCCACGCGCCGCCAGTCCGGGTAGAGGTCTGTCTTGGAGAGCACCGCTGCCACGCTGGGAGTGATCCGCATGGCCTTTTGCAGGAAGCGGAGTTCGGGTTCGGTGTATTCCTGGGACGCATCCGAGACCAGCAGCACGGCGTCGGCCGTAGGCAGTGCGGTAAGCGTCGTCAGCGTATGGGTCGACCCCATGCCGCCCACCCCCGGGGAGTCGATGATGGTGAGGCCGCCGGTCAGGACCCGCCTGGGCAGGTAAACCTCCGCGGCCGTCAGCTTCCTGCTGTTGCCCGGGTTGCCTTGCTCGGAGACGAGCGCAGGCAGCTCCGCCAGGTCCACTGGACGGCGTTCGAGGCCTTCTTCCCCGCCGTCGGGAGTGCCGGCCGCGGGAACCAGGATGGCGGCAGACGCCGGATCCCCGTACCGGACAGCTGTGGGAACAGACGTGGCAATGTCATCGTCCACCGGACACACGGGGGCGTTCACCAGGGCATTGATGAGCTTGCTCTTGCCCTGTTTGAACTCCCCCACCACAATCACCCTGATGCTTGGATCCTGCAGCCGGCCCACAGCCTGCTCCAGCCTCTTCCGCAGGTCCGGGCGGTCCCCGCTCCCCACCAGCTGCAAGCCCTGCTCAACCAGCTTCATCAGCTGGCCCGCCGTCATGGGGTCAACGGGCCTTGCGGGTCCTGCTTCTGCCACGGCGCGCCCTTCGTTCCAGTACCCAATGTCCCGGGCGGGAGGTGGACGCCTCCTGCCCGCCGGTTTACCTTTCCGGCACCAGCGTGTTACAGCCCGGCTGAGTCGTCAACCACCGGAACGTCGATGATGTGGTGGGCCTCCAGGTCCGCATCAGGGTGGGCCGGGTTATCCTCGGCGAAATCGAGCTGGCTGTCCCCGACCAGGCTGGTGGCCGCGTTGTCCTGGAAGGGGTCGTCCGGGTGTGCATCCAGCGCCATGGCCCCATGTCCGGCGGGATCGCTGTACGGACCGCCGGCAGGGGAGAACAGGCCGGCCTCCAGGGCGTGGCCGGAATGCCCGGGTTCCTCGGCGGATGAATCATCCGGGTCGAGGCCGGGACCGGCGGCCAGGGAGCCGGACAGCCCGCCGTGATCGTCCCAGGGGCCGTTCGCCGCATCGGCGTCCCCGGGACCTGCGTCCCCAATACCTGGAGCCCCAATGGCGGCGTCGCCGAACACGGCTGGGGCATGGGCTGAGGCCGCGGCCGCGTGGTCACCCGGTGCCACCGCAAGCTCGTTGTCGAACCACTGTTCCGCGTCCCCGTGGGCCCAGACGTTCTGTGGCGCGGATTGGCCTGCGATGGTGGCCCGCTCATCGACGATGGTGGCGCCGGCGGTGTGGGAGAAATGGTCCACCACGTGGTGGAGCTGCTGGACTGCGTAGGCGTGGTCGTCAGGGTCGTGGGCAGTACCGCCGTAGCCCGCGCCATGGCCGCCGGGCCCTGCCGCCGGGCCCGCGGGACCGGTCCACGGGCCGTTACCGCCGCTGCTGTAGCTCCGCTCGAACGAGGAAGCGTTGACCGTGATGGGGGCGTAGTCGAGGACAACAGGCATGGCGGCGTCGACATCGGCCGAACATACGTTGCCCAATCCGTGGTCCGCCAACGCCCGTTCCGGGTTGTCCAGGAACGCCTGGACTGCTTCCCGGTCGCCGAAGAGTTTCATGAGGAACTGCACGAGGTCGTTCGCGAGTGTTGGCATCTGCCTGCTCCTCACATCTTCTTCGAGTTTCGGAATCGACGGGTGCAGGACCCGGCCTGGTTCAAACCTAGGTTCGCAGCCGTGCACGGGGCATCGGGCTCATTCCCCCTAACGGCGGGCCTGGATGCGGGGTTCGGGCACCCCCGCCGCTAGGGGCATTAGGGGTTTCATTCCTGCCGCGGATGCAGGTGCTGGGGTTTGGCCGGCGCGGAATTGTCGGTGCCGAGGGCAAGGCGCAGGCGGGCCAGCAGGTCGGAGCGGTTCTCGGCCCCAAGCCGGCGCCTGATGCGGGCGATGTGGTGCTCCGCCGTCCGGGGCGAAATGTAGATGGACTCCCCGATCTCCCGGTACGTTTTGCCTTCCAGCACCAGCCTGGCCACTTCCTTCTCGCGCTCGCTCAGTCCCGAGGCGTCAGGCTGGCCCTTTCCGCCGGTCTCGGCGTTGGTTCCTGCCGATACCTCCGGCGTCCCGGCCGGGCCGCCCTGCGGGTGGAGGTCCCGGGCGCAGGCAAGCAGGCGCATCATGTCCCTGCGGTCCTCAGCCCGCGCGGCAGCGTGCCCGGCGAGGCGTGCCCCCTCCCATGGCATCCCCACCCCGCCCAGCAGCCTGGCAGCACCCTCCACTTCGGCGGGCCGGAACCTCCCGGCCAGCACCGAAACCCAGGCTTTGCCCGCGGCGGCCAGGATGGCGGCGAGGTGGCTGTGGGTCGAGGCCCTGGCCAGCGCCGTCGCGTGTGGGGCGAGGTCGGCGGGGCTCTCGTTCAGCAGCGCAGCCTGTACCGCGGCCCAATGCAGCGGAACGGTCCACAAGGGAGGTTCCCCCAGGCGGCCGAGCAGCTTCCAGGCCTCGTCCACGTAATGCGCCACGCGGCGCGTCTCCCGCAGCCGGGACGCGGCAATGAGGAGTTCGCCCCAGGGCAGCAGGCTGTAGAGGTCCACGGATGTATGCAGCATGGCCTCGCGGGCGCGTTCCCAGGCCCGGAGGAGTTCCGGAACCTCGCCATTCCTGCGGGCCAGCCCCACGTCGAGCGCCGCACTGAGGAATTCGTCACGCGGGACCAGCGGCCAGTGGTTGATCTTGGCGGCCTCCGTGGCTGCCAGCCGCGCCTCGTCGGGTTTGTCCTGCATCATGGCCGCCCAGGCCTGGATGAGCAGGAGCCTGGGCTGGGCGGCGCTTCCTCCTTGGCCCGCCGCCACGGCTGCCCGGCATACTGTCTCGGCCAGGTGCGGCTCCCCGCTGTGCAGGGCCAGCAGTGCGGCCAGTGCACCGGGTGTTTCCGGCAACGGAAGCGCCGTGCCGGCCGAGTTCAGCAGGTCCGAGGCATGGATCAGTACGGCGATTCCCTGTTGCGGTTTCTCCCCCAGGGAGGCGAGGATTCCCTCGCCGGTCTGGAGCAGTGCGGACGCGAGGAGTGTCGGGGAGGCTTGCGGGGCTCCCGGCGGGAAGAAGGCTTCCGCGCCCTTGAGGTCTCCGGTCCCCAGGATGGCGACGGCGGCCAGCGGCGCGGATGCCCCCACGCGCTCGGGGCCCAGCCAGTTGTAGGCGTCGCCGGCGCGGGCCAGCATTCCCCGCTGGGCCCACACGGAGGCGGCCACATCGACGCCGCGGCGGACGTCCGGGGGGTCTGGGCTGACCAGGAGGGTGTCGATGATCCGCGCCGCGGCGTCGAGTTCCCCGTCACCGGCTGCGGCCTGTGCGCGCCGGGCTGCAGTTGCCAGGGGATCGGCTCCGGCGAGGAGGGCCTCCTCGTAGATCTGCGAGGCGAGCCTGGGGTCATGCTGCAGCGCGGCGTCTGCGGCCTGCTCCAGTTCCATGGCTACGCGCGGATCTGCGAGGCCTCCCCGTGCCAGTTCCCGGGCAATGGTTCCGAGCGGTTGCCCTGCGGACGCGAAGACGGTTACGAGTTCCCGCTGGAGGGCATGGATCTTGGCGGTCGGGGTAACGGCCAACAGGGCGTGCCGGGCCGGGCCCACCACCGAGCCGTCCGGCATCAGCAGCCCCGCTGACTCGGCGCGGTCCACCAGGGCGTCAAGGTTGTCCGCTCCCCTGCCAACTTTGTGCTGAAGCTCTGCCGGCAGCGGACCGGGCAATGCGAAACCCACGGAAAGCGCCAGCAGCAGTTCGCGTACTGCACCGTTGGCCCCCCTCAACTGGGTGGCCACTAATTCCGCGGCATGGGGCGGGTGCCCCGGGTGCTGCTGCAGCGCAGCGTGCAGGGATCCGGGCCGTTCCACACGCTGCAGGTTCCCGTCCATATCAGGCCGCCGGGGACGTCGTCGGGGCCGTCGCCACGGCCGCATCAGTGGGCGTGGGCGTAGGGTTTGTTTCCTCGGGCGTCGGGGATGGGGCGGTGGCCGGCACGGGCGTCAGGTCTACCGATGTCGGGGACACGATGGGATCCGTGGCCGGGTCAGAAGCCCCGGTCGTGGTGGGCACCGCCGTCGAGAGCGGTGTGGGCGTGGGTGCTGCCGAGGTGGCCGGGTCGGTGGGGCTCGTGGAACCGGAAACAGGCGTAGGTTCGGTGGTGGTACTCGGCGGCGCGGTCTCCGTCGGTGTCGCGGTGTCCGACGGAGAGGCAGTTCCCGTCCCGGGGCCCGTGCTGCCGGGCGGGGCGGTATCCGGTGGCGGCGCGGGAGCCACGGTCACGGATTCAGGCACCACTCCTGTGCCGGCGGTCCCCGTCCCTGCCGGGGCACCCCCGGCCGTGGCACCATCGGCGGCGCCGGCGCCCGTAGTCGCCGCACCGCCCAGCTCCTGTTGTTTGCTGCTGGGAGAGGCGGAAACGTCCAGGCCCGCCTGCGGCACGAGCGGCTTTTTCGCAACGGCCTCGATTCCGGCCAGCGGCTGCGGGTTCACCGCGACAGCGGCTCCCCCGGTGCCCGGGGCTTCCGTCCCTGCCGGGCCGGTGGCCGCTCCCGGGCCGGAAGCTCCGGTGTCGGCCCCTGCCTGCGGGACGAATATCGACGTCAGGTTCCCCAACCCGGCAGGGCTTTGGGCGGTCGTGGCCGTGAGGACCGTCAGGATGGCGGCCGCGGCGGCGACCGCCGTGACGCGGACCGTCGGTTTCGGGGCGTGCGCACCCCTTCGGCCGCCCCGCACTCCGGGAAGCCGGCCCGTCCCCACCAAGGCCCCCGCCGTCGTCGCATGCTGGCGTGACCAGCTGGGCCTGACCGGGGCACCGGACACGCTTGGTGCTGCGGGAACAGGGACGACGGCGGCCGGGCCCCCGGCTGCCGCGGCAACAGGCCCGGACGCGGCGGCCAGGGCCGGGGCGGCCGCTGCGTGTGCCAGGACGGCCGCCACGGCGGCCCCGAGGCAGATGGAAGATTTCGGATCGGCGTCCACCGCAATGGGCCGTCCCAGTTGTTCGGACACCAGCTGCGCCACCAGGGGAATCCGTGACGAGCCACCGATCAGGAGGACAGCGGACAGGTCCGCGGCTTCAAGGTGGAGCCTGGCCAGTGATTGTTCCAGCGCGTCCACCGTGTCCCGCACGGGGTCCTCGATCAGCGCCTCGAACTCGGCCCGCACCAGCCGCACCTGTTGCTGGACGCCGGGGAGGAGCACTGGAATGGTGGCTTCGCTGTCCGCAGAGAGCGCTTCCTTGGCCTCGACGCATTCGCGCCGGAGCCGGCTCAGGGCGCCCATCACGGCGGGATCGGCGGGGTCGAGGTCCGCCAGGACAGTGCCGGTATGCTGCGCGACGTAGCGGAACACGGCGGCGTCAAAGTCCGCCCCGCCCAGGTCCTCGATGCCATCGGGGCGGCCCAGGAGCTCGAAGCGGCCGCCGGACTTCCTCAGCACGGCGGTGTCGAAGGTCCCGCCGCCGAGGTCGTACACCGCGATGGTGCTTCCGTCCTCCACCCGCACTTGGGAGGCGTAGTGCAGGGCCGCAGCCTCGGGTTCGGGAAGGAGCGTGACGTTGT
The DNA here is from genome assembly GCF_003116525.1 of Pseudarthrobacter sp. AG30. Classification (NCBI taxonomy): domain Bacteria; kingdom Bacillati; phylum Actinomycetota; class Actinomycetes; order Micrococcales; family Micrococcaceae; genus Pseudarthrobacter; species Pseudarthrobacter sp. AG30. The sequence goes on along the minus strand of NZ_QEHL01000009.1, from coordinate 124,138 downwards.
CCAGGCCGTGGGCGGCCAGCGCGTCGCGGATGGCGGACAGCCGGTGGATTCCCCAGGCTGCCGGGTGGGTCAGGAAGATGGCCGCCGGCAGCGCGCCTTCGCGTTCGGCCGCACGGCTGGCCACCCACCGGGCCACGGTGGCGAACACATCTTCAGGCCGTATCGCCAGGGTGCCCAGGGCGAACGGGACGTCGTCACCGACGCGCCGCTTGAACTCGCGGATGACGCGGCCGGGTGAGTCAAGGCCGCGACGCTCCGCGGCTTCCCCCACCAGGACCGGGCCCTCTTCCGGGTAGTACACAACGGAGGGCACGGACGTGCCTCGGAGGCCTAACGGCAGGCACTCCGGAAGGGGCGAAGCACCTTCGTCGAAACGGACAACGGCGGCCGCTGTGTAACTGGTTCCGACGTCGACGGCGAGAGCATAGCTCATGGGTACCTCGGAAAACTGGTGATCCGCCTGCAAACTTCATCACAGGGAACCTGACCAAAGTAGCATTTCCGAAGGACCGGGGAACAGCCCTGTTGCTACATCGAATGGTTATTCGATGCCGGCGGCTCAGAGCCCGGAGTAGGAATGGAGCCCGTTGAACAACGTGTTCACGATGGTGAAGTTGAAGATCACGCAGCAGTAGCCCACGATCGACAGCCAGGCGGCGCGGGTTCCGGTCCAGCCGCGGGTGGCCCGGGCGTGCAGGTAGCCGGCGTAGACAACCCAGATCACGAACGTCCATACCTCTTTGGTGTCCCAGCCCCAGAACCGGCCCCAGGCCTTCTCTGCCCAGATCGCACCGAACATGAGCGTGAAGGTCCAGCCGATGAAGGCAATGGCGTTGATGCGGTAGGACAGGTTTTCGAGGCTGAGCGCCGAGGGCACCAGGCGCATGAAGCCGAGCTTGTCGGCGCCGCCTGCGGCGACGGCCTTCTGCCGGTGGGACTGGACCAGCTGCAGGGCGGACATGGCGAACGTCAGTGTGAACAAGGCGGACGACAGCACCGCAATGGAAACGTGGATGACCAGCCAGTAGCTCTGCAGCGCGGGCACGAGGTGGCCGACGGGGGTCCAGAAGGCCACGGATGCAGCAACCATCATGATGATGACCAGGCCCACTATGAAGGTGCCCAGGAAGCGGAGGTCGCGGCGGATCAGGGAGAGGAGGAACACAGCCGCCACCAGGAACGCGCCGGTGGTCAGGAATTCGTACATGTTGCCCCACGGCACCCGGCCGGCACCAAGGGCCCTGGTCACCACGCCGGCGCCGTGGATGAGGACGGCGAGGGTGGTCAGGGCCACGGCGACCCGCGCCGGGACCCGGCGCTCCGCGGCATACTTCATGTCGCCGTCGGCCGTGGCGACGCCGCCGGAACCTGCCGCGTTGGCCTTGGCAGTTGACGACGACGGCCGCTCGGCCCGGCCGGCGGGCCCGTCCAGGCGGGCCTCGGCGGAGCCGGCGCCAACGCCGGCTGCTACGGGAACCCTTGCCGGGGCACCCGCCTGCGCCGCCTTGAGGTCCACTGCGCGCAGCGCCTTGCTGCTTTTGGCCAGGTCCCAGGCGAAGGCGATGAAAGCCACCGTGTAGGTACCCGCCGCCAGCAGCATGAAGAGTTCGCTGTACTGGCCCATGGTTTCGTTGATTCCAAATGGCATTACTGGTCCTTTTCGGGCCCGGTGGGGCCTGCTGGGGTGCTGACGGAGCCTGCGACATTATCGCCTGCCCGGCTGGGAGTTTGCTGGGACCCGGCGGTGCCTTCGGCATCAGCGTGGTCGGATGCCGTTTCGTCGGCGGCGTTGTCCTCGGGCAGTTGCCATTCCGTGGTGAAGAGTTTCCGGAGGGCGGCCGCCTCGCCGGCGAGGCGGTGGTCCTCACCGCGGGCCAGGAGCCCGTACTCCACCATGGTCCGGCCGTCCGCCGCGGTGCCGGTGCGCACCCAGACGCGCCGGCGGTTGACGTAGAGCGAGACGATCAGGCCCGCCACCGCGAGGAGCGCGAAGACCAGGGCGTAGACCTGGCCCGGGTTGTGGTGGATGTCCACACCGATGTAGCGCTTCACCCCGTCAAAACTGATGGTGCCCTTGCCATCCGGCAGGGTGTAGGTGGAGCCCGGCGCCAGGGTGATGCCGCCTGCGGCCAGGTTCCGCGCGTTGAGCGGCGTCAGGTTCCTGACGTCGAGTTCGAAGACGTTCTGCGGCGCACCGCTGTTCAGGCCCAGGTCGCCGTAGTAGGAGTTCAGGGTCAGCTGCGGGTTGAACAGCTCGGGGTCGGCGCTGAACGAAACGTTCTTGTCCGTGACGAACGCGGTGGGGAGGAAGAAGCCCACGAAGCCCAGCTGGTCCGGCTTCGCGTCGGGGACCTTGATCACCACGGAGGAGTAGTAGTTGTCCCCCTGCAGCTTGGCCACCACCGGGCCCTGCATGGCGATGTTCCCGGCTCCGTCGCGGACCGTGACCACGGGTGCGTAGCCGTTGCCGGTGAGGTAAATGCTGGTGCCGCCCAGGCTCACGGGATCGTTGACCTTCAGGATTTCCTGTTTGGCGGGAGCGTCCGGGGTTTCCTTGGTGGTGACGGCGGCCGAGAAGTCGATGGGCTGGCCGAACTTGCCCTTCGATTCCCGGTCAAAGGTGATGTTGAACTTGTCCAGCTGCAGCGAGTAGGGCTGGAGCTGGCTGGACTGGAAGTTGGTGCCCGGGTTGAACTGGTCGTAGCCCACCAAGGTGTTCACGAACGTGTCGCCTTCCACCAGGATGCGCTGGCCGCTGTACCCGAACAGGCCGCCGGCGGCGACGGACACCAGCACGCCGATCAGCGAGGTGTGGAAGACCAGGTTGCCCACTTCCTTCAGGAAGCCACGCTCGGCACCCAGGGACGGCAGGGCGCCGTCGGCATCCCTGACCTCCACGCGGTAGCCGCGCTTGCGGAGCAGCCCGGCGGCGCTGCGGATGGCGTCCGACGCCGGGATCCCGGCGTCGGCGGGAACCACCAGGGTGCCGTATTCGGGGAGCCGGGACAAACGCTGCGGGGTACGCGGCGGCTGGGAACGCATGGCCTTGTAGTGGGCAATGGCTCGCGGCACCACGCAACCGATCAGCGAGATGAAGAGCAGCAGGTAGATCGCGGAGAACCAGGCCGAGGAGTAAACGTCGTAGAGCTGCAGGGAGTCCAGCAGCTTGCCGTAGTCCGGGTGGTCCTTGATGTACTGGGTCACCACGGAGGGGTTGGCAGGCCGCTGCGGGAACAGGGAGCCGGGGACGGCGGCGACGGCGAGGAGCAGCAGCAGGAACAGTGCTGTCCGCATGCTGGTCAGCTGGGTCCAAGCCCACCGCAGCATGCCAACCGGGCCCAGCACCGGGAGGGTGGCTTCTGCCTTGGCTTCCGCGACAGGGGTGGCTTGCTTCTTCTTTACGTTCACACGCTCGCTCATCAGATCGGCAACTTCACGTCGGTTTGGAACCAGTACTGCAGCCCGGTCACCCAGGCTCCCCAGACGCCGGTGGCCATCAGCAGGCCCAGCACCACCAGGATGCCGCCGCCGGTCCGCTGGATGGCAAGGCGGTGTTTGCGGAAGAACGCCATGACGCCCATCCCGCGGCGCACCGCCAGCGCGATCAGCAGGAACGGGATGCCCAGTCCCAGGCTGTAGACGAACGCCAGGAATGCGCCCTTGGCGGCGGACGATCCGCCGGAGAGGCTCAGCAGCTGCACGGCGGAGTAGGTAGGCCCGATGCACGGCGCCCAGCCCAACCCGAAGGTCAGGCCCAGCAACGGTGCTCCCCAGAGCCCGGCAGGGGGTTTGGCGTGGATTTTCGCGTCCCGCTGGAGCCAGCTGAAGCCGCCCATGAACACGATGCCCATGACGATCACCAGGATCCCCAGGAGCTGGGTGATCCAGGCATTGCGGCTGCCGCTGATCAGGGTGCCCAGCTGCCCGAAGGCGCCGCCCAGCAGGACAAAGATCACCGAAAAGCCCAGGACGAACAAGCCGATGCCGGCCAGCATCCTGCCGCGCTTTTGCTTCTGCAGGTCAACGCCGCTCAATCCCGTGACGTAGCCGAGGTAGCCCGGAACGAGGGGCAGCACGCACGGCGAGAGGAAGGACACCAGCCCGGCAAGCAGCGCCACCGGGATGGCCAGGAGGAGCGAGCCGCTGAGGATTGCTTCGGCGAAGGGACTGTTCACGGTTCCCGGGCCGCCCTACTCCGCCACGGCGGCGGTGATGAGGGCCTTCAAGGTGCCCTTTTCGATCTCGCCGAGGACCCGGGACGCCACGCGCCCCTGCTTGTCCAGGACCAGGGTGGTGGGAACTGCCCCGGGCGGAACCAGGCCGGACACGGACAGCAGGACGCCGCCGTCCTTGTCATCGAAGCTCGGGTAGGTCAGGTTGAAGGTCTTCTCGAACGCCTCCGCCGTGGGCTTCTCATCCCGGAGGTTGACGCCGAAGAACTGCACGCCCTGGTCCTTGAACTCCTGATGGAGTTCTTCGAGGATGGGCGCCTCCACCCGGCACGGGGCGCAGGCGGCGAACCAGAAGTTCAGGATGCTGACCTTGCCCTGGAAGTCGGCAGGGGTGACCTTGGCGCCACTGAAGAGTGCCCCTTGGATCTGGACGGCTTCCTTGCGGTCGCCGGCGGCGAATTCGGTGACGGAACCGTCGCCTGCCACGTAGTTCTTGTTGTCCCCGGCCTTTGCCTGCTTGGCCAGGGCGTCTTCCTGGGCGCAGCCGGACAAGCCCAGGGTCAGTGCGCCGAGGGCCAGGCCGCCCGCGGCGAGCATGCTCCGGCGCGTAGGGAGGAAATCATTGGTCACAGCTAGGCTCCAGGGGTGCTGGCGGCACCGGGAAGAAGGGACGCGGCGGGTTCGCTGTAGTCGACCCGGACCAGGGAGCCGGCGTCATCGAACACCAGGGACGTGACGGAGGTCAGCGTGCATTCGCGCTTGCGGGGATCGTGCCACAGGGGCCGGCCTTCGGCGCTGAGCCGTGCGGCCCAGATGGGCAGTTGGTGGCTGACGAGGATGGCCTCGGGTCCTGCAGCACCGAAATCGCCGGCGGCCAGTTCAATTGCCCGGAGCCGGGCGTCCTGCGCTGCGGCGGCAACGCGGGCCGCCTGCTGCGTGTAGGGCTCGCCCCAGGACGGGCGCAGCGGATTGACCAGCCGGGGCCAGTGCTTTGGCCGGCGGAGTTCTGCCTTGGTGACCTTCATGCCCTCGAAGTAGTTTTCCGCCTCGATAATCCGCGGCTCCGTGTGGATTTCCAGGTGCAGGGCTTCCGACGTCGGCCGTGCCGTTTCCTGCGCACGGTCCAGCGGCGACGCGGCCAGGTAGGTGATCCGTGCGCCCTGCTCGGCACGCTGCCGGAAGTGCTCGGCGAGGGTCCTGGCCATCTCCTGCCCCAGTTCGGAGAGGTGGAATTCGGGGAGCCGTCCGTAAAGAACGCCGTCGGGATTATGGACCTCGCCGTGGCGGAGCAGATGGACAGTGGCTTGGGGCATGTTTACCAGTTTCTCAAAGATGGCGTGCGATCCGAAATCTTCTACGAACAGTAGAACTTAAGTTTCTGAAGAAATGTTCCGAACGGGGGAACAAAAGATGCAAATGCATGTTTATACTGGATGCAGCAAGTTAGTTGAGGCTTCAACCGATGAAGGTTCAACCGCATGACCACAACAGGCATCAAGAACAAGGAGCATCATCATGGCACTTCCCGCAGACGTCACCACCGGTACCTGGACCCTGGACAACTCCCACAGCGAGATCGGCTTCACCGTCCGTCACGCCGGCATCAGCAAGGTCCGCGGCCAGTTCACCGAAGCCGCCGCGACGCTTGACCTCGTCGAGGATGTGGCCGACTCGAAGATCAACGCCACCATCAAGACCGCCAGCTTCGACTCCGGCGACGCCAACCGCGACGGCCACGTCAAGGGCGAGGATTTCTTCGACGTGGAGAAGTTCCCGGAGATCTCCTTCGTCTCCAACGGCCTGGTGGCAAAGGGCAACAGCTACGAGCTCAGCGGTGACCTCACCATCAAGGGCGTCACCCGCCCGGTAACCCTGGAGACCGAGTTCAACGGCGTGGCCGTTGACCCGTTCGGCAACACCCGCGCAGGCGTCTCCGCGGAGACGACCATCAGCCGCAAGGATTTCGGCCTGACCTGGAACGCCGTCCTGGAGACCGGCGGCGTGCTGGTCAGCGACAAGGTTGCCATCAACCTGGAGCTCGCCTTCATCGCTCCCGCAGCCTGATTCCGCTCCGGCCCACCCCGGCAGCAGGCATTTCGCCTGGTGCCGGGGTGCCGCGTTTAAGGCCCGTCGCACCGTGAACAGCCCTGCGGAATCACGCACAACCAGGGCTGCCGGGGGTACGGTGGACCTAAGCCATGCTGGGGGCGGCACAGGACCGATTCCCGGCAGCCCGCCCGGATCCCGACCTGCAAAAGGAACGCCCATGAGTACTCCTCCCGTCCCGCCTCCCGTGCCGCACGATCCGCCATCCGGAAACGACCAGCCAGGCAACGGCCAGCCGGCCGAGCAGCCCGGCGCCCAGCAGCCCCGCTACGGACAAAACGCCCCGCAGTACGGGCAGAACGCACCGCAATACGGACAGAACGCACCTGGTTCGCAGCCGCCGGCAGCACCGCAGTACGGGCAAAACGCTCCGCAGTATGGCCAGAACCCGCCCCAGTACGGGCAGAACGCCCCGCAGGCCCCCGGCTACGGACAGCAGCAGCCCTATGGACAGCAGCCGTACGGCCAGTCCCCCTACGGCCAGTACCCGTCGGAGCAGCCGCAGCCGGCGGCAAGCACCGGCATCCCCCAACTGGTCAACATTTCATTTTGGATGCTGATCGCAGCCGCCGTGATCTTCGTCATCTCCCTGCTCACCGGGTTGACCCAGCTTGATGATCCGGCATTCCGGCAGGCCTTTGACCAGCAGGTCAAGGCCAGCGACGCGGGCATCACGTACGACGACATCAAGGGCGTCATCGCCGGAACCCTGGTGGTCTTCGCCATCATCGGGGCCGGACTGTACCTGCTGGTGGCCTTCTTCGTCCGCAAGGGCAAGAACTGGGCACGCATCCTGGGGACGGTGCTGGCGGCCCTGTCGGTGCTGGGCCTCTTCGGGGTTCCGTCGTTCGCCACCGTCGGCACGGTCCTGGGCATCGCGGCCATTGTGCTGCTCTACCTTCCCGCCGCCGCCCCGTACTTCCGGAAGCAGCAGTTCGGCAACCCGTATGCCGGCGGCTTCGGAAACCCCTACGGCCGGTAGCAGCCTGCCACACCACGGAAAACGGCCCGGGACGCCTCGCAGCGTCCCGGGCCCTTTTCTTTTATCCGGTGGTCCTTACGCGGTCTGGCCCGGCGCCTGTGCCCGCTGGGCGTGGTATGCCAGAATCTGCAGCTCGGTGGCCATGTCCACCTTGCGGAGGTTCACGCCTTCGGGGACCTGGAGCATCACAGGCGCGAAGCTCAGGACGCTGTGCACGCCTGCGGCCACCACGCGGTCGCAGATGCCTTGAGCCACCGCCGCCGGCAGCGCCAGCACCACCATGTTGGCTCCGGTGCGGTGCAGGACGGTTTCAAGGTCTGCCACGTCGCTGACCCGCAGCCAGCCCACCTCGTTGCCCACCACCATCTGGTCGGCGTCGAAGATCGCCACGACGTCGAACCCACGGGACTCGAAGCCGCCGTACCGGGCCAGGGCCTTGCCCAGGTTCCCGGCGCCGACGATCGCGACTTTCCAGTCGTGCGTGAGGCCAAGGGCCGCTGCGATATGGCGGCTGAGGTACTGCACCTCGTAGCCCACTCCCCTGGTGCCGTACGACCCCACATGGGACAGGTCCTTGCGCAGCGTCGAGGAACTGACGCCGGAGGCCTCCGCCAATGACTCGGACGAGACCCGCTCGACGCCCTCTGCCAGCAAGGTGTTCAAGGCACGGAGGTACAGGGTCAGCCGGGCCACCGCCGCGGGCGGGATCTGCTTGGCCGGCGCACCGGTGGCGCCCGGAATGTCCGGGACAGGCTGGGACGTTGGTTCCAAGGACGTCATTGGCCTCCCCCTACCGGGCCATGGCGCGCTGCAGCACGCGTTCCAGGCGGGCTTCGTCAATCTTCCAAAAGTCGCGCTGGACCCCGTCCACCAGGACCACCGGGATTTCCTCGGCATAGCGTTCGCGCAGCTCGGGCTGGTGGTCCACCGACTCTTCGGCCCAGGTCAGTCCCAACGAGGCGGTAACCCGGCCGACGGCGTCGCGCGCCTCTTCGCAAAGGTGGCAGTCAGCTTTGGTGACCAGGACGACGCGGGGGGTAGCCATGGCTTAACGGTATCGCCGTTCGCGGCATGCGGGCGACGCCGACGGCGGCGGGCCGGCCTATTGACTAGACTCGAGTCCATGCCCGAGGAGAAATACGTCGCCGTAGTCACGCGGCCCGTCACTGCGCCGCAGCCCGGTGAAGCGGCGTTTTTCGACGTGGACAACACCTTGATGCGCGGCGCCAGCCTCTTCCATGTGGCCCGGAAAATGCACCAGCGCGGGGCGTTCACCCTGAGGCAGGCGGCTGGTATGGCCTGGAAACAGTTCAAGTTTGTGGCCCGCGGTGAAAACATGGATGATGTCCACGCCGTCCGGGACTCGGCCCTGACCCTGGCTGTGGGCATCAGCGTTGACGATATCCGGGCGTTGGGCGAAGAGGTCTATGACGAAATGATCGCCTCCCGGATCTGGCCGGGTGCCAAGGCCCTGGCCGAGCAGCACCTGCGCGTGGGCCGCCGGGTGTGGCTGGTCACGGCCACGCCCATCGAAGTTGCCACGGTCATTTCCACCCGCCTGGGCCTGACCGGCGCCCTCGGCACGGTCGGGGAAGTCTCCGACGGAATGTACACCGGCCGTTTGGTGGGCGATATCCTGCATGGCTCGGCCAAGGCCGTGGCTGTCCAGGCCATCGCCGACGAGGAGGACCTGGACCTGAAGCGCTGCTGGGCGTACAGCGACTCCTATAACGACGTCCCGCTGCTTTCCCTGGTAGGCCACCCCGTGGCCATCAACCCCGATGCCAAGCTCCGCCGGCACGCCCGCGACCGTAACTGGCCGGTCTACGATTTCCGTGCCGGCCGCCGCGCCGCCACCTTCGGGCTTAAGGTGGCAACCTTTGGCGGCGCCATCTACGGGCTGTGGAAGGGTTTCGCCCGGATGCGCGGCCCGCGCCTGTAGCTAGCTTTCACGCGCGTCTGGATATCCCGCGAGTCTGCCTTCCCCCGCCTGCAGGTTCCCGCACCGTACCCTCCAGCGCACGAAAAAACGCCCGCCGCCTTTGCAGGCGACGGGCGTTCTCCACGCTGTTCGAAGTATTGCTACTTCTTGTTGCGGCGCTGGTGACGAGTCTTGCGAAGCAGCTTGCGGTGCTTCTTCTTGGCCATACGCTTGCGACGCTTCTTAATAACTGAACCCACGAAAGTTCCTTACAAACTAGATGCAGTATCTGTCTGATGGAAATGGTTCGTGGACAGAGCTACGAACTGGACAACTGACAGATTCTTACAATGACGTAAAACGTTCCTTAACAGGGTACCGCCTATCGGAGGCGGCTTGGGACAAGCTGCCTTAGGCTGTCTCGGAGTGACCGTCCACCACGGCACCCTTGAGGTACTGCTCCACGGCATTCTCAGGTACCCGGTAGGAGCGGCCGAACCGCACTGCCGGCATTTCGCCGGAGTGGACCAGCCGGTAAACAGTCATTTTAGAGACGCGCATGACCTCGGCCACTTCAGCCACGGTCAGGAACTTCGCGTTGGAGAAGTTCTGTTCTGCCGACATTTCCCTATTTTCCTTTGCTGACGGATGGACAACAGTGACCCCAGGTACGTGCCAATGCGGTGTTCCGATGCTGAGCCATCCACCAATCACCTAAATAGATACTCTAGATGTTCATGTGGCAGATGTGAAAGTAGGTAAAGCCACTATTTCGCCTGCCGGCGCTTCCGCGCCGAGGCAGCCAACTGCTCCAGCACGGAGGCGGAAACGTCCCAGTCCATGCAGGCATCGGTGACGCTCTGGCCGTACACGAGTTCGGAGCGGCCGGCCGCATGCTCGGCAACGTCCAGGTTCTGGGCGCCGCCCACCAGGAAGCTTTCCAGCATCACCCCGGCGATCGCCTGCGCCGCGGCGCCCCCGTCCTCAAGCTGGGCACCGATCTCCAGCGCCACCTCGGCCTGGCGGTGATGGCTCTTGCCGCTGTTGGCGTGGCTGGCGTCAACCACCAGGCGCGGGTTCAGGCCCTTTCCGGCCAGCTCCCCGGACGCCCGTTCGACGTCGGCGGCTGAGTAGTTGGGGCCCTTGCGTCCGCCGCGGAGGATGACGTGGGTATCCGGGTTCCCGGCTGTGGCCACCAGTGCCGCCCGGCCGTCGCCGTCGATCCCCAGGAACGCCTGGGCCGCCGCCGCGGCGCCGCACGCGTCGATCGCCACCTGCAGGCCGCCGTCGGTCCCGTTCTTGAAGCCGATGGGCATGGACAGGCCGGAGGCCAGCTGCCGGTGGATCTGGCTTTCGGTAGTGCGGGCGCCGATGGCACCCCAGGAAATCAGGTCCGCCATGTATTGCGGGCTGATCGGCTCCAGGAATTCGGTGGCGGTGGGCAGCCCCAGCGCGGTCACCTGCTGCAGGAACTGCCTGGCGGTGCGCAGCCCGGTGACCATGTCGTGGCTGCCATCCAGCCGGGGGTCGTTGATCAGGCCCTTCCAGCCGACGGTGGTGCGGGGCTTTTCGAAGTAGGTCCGCATGACCACCAGCAGGTCTTCCTTGTGCTTTTCAGCTTGGCTGACCAGCCGGCGGGCGTACTCCAGGCCGGCTTTGGGGTCGTGGATGGAGCATGGGCCCACGATGACCAGCAGGCGGTCGTCCACGCCGTCCATGATGGCCCGGACCTGGTCGCGTCCGCGTTCGACGACGTCAGCCGCCCGGGCGTCAAGGGGCAGTTCGGCGAGGAGCCCGGAAGGGGTGGGCAGCGCGGTGAATTCGCTGACGCGCAGGTTCGAGGTGGATGTGGTGCCGGCGTTGGCGGCTGCTGCTGTTGCGGTGCTCATGTTCGGGTCCTGTTCCAGATGGGAAGCGGGCCCGGATTTCAGAACCCGCCGGAGAAACGGCGAAGGGCAGAGAATGATCTCTGCCCTGTTGGCTCTGAAGGAATGCTGGATGCGTGTCAGTTAGACGCGGGCCCCTCCAGAGCCAACGAAAAATACGCATACCAACGGTTAGTCATGGAAAAGACCATAAGCCCGGCCGTCCGCCGCCGCAAAATCATCGTCCGTCACATTCCCGCGCCGGCCTACCCCAGGAGCTTGCGCAGGTACTGCAACTGCCGGATCCAGTGGTGTTCCTGGCCGCCTTCATGGTTGTTGAACCGGTACACCTCGATCTCCTTGGCCGCCCCGGTGGAGGATGCCCCGGACGTCCCGGAGCCGTAGGCGTTGAAGCTGGCGAAGACGGTGGACGGCGGGCAGATGTCGTCCATCTGGGCCACTGAGTAGAGCGCCGGTGCCGTGGCGTACCGGGCCAGGTTGACGCCGTCGAAGTAGTTCAGGACCCCGAGTGCGTGCTGGTACCGGTCGCGGTGGCGCGCCAGGAACTGGGCGATCTCCGGGTAGGGCCCGCGCGGGGTGATGTCGATGGCGCGGGGGAAGTCCTGCAGGAAGGGGACGTCGGGAAGGGCGGCGATGACGCCGTCGAGCCGTCCCGCAGTGAGGCCCGCCGTGGCCACCACGATGCCGCCGCCCTGGCTGACTCCGGCGAGGACCACTTTGGCTGGATCGACGGCGGGGTGGGCCTGGGCTGCCTCCACGGCGCGGAAGGCGTCCACGTAGACGCGCCGGTAGTAGTAGTCCTCGCGCTTCGCCAGGCCCCGGGTCATCAGGCCCGCGTGCGCTACGTCCCCGGCGGAGGGGTGCGGGTCCGGAGTGTCCCCCAGGGTGCCGCCGTACCCCTGGCCGCGGGTGTCCATGATGAAATGCGCGTAGCCGGCCTGGGCCCAGCGGGTGTCCTGGTTGACCAGGCCCCGGCCGCCCGAATAGCCCACGTAGTGCACCACCACGGGCAGCCTGGTGCCGTCTTCCCGGGCGGCGGGCAGGTGCAGCCAGCCCTTGACCGGCGCCCCGCCGTAGCCGGAAAAGGTGACGTCGAAAGTGTCGATGACCGTCAGGTGGTTCTCCACCGGTTCGAACGCGGCGTTCAAGGGGAAGGCCCTGGCTTCTTCGAGGGTGGCGTCCCAAAACGCGCCCAGGTCCTCCGGCGGCGTGACGTCGGAAGTGTAGCTGCGCAGCTGGGCCAGGGGCAGGTCGAAGAGGGGCATCGTTGTCCGTTCTGTCAGGGGTGGTTGGCGGCCTGGTTGCAGCCTACTTCAGCTTCACCGGATGATGACGACATCCAGCCGCCGGGGCCCGTGGACGCCTTCGACGCGTTCAAGCTCGATGTCCGAGGTTGCGCTCGGTCCGCTGATCATGGTGAGGGGCTTTGTTCCGTCCAGGCGGCGGAGCGCTTCGGGCAGGATCGCGGTGACGTCCCGGCTGCGCACCACGCAGACGTGGTGGTCCGGGATGAGCGAGATGGCGCGGCGGCCCTGGTCCGGGCTGCCGTCCAGGATGATGGTCCCGGATTCCGCCACGGTCACCGCACTGGCGGTCACCACGGCGTCTGTTGCGTCGAGCTCGGTGACGGACCTCGCTCCGTGCGCGCCGCCGTCGTACCTGATCCTGCTGGTGTCTGTCTCCCAGGCCAGCCAGGCCGGGTCCAGGCCGGCGGGAACCACGTAGGAGCCGGCCCCGGCGAGGAGGTCCCGGATGGTGGCGGGGACTGCGTCTTCGTCCACCACGGTGACTCCGGCCTTGTAGTCCTCCAACCGGTCCACCAGGACGTCGATGCGCTGCTGCGCGTCGGCCTCCCCGTCCAGCCGGTACTTCCGGGGGATGTCCGGGACGGCGGGGGCGTCCTTGAGTGCGGTGCGGACGGCCGCAAGGATCTGTTCACGGGTGCTCATGGTCTCTTGTGCTCCTTGGCCCACCAGTCACGGAAGGACTGCGCCGGGGGCGCCGGGATGTCCCGGCTTTGGGTCCAGCCGGCGGCGAGGCCGGGCAGTTTCTTGATCTTCTTGTCCCGTCCGGCGGCGGCCCGGCCCAGGGGCAGGAGCTTTTCGACGGCGGCCAGGCGGCGTCCGTCGGAGAGCGCCCAAGAGGCGGCCTTGAGTCCCACGTCCAGCTGGGACGGCAGGCCGCCGCGGTGGGCGTCCACGTCCTTGCCGCGCAGGTGGACCAGGATGTCCGGGATGTTGATCTTCACCGGACAGGCGTCGTAGCAGGCGCCGCAGAGCGAGGACGCATACGGCAACGAGCCGTTCTCTTCCGCCTCGATGCCGGTCATCAGCGGCGACAGGATGGCGCCGATGGGGCCAGGGTACGTGGAGCCGTAGGCGTGGCCGCCTGCCCGCTCGTAGACCGGGCAGACGTTGATGCAGGCGCTGCAGCGGATGCAGTGGAGCGCTGAGCGTCCCATCTCGTCGGCCAGGGCATTGGTGCGGCCGTTGTCCAGCAGGATCACGTGGAAATTCGACGGACCATCGCCCTCGGTCACGCCGGTCCACAGTGAGGTGTACGGGTTCATCCGCTCGCCGGTGGAGGAGCGCGGCAGCAGCTGGAGGAAGACTTCAAGGTCGGAGAACGTGGGAAGCAGCTTCTCGATGCCCATGACCGTGATCAGGGTTTCAGGGAGGGTCAGGCACATCCGGCCGTTGCCCTCGGACTCCACCACACCCAGCGTGCCGGAGTCGGCGATGCCGAAGTTGGCGCCGGAGACTGCCACCTTCGCGGTGAGGAACTTGGCCCGCAGGTGGGCGCGGGCGGCCATGGCCAGCCGGCGGGGTTCGTCCGTGAGGCCGGGATCGACGCCGGGCATTTCCTGGAGGAAGATGTCGCGGACCTCAGTGCGGTTCTTGTGGATCGCCGGGACCAGGATGTGGCTGGGCTTGTCGTGGCCCAGCTGGACGATGAGCTCGGCAAGGTCGGTCTCGAACGCCGAGATGCCGCGCTCTTCCAGGTACTCGTTCATGCCGATTTCCTGGGTGGCCATGGACTTGACCTTGACCACCTCATCCACGCCTTGGGCGGTGACCAGCCCGTGGATGATCGCGTTGGCCTCGTCGGCGTCGCGGGCCCAGTGGACTGTTCCGCCGCGGGCGGTGACGTTGGCTTCGAAAGCCTCCAGGAGTTCCGGCAGCCGGGCCATGACGGAGGTCTTCAAGGCACTGCCCGCCTCCCGCAGTTCCTCCCAGTCCGGCAGCTCACCGGTCACGGCCAGGCGCTTGGCGCGGATGGTGGACGTGGCGTGCTTCAGGTTCTTCCGCAGCTGGCTGTTGCCGAGCTCGCGGCGGGCAGCGGACGGAAACTTCTCTTCGGCGAACAGGTTGCCGATGCCGGGGCGCAGGCCGGGCATCCCGATCGGGGTGCGGGACATTATTTGGCCACCACCTTGACGGTTCGCCCGGCGGGCCCGGGGACCGCGACCGGTTCCGTTTCGGTGCTGGCAAGGATTTCCGCCAGGTGGAGGGTACCTATGGTGTCTGCCTGCCGCGACAGGCCACCGCCGATGTGCATCAGGCACGAGTAGTCGCCGCCGGCGCACACGGACGCACCGGTGCTGCGGATGTTCGCTGTTTTGTCCGCCAGCATCGCGGATGAGACGTCGGCATTCTTCACGGAGAACGTGCCGCCGAAGCCGCAGCACTGGTCCGCTTCCGGCAGGTCCACCAGTTCCAGGCCCTTGACACCCCGCAGCAGCCCGGCCTGCCGGCCACCCAGCGTGAGCAGCCGCATGCCGTGGCAGGACGGGTGGTACGTCACGGTGTGCGGAAAGTAAGAGCCCAGCTGCGCCGCCGGGTTGGTGACGCCCAGGACGTCCACCAGGAGTTCCGAGAGTTCGTAGGTCTTCTTTCCGACGGCGTCAGCCCGCTCTTCCAGGGCGGCGTCCCCCGCGTGCCGGGCCACCATGGGGTGCTGGTGCTTCACCGAGGCGACGCAGGAACCGGACGGCGCCACGGCGACGTCGTAATCTTCGGATTCGAAGGCCCGCACGTGGTTGGCCACCACGGGAAGGGCTTCCTTGAGGTAGCCGCTGTTGACGTGCATCTGCCCGCAGCAGGCCTGCCCCGAGGGAAAGACCACTTCGTGGCCCAGGCGTTCAAGGACCGCCACCGTTGCTTGGGCGGCGCGTGGATACATGGCGTCCACGATGCAGGTGGCGAAAAGTGCGATCTTCATGGGTTCAATTCCTGGCGGCGTTCACGGGCAGGGGCGCGGGTTCGTAGCGGCGAAGGCTCGTTCCCGTCGCGATGATTTCGCGCAGCTGCGGCAGCCCGCCCGCGGCTGCCCCGGCCGCGCGGGCCTGTACGAGCACGTTGCCCAGGGCAGTGGCTTCCACGGGTCCGGCGATGACGGGACGTCCGGTGGCGTTGGCGGTGAGCTGGCAGAGCAGGGTGTTCTGCGAACCGCCGCCCACCACATGGACCACTTCCACGGCACGGCCGGCAAGGCGTTCGGCAGCGGTGATGGTCCGGGCGTAACCACTGGCGAGGCTGTCCATGATGCAGCGGGTGATCGCCGCAGGATCGTCGGGCAGGACCTCACCGGTGCGCCGGACCGCCGCCCGGATGCGCTCGGGCATGTTGTCGGGAGCGATGAAGTAGGGATCATCGGCGTTCACTTCCGGACCACCGGCAGGAAGGGCCGCGGCCGCCGTGAGCAGGGCGGTCAGTTCCGGCCGGAAGCCCTCCAAGGCCCAGGTCCGCTGGCATTCGCTGAGCAGCCAGAGCCCGCCCATGTTGCGCAGGTACCGGATGGTGCCGTCCACCCCGCGTTCATTGGTGAAGTTGGCTTCCCGGCCGGCCTCGGTCAGGACCGGATGCTTCAGTTCCAGTCCCACCAGCGACCACGTGCCGGAGGAAATGTAGGCGAAGGCATCCTTCTCCGCAGGGACCGCGGCGACGGCGGATGCGGTGTCATGCGAGCCGACGGCCACCACCTTCGTGTCCTGGGTAAGCCCCACCGCGGCGGCAATCTCCGGCAGCAGCGTGCCGACAGTTTCACCGGGCTGGATCAGCGGCGGGAACAGGTCCTTCCGTAAGCCCAGTGGAGCGAAGAACTCGGTAGCCCACTCCCCTGCCACGGCGTCGAACAGCCCGGTGGTGGAGGCATTCGTGGCTTCCGTCCGGCGGATGCCCGTGAGCAGGAAGGCGATCAGGTCCGGGATCAGCAGGGCCTGCAGCCCGTCGAGGTCCTGTTCCGCGGCCAACTGGTAGATGGTGTTGAACTGCAGGAACTGCAACCCCGTGGTGGCATAGAGGCGCGCGGGGTCCAGCTTGGCGTGGACCGGCGCCACTGCGGCCCGGCTGCGGTCGTCGCGGTAACTGAATGGCTGCGCCACCAGCCGGCCGGCCTTGGTCACCAGGCCGTAGTCCACGGCCCAGGTGTCAATACCGATGCTGGCAATGGTTTCCCCCTGTGCCGAGGCCACGGTGGCCGCAGCCCTAAGGCCGGCAAGGACTTCGGCGAACAACGCGTCGAAGTCCCAGCGGAGGCCGCCATCGATCTCCACCACTCCGTTGGGGAAGCGGTGGACGGTCTCCAGCGACACCCCGGCGCCGGGAGTCACGCGGCCCAGCATGACCCGGCCGGACGAGGCACCGATGTCCACGGCGGCGAAGACGCCGGCGCCGGAACCAGCACCGTCAACGCCTGGAACGTGCGTGCTCATCGCAGGAAGGCTGCGGCCACTCCGGCGTCCACGGGGATGTGCAGGCCGGTGGTGTGGGACAGTTCGTTGCTGGTGAGGACGGCGGCCGCGTTGGCTACGTGCTCGGGCAGGACTTCGCGCTTGAGCAGTGTGCGCTGGGCGTAGTATTCGCCCAGCTTCTCCTCGTCGACGCCGTAGACCGCCGCGCGTTTTGCGCCCCAGCCGCCGGCGAAGATGCCGGAGCCGCGGACCACGCCGTCGGGGTTGATGCCGTTGACGCGGATGCCGTGCTCACCCAGTTCGGCCGCGAGGAGCCGGACCTGGTGGGCCTGGTCTGCCTTGGTGGCGGAGTAGGCGATGTTGTTGGGGCCGGCGAACACGGAGTTCTTGGAGGAGATGTAGATGATGTCCCCGCCCAAGCCCTGCGCGATCATGACCTTCGCGGCGGCCTTGGCCACCAGGAAGGAGCCCTTGGCCATGACGTTGTGCTGCAGGTCCCAGTCCTTTTCGGTGGTTTCCAGCAGCGGCTTGGAGATGGACAGTCCGGCGTTGTTGACCACCAGGTCCACGCCGCCGAAGGCCAGGACGGCGGCGTCGATCGCCGCGGCGACCTGGGCCTCATCCGTGACGTCCGCCTGGACGCCGATGGCAACGTCCGGGCCGCCGAGTTCTTCGGCCACATTCTGCGCATTCTCGAGGTTCAGGTCGGCGATGACCACGCACGCGCCTTCCGCGGCGAGGCGGGTGGCGATGGCCTTGCCGATCCCGGATGCCGCGCCGGTCACCAGCGCAATGCGGGTGGCGTGCGACTTGGGCTTTGGCATCCGGGCCAGCTTGGCTTCCTCCAGCGCCCAGTATTCGATCCGGAATTTCTCGGATTCCTCGATGGGTGCGTAGGTGGAGATGGCCTCGGCGCCGCGCATGACGTTGATGGCATTGATGTAGAACTCGCCGGCAACCCGGGCGGTCTGCTTGTTGGCGCCGAAGGAGAACATCCCCACGCCGGGCACCAGCACGATGGCCGGGTCGGCGCCGCGCAGCGCCGGCGAATCGGCATCGGCGTGGCGGTCGTAGTACGCCTGGTAGTCCTCGCGGTAGTCGGCGTGGAGCTCCTGCAGCCGGGCAATCGAATCCTCGATGGAGGCGTCGGCCGGAAGATCCAGGATCAGCGGCTTGACCTTGGTGCGGAGGAAGTGGTCCGGGCAGGAGGTACCCAGGGCGCCCAGGCGCGGGTGCTCGGCGGCTTCGAGGAAGTCCAGGACGACGGCGTCGTCGCTGAAGTGCCCCAGCTGCGGCTTGTCCGTGGAGGCCAGGCCGCGGATCACCGGTGCCAACGCTGCGGCTTTGGCACGGCGTTCGGTTTCCGGCAGAGCGCCGTAACCCGGGAGCTTGGCGCCGAAGGGCTCGGCCGTGCCGTTCTCTGCGATGTACTTTTCGGCCTGGTCGATGATCCACAGGGAATTGGCTTCCGCTTCTTCGCTGGTGGCGCCCCAGGCGGTGATGCCGTGGCCGCCCAGGATGGTGCCGATGGCCTGCGGGTTGGCGTCCTTGATCGCTGCGATGTCCAGGCCCAGCTGGAAACCGGGGCGGCGCCAGGGAACCCAGACCACTTTGTTGCCGAAGATCTTGGTGGTCAGTGCTTCCCCGTCAACGGCGGTGGCAATGGCGATGCCGGAGTCCGGGTGCAGGTGGTCCACATGGGCGGCGTCCACCAAACCATGCATCGCCGTGTCGATCGACGGTGCGGCCCCGCCCTTGCCGTGCAGGCAATAATCGAAAGCCGCCACCATCTCGTCTTCACGCTCAACGCCCGGGTACACGTTCTTCAGGGCGGTCAACCGGTCCAGCCGGAGCACGGCCAGGTTCTGTGGCTTCAGCGTGCCCAGGTCCCCACCGGACCCCTTCACCCACAACAGCTGGACGTCCTCGCCCGTGACCGGGTCCTTCTCGATGCCTTTGGCGGAGGTGTTGCCGCCGGCAAAGTTGGTGTTCCGCTTGTCCGCGCCGAGGCGGTTGGAACGGGAAATCAGGTCTTCAACAGTCTTGGCTGCGTTCTGCATGTTCATGCCCTTTATGCGCCCCATCCGGCTTGCTGGCCGCCTGCGCGGTCCTCGTTGATCTGTTTCTGGTAGCCGCTGGCCTTGTAGGCAGCGATCGGGTCCGCGGGCAGGCCGCGGGATTCACGCCATTCAGCCAGGATGGGCCGGACGTCGGTGTAGAACGCATCGTTGAAGATGCCGTTCGCGGCCAGCACGTCGCCGGTGCGCTGTGCCTCGCCCAGGGCGGTGGTGTCCACCAGCAGGGCGCGGGCCGTCATCTCCTGGACGTTGAGGACCGAGCGGATCTGTCCCGGGATCTTCTCCTCCAGGTTGTGGCACTGGTCCAGCATGAGGGCGACGCCGGCCTCTTTCCCGAAACCGCCGCCACGGATCACCTCGTGCATGATGCGGAAGAGCTGGAACGGATCGGCGGCGCCCACGATCAGGTCGTCGTCGGCGTAGAAGCGCGAGTTGAAGTCGAAGGACCCCAGCTTGCCCAGGCGAAGCAGCTGCATCACGATGAACTCGATGTTGGTGCCGGGGGCATGGTGGCCGGTGTCCAGGCAGACGAACGCCTTCTCCCCAAGTGCCAGGGTCTGCGCGTAGGACGTGCCCCAGTCCGGGACATCGGTGTGGTAGAAAGCCGGTTCGAAGAACTTGTACTCCAGCACCAGCCGCTGTTCATCCCCCAGGGCCGCGTAGATTTCCTGCAGGGATTCGGCCAGCCGGTCCTGCCGGCCGCGGATATCGTCCTGGCCCGGGTAGTTGGTGCCGTCCGCCAACCAGATCTTCAGGTCGCGTGAGCCCGTAGCGTGCATGATCTGGATGCAGTCCAGGTGATGCTCGATGGCGCGGCGGCGCACCGACTCGTTGGAGGAGGTCAGGGAACCGAACTTGTACTCGTCATCCTGGAAGGTATTGGAGTTGATGGTGCCCAGCCCCACCCCCAGGCCGGCGGCGTAATCCTTCAGAGCTGCGTAATCGTCCACCTTGTCCCACGGGATGTGCAGGGCCACGGTGGGGGCCAGCCCGGTCAGTTCGTGGACTTTGGCGGCATCGGCCAGCTTTTCCTGGACCGTGCGCGGCGTGCCGGGCGTACCGAACACCTTGAACCGCGTGCCTGAATTTCCATAGGCCCACGAGGGGACCTCGATGGCAAGCTCCTCGAGCCTGCCCAGCGCCGTTGCTACGTCGTTCATGATGTTCTTTCCGGTGTGTGGTTCGTGTGGTTGTGGTGCCCCGCTGCTGGAGCCCTGTTGCTGTTGGTGCGAAAGTTGTGCGCGCAGGCGGTCAGCCTGCGGATGCGCTGGCCGCCAACTGGCTGTCAAGGTTGAAGACTTCCTCCAGCACGCGGAACCCCTCATCGGGCGACTGGCCGGAGTCTTCAAAGAGTGTTGCCATTTCCGCCTGCCACCTGGCGTTGACCTCCGTCAGGGCCATCCGGGCGCGGACGGCGTCGAAGTCGTCACATTCCACGTACCCCACCAGGAGCCCGTCGTCTCCCAGGAACAGCGAATAGTTGTGCCAGCCGGCTTCTTTGAGGGCGATCAGCATCTCCGGCCATACCGCTGCGTGCCGGCGGCGGTACTCGTCGATGAGCGCCGGCTGGACCGAGGAACGGAAACAGACCCTCATTGGTTCTCCTGTTCAAACTCGCGCTTTTTTGAATCGTTTCATTGTTACGATTCAAAGTACAGTTGAACCTGAGCAGGTGTCAAGCAATGGCAGAGAACTTTTGATCGTCCGCGCGGGACACCCGGCCGCGGACAGACCAGCACGGAGATTCGATGAACCGGACAGCAAGTATCAAGGACGTCGCCACCCACGCAAGCGTGGCCGTGGGAACGGTCTCGAACGTCCTGAACTACCCGGACCGGGTATCGGAGCGGACCAGGGAACGGGTCCTGCGGGCCATCGACGAGCTGGGCTTCGTCCGCAATGATGCCGCCCGCCAGCTCCGGGTTGGCCACAGCCGCACCATCGGCCTCATTGTCCTGGACGTGGGCAACCCCTTCTTCACCTCCGTGGTCCGCTCGGCCGAGGACGCCGCCGCCCTCCAGGGCAGCGCCGTGCTGCTCGGGGACAGCGGACACGACGCCGGCCGCGAAGCGAATTACATCGACCTCTTCCAGGAGCAGCGCGTTCAGGGCCTGCTGATTTCCCCGGTAGGCGATGTCACGGACCGGTTGGACCTCCTCCGCGAGCGCGGCGTCCCCACCGTCCTGGTGGACCGGCTGGCTGACGAATCCAAGTTCAGCTCCGTGGCAGTGGATGACGACGCAGGCGGTTACCTCGCAGCCCGGCACCTGCTGGACACCGGCCGCCGCCGGCTCGCCTTCGTGGGTGGCCCCACCTCCATCCGCCAGGTGGCGGACCGCCTCGAAGGCGCCCGCCGAGCCGTCAAGGAGGAACCGGACGCCACCTTGGAGGTGCTGGACTCGGAGGGCCAGACGGTCCTTGCCGGCCGAAGCGTGGGCGACATGCTGGTGCAGCGGGGCCGCGCGGAGCTGCCGGACGGAATTTTCTGCGCCAACGACCTCCTGGCCCTGGGCGTCATGCAGTCCCTCACCATGACGCACACCTTCCGCATCCCGGAGGATGTGGCATTGATTGGTTATGACGACATCGATTTTGCGGTTTCCGCCGTGGTCCCCCTGTCCTCCATCCGCCAGCCCACCGAGTTGCTGGGGCGGACGGCGATCGAGCTGTTGTCCGAAGAAGTGGAATCCCAAAACCCTGTCCACCGGGCGGTAGTGTTCACGCCCGAGCTGGTGGTACGGCAGAGCACGGCCGCGCCGGCAGCCGGCTGAGCCGCGGGTCCGCTACTTGTCCTGCTGCAGCAGCCATTTCATGGACTCGGACCGGGACGTGAAGAAGCGCGTGGGGCACGGCGGAATGTGGACACCCAGGAAAAAGTTGGCGATGATCCGGTCCACCGGGCTTGCCCCGAGCAGGGCGATGCGGTTGGCCGCGCACGGGATGGAGAAGACCCCGCGGGCTTCCCGGCTGACAGACTCCGTGGTGGCCATGTCCACCAGCATGGGGTAGCTGCCGTCGCCGGCGATGTCGTTGACCGTGGCCATTGCTGCCTGCGCATCGTGGACTTCGATCCGTACCTTGGGCTCCCAGATGAGATGGAGAATGCCGTCCGGGCCCAGCTCCACCGTCCCCTTGCCGCCGTCGACCAATACGGGTTCCATGTCCCGCCTCCCTCCAGTGGGCAGATGTACGCCTCCTATCTTGCCTCAGTGCGGAAGCGACCTAAACCTTCTCCACCAGCAGGTTGCGGTAGGCGGCGCGCAGCGGTGCCATCTGGCGGAATCCGATCCGGCCGCCGCCCAACACTTTGTCCGACGGATCGTGCCACTGAAAGAGCCTCAACCCGTTGATGGCGAACTCCACCCGTGGCCCTTCTTTCACGACGTTGAGGCGGTAGAAGCCGGCGGCGTCTTCCGTGGGCGGCAGCGGATCCGCCCCTTGGGCCACCAGTTCGAAGCCGGCACTCTTTCGGAGGTTGCACGTGCGGAAGGCGCGCTCGGACTGGTGTTTGTGCCGGAAGTAGGAAACGTGCAGTACATCGATGTCCCCCGAGTGGTACTGCGGGTAGTACCCGGTCCGGGGCGCGAGCGAAGGGCTGAAAAGGTCCAGCCCGCCCTGTCCGGCGGCCGCGAAGAACAGCATGGCCAGGCCCGGTTCGGCGAGCGGCAGGAAGTCCCAGCTGATGCGGATGCCGTCCGGAAACTCCTCGGGGCACCAAAAGGTCCAGTGCGCATGGTCGCCGAACTCGCCGTCATCCAGGGTGCCGGACAGCTCCAGGGCGCCGTTGTGTCTGCCGAGGCCCAAGGGCCCTTCCGCCACCCAGCCGGCGACATCGTCCGGGCCTGCCAGCGGGTTGCTGTAGAGGACGCCCGTTTCCAAGCCCGCGGCGTCCACCTAGCCCTGTCCCGACGTCGTACCCAATGCCGGCTCAAGGACTCCGTATCCCAGCCGGCCAAGCTGCCGGGCCACCTCCCCGGCCACCAGCATGGCACCCTGCTGCGAGAAGTGGGTGTTGTCCGCCAGACCACCCGGCCAGCGGGCGTGCTCACCGGGCGCGAAGTGGCAGAAGAGGTTCCGCGATCTGTCGCGCCCCAGCCGCAGGTACAGGTCCCGGGTCCAGGCGTTCAGGTCCACCACCGGCACCCCCAGTTCCAGGCCGAGTTCGCGGACCACCTCGGGGTAGTCCTCCAGGCTTGCCTCCAGGACAGCGCCCGACGCCGGGCCGTCGCCCTGGTGCCTGGCGTCGAGGAAGTGCCGCCGCTCCACCGAGGTGCACAGGAGCGGCGCGGCGCCGGCCCCGTGCACCTCGTCCACCATGGTGCGCAGGTTGGCCGCGTATCCGGTTCGCGCGGCGAGGTGCTGCTTCTTCTGGTCGTTGTGGCCGAACTGGATGAGCACCGCGTCGCCGGGCCCGGCCTCGGCCAGCAGGTCCGCCCAGAGTCCCTCGTCGCGGAAGGATTCCGTGCTTGCCCCGCCTTTGGCGAAGTTGTGCACCGAGCCCCACCGGTAGGTATGCGGCGGAAGTTGCGCTCCCCAACCGCTCATCGGGAACTCTTGGGTGGGGCAGTCGGCAACCGTGGAGTCGCCGGCCAGCAGGATTTTCATGGTGTGCTTCCTCCAGTACGGGGTCAGCCCTTGACGGAGCCGATGAGCATGCCCTTGGCAAAGTGCTTTTGCAGGAACGGATAGAAGATCAGGATGGGCAGGGTGGCCACCACGATCACCGCAAACTTGATGCCCTGTTCCGGCGGGATGTAGTTGGGGTCCACGTTGCCGGTGCCCAGGAGGTCCGAGGCGGCGGTGACCTGCCGCAGGTACATCTGCAGCGTCCACTTGGAGTTGTCGCTCAGGTACAGCAACGGGGACATGAAGTCGTTCCAGATCCCCACGGCGTAAAAGAGCGCGAACGTTGCGAGCACCGGCTTGGACAGCGGCAGCAGGATCCGCCAGAGGATGCCGATCTCGGTGGCGCCGTCCATCTTGGCCGATTCCTCAAGCTCGGCAGGGAGTTCCTGGAAGAAGTTCTTGATGATGATCAGGCTGAAGGGGTTGATGGCCGCCGGCAGGATCAGGGCCCAGTAAGAGTTGAGCAGGCCCAGGTCCTTGACCAGCAGGAAGGTGGGGATCATGCCGCCGGAGAAGACCATGGCGAAGACCACCAGCGACAGGATGACGTTCCTGCCACGCAGGCTTTTCTTGGCCAGCGGGTAGGCCATGGTCACGGTGAAGGCCAGCTGGACCAAGGTGCCCACGGCGGTGACCAGGATGGTGGTGACCAGGGCGCGGGTGAACGCCGGGGTGGCGAAGATGTACTCGTAGGAGCCCAGGGTGAATTTCTCGGGCCAGACGAAGAATGCCCGGCGGGTGATCTCCGCTTCGGTGGCGAAGGACCCGGCGAAGACGTAGACGAACGGCAGCAGGGTGATGATGCCGATCAGGGCAAGGAACACATAGTTGACGGCGTCGAAAACCCGGCCGCCGCGGGTGTTGTGGATTTTCATGGCTAGAACAGTCCGCTCTGGTTGAATCGTTTGGCCAGCCAGTTGGTGCCGAAGATCAGCACGATGCCCACCAGGGATTTGAACAGGCCCACTGCCGTGGAGTAGCTGTAGGCGCCCTGGGTGATGCCCACGAAATAGACGTAGGTGTCAAAGACGTCCGCCACCTCGCGGTTGAGGGCGTTGGTCATCAGGTAGATCTGTTCGAAGCCGGTGTTGAGCATCTGCCCGATGGCCAGGATCAGCATCACGATGATGGTGGACCGGATCGCGGGAAGCGTGATGTGCCAGACCCGGCGGAACCGGCCGGCGCCGTCGATGATGGCGGCCTCGTACTGGTCCTGGTCCACCGTGGCCAGGGCGGCCAGGAAGATGATGGTGCCCCAGCCGGTGTTCTTCCAGATGTCCTGCAGCACGATCAGGGGCCGGAACCACGCGGGATCGGACAGGAAATCGATGTTCGTGCCCATGACGTTGTTCAGGAACTGGAACAGCGGGCCGATGTCCAGGGCGAACAGCAGGAAGCTCAGGGACGCCACGATGGTCCAGGACAGGAAGTGCGGGATGTACACCAGGGTCTGGACCGTGCGCTTGAGGACGGACAGGCGTACCTCATTGAGCAGCAGGGCCAGGACGATGGTCAGCGGGAAGGCGATGCCCAGGTTCAGGAATGCCAGGATCAGGGTGTTGCCCAACAGCCGGGGAAAATCCGGGTTGGCAAAGAAATCCGTGAAGTTCTGCACTCCCACCCAGGGGCTGCCGTTTACCCCCAGGAACGGGACGTAATCCTTGAACGCGATGGATACGCCATACATGGGGGCGTACCGGAACACCGCGAAGTACACCACGCCTGGCAGCAGCAGCAGGTACAACCACTTGTAGTGCGCGAAATGGACGGAAAACCTGCGGTTCTTCCGTTCCCGCACGGGCGGCCGGTTGGCCGCCCGTGCCTCAGCCTCGACAACGGGGGCTGCCATTTACTTGTTGTCCTGCCAGAGCTTGTTGATCTCTTCCTTGACCTTGTCGCCGCCGCTGGTGTTCCACAGCTTGATGGCGTCCTTGAGCCCCTGCTCATCGATCTGGCCCGCCAGGTACTTGATCCGGGCATCGGCCACGATGTTGTCCAGCTGGGCTCCCTTGGCCACATAGGTGGCGGAAACGTAAGGCGCTGCCGGGTTGTAGACGGCGCTCTTGAGGTCCTCCGCCATGACGTCGGTGCGCTTGTCGAAGACCTGCTGCTCGTAGTCGCTGGCCTGCTTGACCGGGTAGAACTGGTTGCCGGCAACGTTCATGCCCAGCTGGGCGTAGCTCTTGATGTCCGTGGTGACGGCCTTGCTGGCGTCCGTTTCCGGCTTGACCGGAGCGGCCTTGCCGTCCACCACCGTGAAGTTGACGCCCTCAATGCCGTTGTTCAGGAGGATGCCGGCGTCCTTGCCGTTGAGGGTGTTCAGGAATTCCAGGACCTTGTCCAGTTCGGCTTCCGTCCGGACACTGGCTTTCGGGACGGCCAGGAAGCCGGAGTAGCCGTCGGTGGGGTGGGCGTGCAGCTTGCCGTCGGGGCCTTCGAGGTTGCCCACGAAGCCCACCTTGTTCTGGAAGTTGTTGGGATCTGCCTGCTTGAACAGGTTGATGAGGACGCTGACCCGGGAATCGACGTCCACGATGATGCCGCCCTTGCCGTTGAAGAATGGTTCATTCCATTTGGTGCTGTCGAACGTGGCGAAGTCGGGGTTGATGAGCTTCTCATCCACCATCTTCTTGATGAAGCGGTCCGCTTGGAGGAACTCGTCGGTCTCGAAGCTGGGTACCAGCTTTCCGTCCCGCTCGGTCCAGCGGTTGCCGGCCCCGAACCATTCCTCGATGACGTCGTAGGGGCTGTTGCTTCCCAGCGCGCCCCATTTGGGAATCGTGATGCCGTAGGTGTCATTCTTGCCGTTGCCGTCCGGGTCCTGCTCGGTGAACGCCTTGGCCACCTTGTAGAGGTCCTCCACGGTCTTGGGCGGCTGCAGGCCCAGCTTGTCCAGCCAGTCCTGCCGGAACATGACCGCGGTCCGCATCGGGGCGCGGCCGCGGAAGATGCCGTAGACCTTGCCGTTGACGCTGGCGTTCTGCTGGATGTCCGGGTAGGTGGTCTTGAGGTTGGGGTACTTGTCCAGCTTGCCGGTGAGGTCCCAGAAGGCACCGGCCTGGGCGTTCTTGACGAACCCGGGGCTCTTGCCCTGGATCACCATGACCTGCGGGATGTCCGATCCTGCCAAGGTGATGTTGGTCTTGTCCTCGTAGGAGGCGTTGGGAGCCCAGTTGATCTTTACCTGCTTGCCGGTGATCTCCTCCAGCTTCTTTTGCACTGCGCCGTCCGCGCCGGGCGGCTGCGCCTCGAGGAAGGGCGCCATGATGGACACCGAGGTGAGGTCGGCGGCCGGGGCGTCACCTCCGCTGCAGGCCGTGAGGGACAGGGCAGCGGCGGTGACGACGGCGGCGGCCAGGGAAAGTTTCCTGCGGATCATATTCTTCCTTTTCCACTTCATTGGGGTTCATTGGGCCTTAGGGCCAGTATTGATACGTTTCATTTAGAAGCCGGGCATGGCCTGGCCGCACCCGGGAGGAGGGCGGTCAGGCGGTGGAGGCTCCCTGCAGGGCGGCCCGGCCGTCCGGTTCCACTGCCAGCGCTTCGGCTACCGATTCGTCATTCGCGGTGAAGAAGCGGTCGCAGAGCCAGCCGGTCAGGAAGAGCCAGGCTCCGATGCTGAAGAACGGAATCAGGCCCGGGAGCGCCGCGCTGGCGTACGCCGCGGCGGCGGTGACGAACAGCAGGATGACGGTTCCCGCAAGATGCCGCACGGCAAAGCGCGACGACGTCAGCAAGTACTGCCGCAGCGGCAGTTCGTAGCGGGCATACAGGGGAAACACGTAGCACGCTGCGCCGGCCAGGAAGATTGCGGCAACAAAGATGCCTGCCGCCATGAGCTGCGCGAAGAGCCCGCGCCCCGCCGAAAAGTAGTTCCAGTTCAGGGCAAGAGCAACGGAGACGGCCATGACCGGCAGTGCAAGGATGTTCGCGCGGCCAAAATTCCTGGTGTATCCGGCAGCAAATCCGCGCACCAGCGGAGCCGCCTCCCCCCGGGCCCGCTTGCGCACCAGGATCTGCGCCGCGGCCGTGGCCGGCCCGGCACCAAGGATGCCGCCACCCATCAGGGTGAACACGATCCACAGCAGGTTCAGGCCCGCAATCCATGCGAGCGTGTCAAAGAATGAATAGGCACGCGCACTGAAGGTCCCAGACAGCATGGCTGGGCTCCCTTCTGTTC
Organism: Pseudarthrobacter sp. AG30; assembly: GCF_003116525.1. Taxonomy (NCBI): domain Bacteria; kingdom Bacillati; phylum Actinomycetota; class Actinomycetes; order Micrococcales; family Micrococcaceae; genus Pseudarthrobacter; species Pseudarthrobacter sp. AG30. The sequence goes on along the minus strand of NZ_QEHL01000009.1, from coordinate 96,495 downwards.
TCCATCGTTGCAGAGGCGAAGCGGAAAGTGTCCCGCATCACGCTGGTAATCGGTTTCTCGAAAATCTAGACCCGCACCGGCATCTCGGTCAAGTGAATTTTTGAATCGTTACATAGCTGGACTGGCAATGCCTCCATGCCGCACACTGAACGGTGGAAAGCGCTTGCTGACAGATGGCGGGCGCTACAGGCTGGTGCCCGGACGGGCAGGACGGAGAACCATGGGAACGGCAACGGAAGCGGCCGGCAAGGGCGCCGGAACCGCCCCGGGGACTGCGGCGCGGGTGGCACTGGTGGGCGTGCACGGCTTTGGCACCCATCACCTCCGGAACCTTGAACGCCTGCAGGCGGCAGGCGCCGTCGAGCTGGTGGCGGTTGCCGATCCGCAGCCGCCCGCGCCAGGTGCCGTGCCGCCGTCGGCCGCCATCCACCCCGGGCTCGACGAGCTCCTCCAGGCCGCAGGGGACCTCGACCTGGTCATCGTGGCGACCCCCATCCAGACGCACGCCCCGCTGGCCCTGGCTGCCCTTGCCGCGGACGCGGAGCTGTACTTGGAAAAACCCCCCGTCGCGTCCCTTGCCGATTTCAACCGGCTGTGTGCCGCGGCGGAGGATTCCGGGCGCGGTGTCCAGATCGGGTTCCAAAGCCTCGGTTCGCACGCCCTGCGGGCCATCGAGGAACTGCTCGCGGCCGGCACCATCGGCACCTTGGAGGGCATCTCGGCCACCGGCCGCTGGGTCCGGGACCGGGCCTACTACAAACGCTCGCGCTGGGCCGGGAAACGCAGCATCAACGGCGTGGACGTGGTGGACGGCGTCGCCACCAATCCGTTGGCGCATGCCGTGGCAACCGCCCTCCGGATTGCCGGGGCGCGCACCACCGCTGACATCGCATCCGTGGAGACCGAGCTGTACCGGGCCAACGACATCGAATCGGATGACACCTCCGTGATCCGGATCCGCACCACTCCAGGCCTGCCCATCACCTGCGCGCTGACCATCTGCGCGTCCGAATCCGTTGAGCCCTGCGTGACCCTGCAGGGCTCGGCCGGCACCGCCGTGTTCCACTACACCGAGGACCGGCTCAGCATTGAAACCGCAGCCGGGCGCAGCGAAAAGACGTATGGCCGCGATGACCTCACCGAGAACCTGCTGGCCCACCGCGCCACCGGCGTTCCGCTCACCAGCAGCCTGCTGGACAGCGGGGCCTTCATGCTGGTGCTGGAAGCGGTCCGGACGGCGCCGCTGCCCTCCCCCATCGATCCCGCCCACGTCCGGTGGGAGGGCGACGGCGACTCAGCCCACGCCGTCGTAACAGGTATTGAGGCCGCGCTGGAACGTGCGGGCCGGGAGCACGCCACCTTCAGCGAGCTGGGACTCCCCTGGGCCGTGTCCGCCCCGGCCACCTTTGATATTCCGGCTTCCTGATGGGCGGCCAGTTCCGCGACGCCGGTCACCTGCACGCAGCCAACCTGCTGACGGACGGGCTTTCCGCCTGCCTGGCTGCTTCGCCGGCCCCCGCGTTCAGCTGGCAGCTGGCCCAGGGCGACGGCGACGATCCCGCCCTGGCACAGCAGACCGGCTACGAGGTTGAGGTCCGGGACACCCGGGGCGCGCTGGTGTGGGGCTCGGGTCCGGTAGCTTCCGCATCCCAGCGCGGCGTGCCCTATGGCGGCCCCGCCCTGGCGGACGACTCGGACTTCGCCTGGCGCGTGCGCATCCATGATGCTGCCGGCAGGGCGGGCTCCTGGTCTTCCCCGCACCCCTTCAGCACCGGCCTGACGGACGCGTCCTGGCAAGCCGGCTGGATCAGCCGGGCCCCGGGCGGGCGCGCCCCGCTGGAAATCCACAACCGCGCCCTGCGGGTGGCAGGCTCGCCGTTCCTGCCTGTGCCGTGCCCCGCCGTCCGCAGCGTCCGGATCCAGGCCCGGCTCCGGCCCGTCATGGGCAAAGCCGGCATGATCCTGCGGAGCAGCGGACCCGGGACGGGCGTGCTGCTCGAACTGGGCCCGGCCGGAGAACTGGTACTCCGCCGCACTCCGGACTGGGAAATCCCCTCCCCCGCCGCCCCGGATTCCGAGGTCCTGGGAACCGCCGCACCGGCAGGAGACCGGCAACCTGGTCCCGGATCGTGGCAGGACCTGGATATCAGCGACGACGGGCTGACCATCCGGGTGTCGCTGGGCGGAACGGAACTGCTGGTGGTTGACGTACCGGCATCCGCGGACAGCGGCGAAAGGGCCGCCCTGCACCAGGGACCCCGGAGCCAGGCGGAGTATGCGCGGCTCAAAATCACCGGGGAGGTTCCCGGCCGTTCCGGAACCATCCTGCTGGACCACCGTTTTGACGCCGCCGAGGACGACGCGCTTGCGTCCTTGGCACAATGGGACCGCACCACCGGACACCGGCAGCCCGACGAGTGGACCCTGTTCCGGGGCACCATGGCGCTGGACGGGACGGTCCGGCGGGCCAGGCTCTTCGTGGCGGCACACCACCACGCGCAGGTTTCGGTGGCCGGAACGCCCTGCCTCGGCACCACCTCGTTCGGCTACCCCGGCGAGGGGTATTTCGATGCCGCCGACGTCACCGGGGTCCTGGCGGCACATCCGGCCGGTACGCCCGTGCCGGTGACAGCCCTCCTCCACTGGTACGGTCCGGGCCAGGGCCGCGCCGCAGGTGTTCCCGGCCTGTTGGTCAGGCTGAGTGTTGATTACGACGACGGACGGCGCGGCGTCCTTGTCTCGGGCCCTGGCTGGCGTGCCGGCGAGGCCCCGTACCGCCAGTCGGGCTACCGCAATGACGAGGGCGACCCCGTGGAGCACCTGGATGGCGAGGCCGCAGCGTCCCTGGACATCACCGAAGACCTTCCTGCCGCCATCAGCGCCGGCCGGCACCCGACGTCGGACTTTCCCCGGCTGCACGCCCGCCGGACGTTCCTGGGCGGGGAGTTCGTGGCACCGCGGCGGTTCCTTGCCGCGGAGGACGGCACCTTGGTGGCGGACTTCGGGCGCGTCATCCCGGCCCGGCCCGAGGTGGACTTCCTGGCCGGCGTCCCGGGGCGCACGGTCATGCTCCGGGCCGGCTACGTCCTGCGCCCGGACGGCAGGGTGGATGCCGGAAAGACCCCCAGCCAGAACACGGACATGTCCTTCCCCTACACCCAAACCGCCGGGCCACAGCAGTTCCGGGCCTCCGTCCACCTCGGCTTCCGCTACCTGGAACTGCCGGGCGTGGAGGCGGCGGACGTGTCACGCGTCGGCGCCACCACGGTCTACGGCAGCCACCCCGGCGAGGGCAGCTTCACCAGTTCCGACCCCGTCCTGGACGAGGTCGTCGGGCTGCTGCGCGATTCTGCGCTCTACGGTGTCCAGGAGCAGTTCGTGGATACTCCCACCCGGGAAAAAGGCCAGTTCCTGGCCGACGCCGCCAACATTTCCTACGCCACCATGGCGTTCTTCGGCGAACACGCCTACACGGCGCAGGCACTGCGGGAATTCGCCTGGTCAGCCCGCCGCTACTGGAACACCGGGGCGGACAAGGGCCGGTACAACGCCGTCTATCCCAACGGCGACGGCAAGCGCGACATCCCCGATTTCTCCCTGATGCTGCCGGAGTGGGCGGAGGAGTACCACCTGCGCTCCGGAGACGCCGGCCTGGTCCGCGAACTGCTCCCCCACCTGTGCGACACGGCCGACTACGCCATGCGCTGCATTCCGGCGGAAGGCCCGACGGCGGGACTGGTCACCAGGCTGGGCGGCGGCTCGGGCCCCTACCTGCACGGCATCGTGGACTGGCCCGCACCCGGCCGGTTCGGCTACGACATGGAATGCGCGGCCAAGACCACCGTCAACGCCCAGGCCTACTCGGCGCTGGTGTCAACGGCACGGCTCTGCAACCTGGCCGGCAAGGAAGACGCCGCCGTCCGCTACGCCACGGCAGCCCGTGCGCTGGCCGGCGCCATCCGCGGCCGGCTGCGCGTCGGCGGGGTCATGGTGGACGGGCTCCATGAGGACGGGACACCCAGTTCCCACGCCTCCCAGCACGCCACGTCCTTCCCGCTCTCACTGGGCATCACGGACCCCGGCCACGCGGACGCTGACGCCGCCCGGATCGCCGGAATGGGCATGCGGCAGGGCCCCATGACGGTGCACCGGCTGGTCCGTGCCCTGGTGCGCCAGGGCCGCATGGACGCCGTCCTGGACCTCCTCACCGCCAAAGACCAGCCCGGCTGGGCACGGCTCCTGGACCGCGGAGCCACATTCACCTGGGAAGCCTGGGACCTGGCCGAGGGGACCGACTACAGCCAGTCGCACGCTTGGTCCGCATCCGTGCTCAAGGAGATCCTCGAGCACCTGCTCGGCATCCGGTACGCCGTCCCCGGCGGCACCGCGGTGGTGATTGAACCGCCGCTGTGCCGCTTGGAGCACGCCCGCGGCAGTATCCCGGTGGACAACGGATACGTACAGGCGAGCTGGCGCAGGCGCGGTAGTTCGGTGGAGCTGGAGTGCACGGTTCCACCGGGCACCACTGCCACCGTGAGGCTGCCCGCCGGCACCTACGGGGTCAAAGGGCCCACTGCGGATGCCGCCCCGGTACCTTCCGCCCCGTTGGGCACCGCGGACGGCGCCGCCAGGGAAATCCGCGTGCACACCGGCACCTGGATCTTTACGCCCCGGTAGTTGCCACTGCAGGACGGGTGCGCCGCCCGTGCCGCCAGAGCAAGAGGCCGATGACCATGGCGGACAGCATGCCCAGGCAGCCGGTGGCCACCAGGCCCGCCCGGACTCCGAACTGCTCGGTCAGCCAGCCGGCCAGGAGGCCACCGAGCGCATGTCCGCCCAGCAGGAGCGGAAGGTACAGGGCCATGACGCGGCCGCGGATGGCGGGACCGGCCTCGAGCTGGACGGCGGTGGCGGCGCTGGTGAGGAACAGCAGCGTCATCATGCCCACCACCACCAGCATGGCAGTGAAGAGGCCCACGGTGGGCATGAGCGCTGCCAGCAGCTGGGACAAGCCGAAGAGGCCGGCCGCGGCCACAATGCCTTTCCGGCCCATGGTGCCAAGCCGCGCGGCCAGGAGCGCGCCGGCCAGGGCGCCGACGGCACTGACGGTGTTGAAGAGGCCGAAGCCTTCCACGCCGTTGTGCCACACCCGCTCGGCGAACGCCGCCAGGACCACCGGCCCGTTCATCCCGAAGGCGCCCAGCAGGCCGGCGAGGAGGATGAGGAGCAGGAGCCGCGGCCGCTCCCGTACATAGTGGAGGCCGGCAAGCACCTGGCCCCGGCCGCGTCCGGCGCGCTGGCCCGGATGCAGCTCGTTGGTCCGGATGGCCATGATCAGGCCCAGGACACCCACGCCGATCAGCGCGTTGGCGGCAAAGGCCGCCGCCGGTCCGGCCTGGGCGATGAGCAGCCCGCCCAACGCCGGGCCGGCCATGCCGCCCAGTTGGGACAGCGCATTGTTCAGTCCGATGGCCGGCCGCAGCGCGGCGTCCCCCACCACTTCATTGACGAACACCTGCCTGGTGGGCTGGTCCACCGCCGCAATGATGCCCAAGGCGACGCAGCTGGCGTACACCACCCATACCGTCAGGGTGCCGCTCGCGGCCCACGCCGCGAGGCCAATGCCCAGCAGCACGATGACGGACTGGCATACCATCATGATCCGGCGCTTGGGAAAGAGGTCCACTACCAGCCCGGCCAGCGGGCCCACCACCAGCATGGGCAGGAACTGCAGGGCGACGGCGGCGCCCACCGCTGCGGGGCTTCCGGTCAGCTGCAGCACCAGCCAGTCCTGGGCCAGGCGCTGCATCCACACCCCCAGGCTGCCGGCCAGCTGCATGCCCAGGAACAGCCGGTAGTTGTGCTGCCTCAGCGGGTGGTACCACCGGGGTTGGCCGGGCCCGGGGCGGCCGCGTTGATCGGTTCGGGCGCGTTGATCGGTACGGGCGCGGTGTTCGGTTCGGGCGCGGCGCAACGGCACAGCTAGCGTCGGGGCCGGCCGGACCGCAGTTTTACTGCCGCCGCGGCGAGGATGAGGGTGCCGGGGACCACCACGAAGAGCGCCGCGAGCATCCAGACGAACACCACGGCGCAGAACAGCGCGGCCGCGAGCAGCAGCGAACCGGTCCAGTCGCGCAGGGTCATTGCCTGCCCGGCCTGGAGGGCCGTGCGCCAGGAGTCCCCTGCGGTGGCGCCTTGGCCGGTTGCGTCGGTCCAGGCCGAGGCGGTGCGGAGCAGCACGATCGCCGCTCCGGCCGCCAGGATCAGGGTGGCTGGCAGCACCACTCCACGGCCCGGCAGTTGCCCCACCCAGGCCAGCAGAAGGTTCAGGACAATCACGACGGCGGCTGCCGCCGTCGTCAGGCCCAGCTTCCAGCTGCCGGGCAGGGCCGCCCTGAAGAGGCGCCAGAGTCCGCGGACCGAATCATCCCGGCCGGCCAGGTGCCGTTCCAGGTGGGCGATGCCGGCCGCGTAGGCGGCCGGGAGGGTTACCAGCGGGACGGACAGCACCAGCACCAGCAGGCCTGCCAGGAGGGTTTCGGAGAACAGGGCAAACCGGTTCACCGGGATGGGCTCGTGGCCGGAAACGTGGGTGGTGCTGTCCATGGCGCTCATTTTTCTCTCCGTTGACCGTTAGCCCTTGAGGCCCTGGGTGGAAACGCCCTCGACGATGTACCGCTGGAAGATCAGGAAGAAGATCAGCACGGGGAGCAGGGCCAGGACGGACATGGCGATCATGGCGCCGTAGTCCGAGGACTGGGTTTGGTCCACAAAGAGGCGCAGGGCCAGGGGCAACGGGTACTTGTCGGGGGTGTTCAGGTAGAGCAGCGGGCCCAGGAAGTCGTTCCAGCTCCAGATGAAGGAGAAGATCGAGGTGGAGATCAGGGCCGGTTTCATCAGGGGCAGCATGATGGAGGTGAAGATCCGGACGTGCCCTGCGCCGTCGATGCGGGCTGCTTCGTCGAGTTCGGCGGGCAGGTTACGCATGAACTGCACCATCAGGAACACGAAGAACGCGTCTCCGGCGAGGAACTTGCCGATGAGCAGGGGGACATAGGTGTCCACCAGACCGAGCTGCTGGAAAATGATGTACTGCGGGATGATCACCACGTGGAACGGCAGCAGCAAGGTGGCGATCATCATGCCGAAGAACACGCTGCGGCCCGGGAATTTGATCCGGGCGAAGGCGTAGGCGGACACGCTCGCTGAGAGGATGGTGCCGACGACGGCGCCGATGGCCAGGATCAGCGAGTTGGTGAAGAACTGCAGGGTGGAGACCCCGCCGATGCCGTCCATCGCGGTGGCGAAGTTGTCAAAGCTGAAGTTGCTGGACCACAGCGAGGTGTTCTGGCCGCCGATTTCCGAGTTGGGTTTGAACGCGGAGGCGATCATCCACAGGGCGGGGTAGAGCACCACGCAGGTCAGCAGGAGGGCTGCGGCGTGGAAGATGGTGCTCTTGGCGCGTTTGGCGGTGGTGGATTCGGACTTCGGGTTGTAGGCCGGGGCGGTGGCGCCCGGGGCCGGTTGGACGGGGGTTGCCGTGGTTGTCATTTTGCATCACCGCTGTAGTGGACCCAGGACTTGGAAGTGCGGAAGAAGATCAGCGTGATGATGCCGACCACGATCACCAGCAGCCAGGCCATGGCCGAGGCGTAGCCCATCCGGAAGTCGCTGAAGCCGCGCAGGTACAGGTAAAGGGTGTAGAAGAGGGTGGAGCCGGCGGGGCCGCCGTCACCGTTGGAGATGATGTAGGCCGACGCGAAGATCTGGAACGCGTGGATGGTTTCCATCAGGAGGTTGAAGAAGATCACCGGCGAGAGCATGGGCCAGGTGATGTTGAAGAACTTCCGCACCGGACCGGCACCGTCCATCGATGCCGCCTCGTAGAGTTCGCCCGGGATCTGTTTCAGGCCGGCCAGGAAGATCACCATCGGGGCGCCGAACTGCCACACGGTCAGCAGGATCATCATGGGCATGGTCATGGACGGATTTCCCACCCAGCCGCCGATGTTGATCCCGAAGAAGGACAGGCCCTGGTCCACCGGCCCGGAATCGCCGAACATGGCCTTCCAGACGATCGCGATGGACACCGAGGCCCCGATCAGGGACGGGGCGTAGAACGCCGACCGGTAGAAGCCCTGGCCGCGGCGCTTGCTGTTCAGCAGCATCGCCACCGCCAGGGCCGCGGCGAGCTTGAGCGGGGTGCCGAAGACCACATAGGAGAGGGTCACGCCCACGGACTGCAGGAAGCGCTCGTCCTGGAAGAGGGTGGCGTAGTTGTCGAAGCCGATCCACTTGGGCGGCTCGAACAGGTTGTAGTTGGTGAACGAGAGGTACAGGGAGGAGATCATCGGCCCGACCGTCAGGGCGATGAACCCCAGCAGCCAGGGCAGCAGGAAGGTGTAACCGGCGCGGGCATCCGCCCCGCGCTGCCGCGACTTGCGCGGCAACGCGGTACCGGAGTGCCCCTGGCGCCTGCTCAGGGTTGGGCTTTGAGTCACGAGTTCAATCCGTCAGTCGTGAACACTCGATCAGGCACTGGCCGGATCAGGCGTTCTGCTTGATGAGGTCTTCGGCTTCCTTGAACCACGCGTCGACGGCACCGTCAACGGTGAGCTTGCCGTAGTTGAGGTCGGAGGCAATCCGGCCGAACGATGCTTCCAGCGTGCCGAACCCGACGATCGGCGGCTCGGGTGCGTCCTTGAGGTACTGCTCGATGGACTTCTCGTAATCCACCACCAGCTTGTCGGCGCCATCGAACGTGGTGCCGTCGCGCTGGGTCTTGGAGGCCGGAACGCCGCGGGAGGTCTTGAAGATCTGGCCCACCTCGGGATCGTTGACCATGAAATCGATGAAGCGTGCGGCCGCGTCCTTGAACTTGGTCTTGGCGCTGGCCACCATCAGCATGGACGGCTTCAGGAAAAGGCCCAGGTTGTTCGGGTCATCCGAGGGCACCGGTACCAGCTTGAGTTGCTTGGCGCCGCTGTCAGCCAGGTATCCGGCCATGAAGTTGTCCCAGGTGACCTCGGCGGCACTGACGTTGGAGCCGAACGGGGACTTGGGCTTGAGCTGGGTTACCCTGTCTTCCGGCACGAGGGCCTGGGTTCCGCGCAGCTTCGAGTTGAGGTTCCACCAGGTCTTCAGGTCGTCCTTGCTGAATCCCAGCTTCCCGTCGCTGGTGAAGGCCTGGATGTTCTTCTGGCGGAGCCAGATGTTGAACTGCCACCAGACACCGGTGAAGTCCGTGGAGCCGTAGAGGCTGCCGTTGCCCTTGTCCCCAACTTCCTTCAGGAAGGCCTGGAATTCGGACCAGGTCCATTTGCCGGTGGGTTCGGCGATGCCCAGGGAGGCCAGCTTGGCAGGATCGTAGTAGACCGCGAAGGCGTTGGTGCTGGTGGGGATGCCGTAGGTCTTGCCCTTGATCTGGCCGGACGGCAGGAGTGATTTCTCGAACGCGGAGGTATCGATCTTCACCGTGCCCAGGTCCAGGAGCTGGTTGCGCTGGCCGTAATCGCGCAGGTAGGACAGGTCCCACTGCATCACGTCGGGCAGGCCGCCGCCGGCCGCTTCGGTGGCACGCTTCTGCCAGTAGCCCGCGAAATCCGTGAAGTTGCCGTTGACCTTGATGTCCGGGTTCTTTGACTCGAACAGGGCGATGGCTTTGCGGGTCCGCTCGGCGCGGTCGTCGTTGCCCCACCAGGTGTAGTTGATGGTCACGGGTTTTTCAGCGGATCCGGTCTGGCCGGATGAGCTGCCTCCGTTCCCGCAGGCTGCCAGGGCTGCGGCAGATGCGGTGCCGATGGCCACGGTTGTGAGGAAATGCCTTCTGTTGATCACGGGAGCCTCCTTGCTCTTTGGGTGCCTGCCTTGGCTCGGTCTACAACGTAAGTAGTGAGCTGGCTAACCTGGCGTCTGAAACGATACAATAGCTGCATTCGAATTAATGGGCAAGCGTTTTCCAAGCCGCCAGGCAAGCGTTTTCCAAGAAAGCGTTTCCTCATTGCGAACCCCGCCTCACAGTTGACAAAGGAGTCCCATGACACAGCAGGAAAGCCCCGGCCCGTCCAAAGTGTGGAGCAACATTGGGGGCATCGCTTTCGGAGGCGACTACAACCCCGAGCAATGGCCCGCCAGTGTCCGCCTGGAGGATCTGGACCTCATGCAGGAAGCGGGCGTGAATTTCCTCAGCGTCGGCATTTTCTCCTGGGCCCTGCTGGAACCCGCCGAAGGGCACTACGAGTTCGGCTGGCTGGACGAAGTACTGGACAACCTCGCCGGGATCGGCGTGAAAGTGGCCCTGGCCACCGCCACCGCCGCACCTCCGGCCTGGCTGGTGCGCAAACACCCGGAGATCCTGCCGGTCAGAGCTGACGGGACCGTGCTGGGACCGGGCTCACGGCGGCACTACACGCCGTCGTCGGCCGTGTACCGCCGCTACGCCGCCGGGATCACCCGCGCACTCGCCGAACGCTACAAGGACCACCCCGCGCTGGCACTGTGGCATGTGGACAACGAACTGGGCTGCCACGTCTCGGAGTTCTACGGCGAAGAGGACGCAGCCGCCTTCCGCACCTGGCTTGAACGCCGGTACGGGAGCATCGCTGCCTTGAACGCTTCCTGGGGCACGGCATTCTGGTCCCAGAACTACGGCTCCTTCGAGGAAATCCTGCCGCCCGCCGTCGCACCGTCCACCCTGAACCCGGGCCAGCAACTGGACTTCCAGCGGTTCAGCTCGTGGGCGCTGATGGACTACTACCGGGAGCTGGTGGCCGTCCTTCGCGAGGTGACCCCGGACATCCCCTGCACCACCAACCTGATGGCCTCAAGTGCCACCAAATCCATGGACTACTTCAGCTGGGCCAAAGACCTGGACGTCATCGCCAACGACCACTACCTCGTGGCCGCGGACCCGGAACGCCACCTGGAACTCGCGTTCAGCGCGGACCTCACGCGCGGCATTGCTGGCGGTGACCCGTGGATCCTGATGGAACATTCGACGTCGGCGGTCAACTGGCAGCCGCGCAACCAACCCAAGATGCCCGGCGAGATGCTGCGCAATTCGCTGGCCCACGTGGCCCGCGGGGCGGACGCCGTGATGTTCTTCCAGTGGCGGCAAAGCTTTGCGGGGTCGGAGAAGTTCCACTCCGCCATGGTGCCGCACGGGGGACGGGACACGCGGGTGTGGCGTGAAGTGGTGGAGCTTGGCGCGGCCCTGCAGCGCCTCGAACCCGTGCGCGGTTCGCGGGTCCAGTCGCGTGCCGCCATTGTCTTCGACTACGAGGCCTGGTGGGCCAGCGAGATCGACTCCAAACCGAGCATCGACGTGAAGTACCTGGACCTGCTGAGGGCGTTTCACCGGTCGCTGGTCCTGCGCGGAGTCTCCGTGGACCTGGTGCATCCGTCGGCGTCACTTGACGGCTACGACCTGGTGCTGGCGTGCACCCTGTACGCCGTGTCCGATGAGGACGCCGCCACCATCGCCGCCGCGGCTTCGCGCGGGGCCACGGTCCTGGTCAGCTATTTCAGCGGCATCGTGGACGCTCAGGACCATGTGCTGCTCGGCGGCTACCCGGGCGCGTTCCGCGATCTCGTGGGCGTCCGGGTGGAGGAGTTTTATCCGCTGCTGGCCGGAGCCCAGCTCAAGTTGAGCGACGGGACCACCTCTTCCATCTGGAGCGAGCATGTCCACCCTGCCGGCGCCGAGGTGGTGCAAACCTTTACCGAATACCCGCTGGAGGGGGTTCCCTCCCTGACCCGGCGGCCTGTTGGGCCAGGGGCGGCCTGGTACCTGGCCACCTTCCCGGACGCCAACGGCATCGAAGCCCTGGTTGACAAGCTGCTGGCCGAATCGGGCGTTTCGCCCGTCGCCGCTGCCGATCCCGGGGTGGAACTGGTGCGGCGCCTGTCCGCCGACGGGCGCAGCTTCCTGTTCGCCATCAACCACACGAGGGCGGATGCCGCCGTCTCAGCCACTGGCCAGGACCTACTGACCGGTGGCCCCTTCCCGGGCACCGTTCCTGCCGGCGGCGTCGCGGTGGTGGCGGAGGGCCAGGCAAAGCCCTAAGGACGGCCGACGGCGGCACCGGCTTGGGTGCCGCCGTCCACGGAACGCTCAGTCCCGTTAAAAGTGGACTGCGCCTTAAACACCTCCGCCCCGGAAAGGAACCATCGGTTCCCGCCGGGGCGGAGCTGCCACCCGCCGTCGGACGCCTCGGGCGGGGAGGCGTCCACCCGTGTTGTCCGGAGCCGTATTGGCGGTGTGAAGATCAGCTGCTGATGGCGGACTTCATCTCGTCCGTGGCCTTCTTTCCCGCGTCGGCCGGGGACAAGCGGTCAAACAGGACTTCCGAGGTGTAGCGCTTGATGATTTCCTGGATCGCTCCCGCACCCTTTGGCGGCGGCGCCGGGGCTTCGCCGAGTTCGCCTTTGATCTGATCAATGAAGGTGACCACCTTGACGTCTGCCGGGGTCAGTTTGGGCTGGATGGCTGCCCGGACATCAGCGTTGGGATACACACCACGGTCCGCCAGGAGCGCTTCACCGGCTTTGACGTTGTTGGTCAGGAAGTTGATGAACTTGGCCGTTTCCTGCGGGTGCTTGGTGCGCGAGGAAGCGGACCAGAACTGCGAGGCTTTGTACCAAAGCTCCGCATCGGCTGCCGATCCCGTCTTGGTGGGGAACCGCAGGATCTTGAGGTCTCCGCCGCTGGCCTTCTCCAGGGCAGGCGCCTGGTTGGACCACCAGAACGCCATGGCGTTCTTGCCGGTCGCCAGGCCGCTCTGGTCAAGGGGCGCGGCCTCAGCCTCGACCACCTCCGATGCGGAAGGCACCGCCTTCTTCTGGCTCAGCTCCTTCAGGAATGCCCACCATTCGGCGATGTCACCGGACTCAAAGCCCAGCTTGCCGTCGGATGTGTAGAGGGACTTGCCGTCCTGCCGGAGCCAGACGCCCAAGGAGGCCTCATCCGTTCCGTACGCTGCCGCTCCGTAGGTGCCCTTGGGCGACTTCGCGGTGATCTCGGCGGCGATCCGGCCGAAATCGTCCCAGGTCCATTTGGTGTCATCCGGCAGCGGAACTCCGGCGGCCTGGAAGACTGCGGGATTGGCCAGGATGGTGGCGGCGTTGATGCCGGCCGCGATGCCCGTCAGGCCCTTCTGGCTCTTGCCTGCATTCAGGGCCGCCTCATCCAGCTTGGAGGTGTCGATGTCGTACTTGGACAGATCCAGGAGGGCGCCGCGGCTGGAGTACTCGGTGATGTATTTCTCGTCCATCTGGATGATGTCCGGGGCGTCGTTGGCGGCCACCTGGGTGGCGAGCTTGTCCCAGTAACCGCTCCAGTCGCCGAATTCGGGTTTGATCTTGATTTTGGGGTTTTCGGCTTCGAACTGCTTGATGGCTTCCTGCGTCAGCTGGGCGCGCTTGTCGCCGCCCCACCAGGAGAAGCGAAGCTCAACGGTTCCGTCGGCGCTCTGCGGAGCTGCTCCACCGCCGCAGGCACTGAGGGCCATGACGGCGGCGACTGCGGCTGCGACAGCACCCGCCGTACGGGTTCGGCGCGATGAGCGTGACGGTGGTGCCCCTGCCGGCTGCTTGGCAGCGGATGCAGGACGGGGAAAAAGCGGCACTGTGTAACTCCGATCTTCTTTGATCCAGGTGCGGTGATGTTGGGGGGTGGCCGGGGGCGGAGCCGTCGAGGTTTCGAAGAGGGCCTCAGGCCGTGAAAGCGCTTTCTGCATCTAATACTACAAGTCTAAAACTTGTATTACAAGGTGTTCGGCGAAGTGCATCCGCCCCGTGACGCGCGAACGGCCCGCCGCTGGCGACGGGCCGTTCAAACAGGTGGTGCAGGGGGTGCGTGGCGCGGGGTGCGGCCCGGCGTTACTTGATGCCCGTGGTGGCGATGCCCTTGATCAGGAACCGCTGGCCGAACAGGAACACCAGGAAGACCGGCAGCAGGGACACGATGGACATGGCGAACAAGGATCCCCAGCTGGTGGCGGACTGCGAGTCGACGAACGCGCGCAGTGCCACGGGAACGGTGAACATATCCGGGTCCGTGAGGTAGATCAGGGCGCCGAAGAAGTCGTTCCAGGTCCAGATGAAGGTGAAGATCGTGGTGGTGGCCAGGGCCGGCACCATCAGCGGCAGGATCACGCGAAGGAAGATGCGCGGATGGCCGGCTCCGTCGATCCTCGCGGCCTCGTCAAGCTCCTTGGGGATGCCGCGGATGAACTGCACCATGAGGAAGACGAAGAACGCATCTGTGGCAAGCAGCTTGGGAACGATCAGCGGCCAGAAAGTGTTCACCCAGCCGATCTGCGAGAACAGGATGTATTGCGGCACGATCACCACGTGGAACGGGAGCATGATGGTCAGCAGCATGATGCCGAAGAACAGCTTCTTGGCGGTGAACTGCAGCCGCGCGAACGCGTAGGCAGCCATCGAGCATGAGACCAGGTTGCCCAGGATCGAGCCGATCACCACTATCGCGGAGTTGATCATGTAGTGGCCGAAGGGGTGCGTCAGGGCCGACCATCCGGAGGTGTAGTTGCTCATTTCCAGGCTGTTCAGCCACAGGCCCGGTTCACGGAAGATCAGGTCATTCGGCCGCAGCGAGGAGACCACCATCCACAGGAGCGGATAGATCATCAGCCCGCCGGCCAGGATCAGGATCCCGTGCTTCATCAGCGATTTACCGCGCTGGGCCCTGCTGAAGGCCAGCGTTCCCCGGGACTCGCGGACCCTGGGCTTGCGGTTCGTAGGCTTGCCGGCGCCCCCGGACTTCTTCTCCGGGGTGGGCAGCGTCTCAAGCTTAGTCGTCATAGAAAACCCAATACTTAGAAGCGATGAAGTTGATGGCGGTGAAGACGCCGATGATAAGCAGCAGCACCCACGCCATGGCTGAGGCGTAGCCCATGTCGAACTGGCCGAAGCCCTTTTGGTAGAGGTACAACGTGAAGAACATCGTTGAGTCCGAAGGTCCGCCGTTGCCGCCGGAGACGATGAACGCCTGGGTGAAGGACTGGAACGAACCGATGATCTGCAGGACCAGGTTGAAGAAGATGATCGGGCTGAGCATCGGCATGGTGATCCGCCAGAACTGCTGGAGCGTGGTGGCACCATCCACCCTGGCCGCCTCGTAGTACATGTTGGGGATCTGGCGCAGGCCCGCGAGGAAGATGATCATCGGAGCGCCAAAGGTCCAGACGTGCAGCAGGATGATCGATCCCAGGGCCGTGCTGGGATCCGAGATCCAGCCGGGACCCTGAATGCCGAACATGGCCAAGACCTGGTTCACCAGGCCGGTGGTGCCGAAGATCTGCTTCCACAGGATGGCGACGGCGACCGAACCGCCCAGCAGCGACGGCAAGTAGAACACGGAACGGTAGAACGGAAGGCCGCGGAGCCCCTTGTCCAGGACGAGCGCGATCAGCAGTGCCACGGCCAGCTGCAGTGGAACACCCACCAGGACGTAGGTGAACGTAACCCGCAACGAGTTGTGCAGCCGGGCATCGCTGAGCATCCTGGTGAAGTTGTCCAGCCCCGTCCACTCGGGCGGCTGCAGCAGGTTGTAGTCCGTAAACGAAAGGTAGAGGGACATCAACATGGGGCCGATGGTGATGGCCACCAAACCCACCAGCCACGGGAGCAGGAAAATGTAGGCGGCCTTGTTGTCCCGCCTGTTGGCCTTCTTCTCCTCAGCGGTGGCTTTGCCCTTCCGCCGGCTCAACGAAGACAGTTCGCTGATGGCGCTCACGGTTGCTGCTCCATCACGGACAGCAGGCAAGCGTCGGCCGGCAGCGGGGCCGGACGGCGCGTCCTGGGAATATGCTTTGCGGCCATGTGGTCTCCTTTGGTCATCGTGGCCTCCACGTTTCGGTCATCGCCAGGCGATGGGGTTCGGGACTCCCTTCGCGGGCCCGCTGCATGCCCGTCAGGGCTGGAGCGGTTCCGCCCGCCGGGAGCGTCGTTCTAGAAAGCGGCTCCGTACCAAAGTAAACGGTTTCTTGACTCCTGTACAGCCCTTTGTTAGTTTTTGAGAAAACGTTTTCTGTTGCATCTGCCAAGGGGACGCGACCACCAGAATAAGGGGGACAACAATGAGGTTTGGTCTCAGGAAATCGGTCATGGGAATCACCGGCGCCGCCGCCGCGCTGGCCATGGTCCTTACCGGCTGCGGCAACAGCCCGCAGGCCGGGAAAGTGGGGACCGCGGAGGATCCCGTCACCATCCGGTTCGCCTGGTGGGGCAACGACTCCAGGGCGAAGACCACCATGGAGGTCATCAAAGCATTTGAAGCCGCCAACCCCACCATCAAGGTCCAGGGCGAGAACACCGAATTCAGCTCCTACTGGGACAAAATGGCCACCCAGATCGCCGGCGGAACCACCCCGGACGTCATCGCCATGAGCGGCGCCTATCCCAGCGAATACTCCAGCCGCGGCGTCCTCCTGGACCTCGACAAGGTGAAGGACCAGATCGACACCTCGAAGTTCGCCGACGGGACCGTTGAGCTGGGCAAGATCAACGGAAAGCAGTACACCATTACGGCGGGCGTCAACTCCATGTCCATGGTCCTGGACCCCAAGGTCTTCGAGGCCGCCGGCGTGCCGCTGCCGGACGACGAAACCTGGACCTGGGACGACTACGCACGGATCGCCGCCGAAATCACCAAGAAGTCGCCGGCCGGCACCTTCGGCACGACCCCCATGGCCAACGACTCCTTCCTCGCCGTCTGGGCACGCCAGAATGGCCAGGAGCTCTACACCGACGACGGCAAGAAGATGGGCATCAGCGAGGACACGCTCGCCAAGTGGTTTGAGCTCAACAAGAAGCTGATGGAAACCGGCGGCGCCCCGTCAGCGTCCCAGACCGTCGAGGACGGGTCCGCCCAGCCTGAGATGACACTGATGGGCCAGGGAAAGCAAGGAATGAAGATTTCCTGGAGCAACCAGATGACGTCCTACTCCGGCGCCCCGCTGGTCATGGTGAAACTTCCCGGCGAAAGCAGGACGCCGGGGGCCTGGCTGCGTTCGTCGATGGAATACGCCATCTCGTCCAAATCCGCCCAGCCCAAGGAAGCGGCCCTGTTCATCAACTACCTGGTCAACAACATGGACGCGGCCACCAAGATCAAGAGCGACCGCGGCATGCCCGCCAACACCGAACTGAAGGCGGGCATCACTCCCCTGCTCAAGGAAACCCAGCAGAAGGAAGCCACCTACCTGGACCGGATCGCGGCCATGAAGGTTCCGGCACCCAAGCCCTTCCCGGCAGGATCATCCGCAACCCTGGAAGTTTTGAACCGTTACAACACGGATGTACTCTTCGGAAAGATCGCGCCTCGGGACGCTGCCAAAGGCATGATTTCAGAGGTCAACCAAAACCTCGCCTGACGGTTGCCGCGGCGGACGGATGAACAGACACCAACCATGAAAGGGGGCAGGCACATGATCACGGCAACACGGCCCAGCGCCATCGGCGGCTACGACGATTGGCCTGCCTACGTCCGGGCCCGTCCCCGCCACCGGGCGTCCACCGCGGCGGCGCAGGAACTCTCTGACGCCTTGGGCGTCCCGGCTGTGCCCGCGCCGCCGGACGTACGGGTGCACTGGGAGGAAACGTACGACGACGCCACCACCACCGAACTGAGCTGGCAGTTGGGCTTCGGGCCGCGCACCACGGGCTGGCTGGTCCGGCCGGCAGGACATTCCGGACCGCTGCCAGGCGTCCTGGCCCTGCACTGCCACGGCGGCAACAAGTTTGGCGGTGCGGACCGGCTCGTGGAGCTCCCGACAACCCACCCGTCGGCGGCCGCCGCACGCGCAGGGCACTATGACGGCCGTGCGCTGGCCACCGGCCTGGCCCGCCAGGGTTTCGCTGTCCTTGCCCATGACACGTTTGCCTGGGGAAGCCGCCGGTTTGACCTCTCCACCCCGCCATGGCGGACCGCCGCGGCCGTTGACGCACGGCAGGCGCAGTGGCGGGCGGACGGCATCGCGCCTTCCGAGGCCGACGAATACAACGCCGCGGCCGGCGTCCATGAGGACACCGTGGCCAAGGCGGCGGGGCTGCTCGGCACCAGCCTTGCCGGCATGGTGGCCCACGACGACCTTGCCGCCCTCGACGTCCTGGCCGCACTGCCCGGCGTCGATGCGGACAGCCTGGGATGCATCGGTTTCTCCGGCGGCGGCGGCCGTTCCCTCACCCTGGCCGCCCTTAGCCCGCGCATCAGGGCCGCCGTGGTCACCTGCATGATGACCACGTTTGAATCCCTCTTCCCCGCGTACCTCGACGCACATTCGTGGCTGCTGCAGACTCCCGGGCTGTGGAAGCTGGGTGACTGGCCGGAACTCACAGCCCGCGCAGGGTCCGCCCGGTTCCTGGTGCAGTACGCCCTTGCTGACGAGCTCTTCCCGGAAGCCGGGATGCGCCGGGCCCACCAGTTACTCGAATCCCTGCACGGCGGCACCGACAGGTATGCGGGCAGCTTCTGGCCCGGCGGGCACGTCTTCACGGCGGCCATGCAGGACGAGGCCCTCGACTTCCTGGCGAAAACGCTGACCACCTGCCCCCCCAACCAGCACCGCTCCCAAGGACCCACGTGACCACACAGCATTCGGCGGAATCCACCCATCCGCAGTCCCCGTCCACAGACCTTCCCAGGGTTGCCCTGGTGGGTGTGCACGGCTTCGGCGAACGGCACCTCGCCAACCTGGCCCGGCTCGAACAGGCCGGCGCCCTGGAACTGGTAGCCGTCGCCGATCCCCACCCGCCGCAGCCCGGCAGCCTGGCCGGCTCAGTGGCTGTGTACCCGGACCTGGACGGGCTGCTGGCCGCCAAGCCTGGCGTCGACGTCGTCATTATTGCCACCCCCATCCAGACGCATGCCCCCTTGGCCATCGCGGCGTTGTCCGCCGGGATGGACGTCTATGTCGAAAAGCCGCCGGTGGCATCCCTGGCGCAATTCGAGCAAGTCCTGGCCGCGGCCAGGGACCACGGCCGCCGGGTCCAGGTGGGCTTCCAGAGCCTGGGCTCCCAAGCCCTGCCCGCCATCCGGGGCCTGGTGGAGGCAGGTGAAATAGGCATCGTGCTGGGGCTCAGCGCCACCGGCCAATGGCTGCGGACCAAGGCGTACTTCAACCGCTCGCGCTGGGCCGGGAAGCGCAGCCTCGACGGCACGGACGTAGTGGACGGGGTGGCCACGAACGCCCTGGCCCACGCAGTTGCCACCGGACTGCATCTGGCGGGCGCGCATACCCTCGCGGACGTCCGCTCGGTGGAAACGGACCTGTACCGGGCCAACAGCACCGAAAGCGATGACACGTCCATTCTGCGGATCCGCACCGCAGGCGGAGAGACCCTCCTTTGTGCCTTGACGCTCTGCGCCCCCGAACAGCTCAACCCGGCCGTCACCGTGCACGGAACGCTGGGCGAGATCACCCTTTCCTACACGGAGGACCACGTCGTCATCACCACCCCGGCCGGCGAGCGCCGGGAGTCCTTCGGCCGGACTGACCTGCTCGAAAACCTGCTGGATGCCCGGGCCAACGGAACGCCGCTGCTGTGCGCGCTGGAAGACACCGGAGCCTTCACCGCCGTCCTGGAGGCTATCCGCACCGCGCCCGCACCAGCGCCGATCGGCACCGGCTTCATCACGTGGGAAGGCGAGGGCGACGACGCCCATCCGGTGGTGCAGGACATCTCCGGAACGCTGGAGCGCGCCGTCAAGGCACAGGCAACGTTCGCCGAACTCGGCGTGCCCTGGGCCCGTCCCCTTCCGCCGGTCCGGACGCTGACCGTTGGGGGCCGCCCGGTGGCCGATTACCAGGACGGCAGCCATATCAGGGCAGTATCCTCCCCGCGCCCCTACCTCCACCCGGTGCGCACCCTGAACGGCACCGTGGTGACTGACCACCAGCCCCTTGACCACGTATGGCATCTGGGCGCCGGCGTGGCCCTGCAGGATGTGGACGGGGTGAATTTCTGGGGCGGCCGCACCTACACCAGGGAAGCCGGCCAGTACGTGTGGCGCCCGGACCACGGCAGCATCGCAAGCACCGGCACCGCATCCTTCCAGGCCGACGCCGGCGCGGGACGGCCCGGCGTCCTGCAAGAGACGCTGAGCTGGAACGGGCCGGACGGCTCCCCTGTGCTCCGCGAGGAACGCACCTGGGCGTGGTCCGCCGTCGCACCCTCCGCCTGGCGGCTGTCACTGGATTTTGCGTTGTCACCTGCAGGGAACACGCCGGTCAGCCTGGGCAGTCCGGGCTCCAACGGCCGGTTCGAGGGTGGCTACGGCGGCTTCTTCTGGCGGCTGCCCGAGTGCGCGGACCCTGCCGTCTGGACGCCCGCCGGCTCCGGTGAGTCACAGGCCCACGGCAGCGTCGCGCCATGGCTCGCCTGGTCGGGAACGTTCGACGGCGGCCCGGCCACCTTGGTGTTCGTCGCTGCCGGGGACTCCACGGACCCATGGTTTGTCCGGGTTGACGGCTACCCGGGCGTCGGGCAGTCGCTGGCCTGGGATACGCCCGTCATCGCAGAGCCCGGCGCGCCGGTGCGGCGGCACGTCACCGTCTTCGTGGCCGACGGACTCCTGGCCACCGCCGACATCGAAACACTGATCAACGAACAAGGGGATCCGTCATGACCCAGACCACAGCCGCAGCCGTTCCCCAGCAGGAGGCCCGCCTGGCTCCCGGATCCCCGGGCGACCGGGCCATCAAGCGCCGGCGCGTGCTGGACATCCTGGACGAGGCCGGGCGGGATTCGCTGCTCCTCACCACCAACACGGCCCTGACCTGGTACCTGGACGGCAGCCGGGTGCACATCAGCCTGGCCGGCGACCCCATCGCCGCCCTGCTCGTCGCGCGCGACGGCGACCACCTGGTGACGTTCAACAACGAAGCCGGCCGGATCGCCGCCGAGGAGCTTCCGCTGGGAGTCAACCTGCATACCATTCCCTGGTACGCGAACCTGCACCAGGCCGCGGCCGCCGTGGGCAATGGCGCCCTGCCTCCGCTGTCCGAGGCAGAGGTGGCCGCCGAACTGCGCGCCGCGCGCCAGCAGCTGCTTCCGGCGGAAAGCGCCCGCTATGCCCTGCTCAGCGCCGACGTGGCCGGCATCATGACCGAGGTCCTGTCCGCCGCCCGCCCGGACACCACCGAATTCGCGCTGGTGTCGGCGCTGGCTGCCCGGGTGGTGGCCGCCGGTGCAGAGCCGCTGGTACTCCTGTGCAATGGCAGCTCCCGCAGCACGTTCCGGCACCCCTTGGCCACGCACGCGCCTCTTGGCCGGCGTGCCATGGCGGTGGTTTGCGCCCGCCGCGACGGCCTCGTGGCCAACATCACCCGCTGGATCAGGTTCGACGCCGGCACTCCCGGGGAGCGCGACGCCGAGGCCCGCATCGCGGCAGTGGAGGCGGATATTTTCGATGCCACGGTTCCCGGCACCCGGCTGGACCGGATCTTCACCGAGATCCAGGCCGCTTACGTCCGGCATGGCTTCGGCGCGGACCAGTGGGAACAACACCATCAGGGCGGGCCCGCCGGTTACGCGGGGCGCGATCCCCGGGTCACGTCGGAAGCCACGGATACGGTGGTGCTGGACCAGGCGTTCACGTGGAACCCGTCAGGGCCGGGCGTCAAGATCGAGGACACGGTCCAGCTCACGGAATCCGGGCTCCACATCCTGACTGTTGACCCGCGCTGGCCGGTGGCCACCGTGAACGGGCTGGAACGCCCCGTGACCTTGCAGCTCTAGTCCGGCGCCCGCTCACATACTGCAGCTTTAATCGAAACGCCCGCTCACTTATGGCCATAAGTGAGCGGGCGTTTCGTGTTTAGCTGCAGTATGTGAGCGGGCGTTGTTACGGAAGCCGCAGTTCCCCATCCACACGGCGCGGGATACCCAGCGGATTGTCGTCACGGAGCGCCGGGTGCAGGACGCTTTCCGGGGCGTCCTGGTAGGCGACGGGGCGCTGGAAGCGGCGGACCGCCGTCGCACCCACCGAGGTGAACAGCGAGGTGGTGGCAGGGTAAGGGCCGCCGTGCTGCTGGGCCCAGTTCACGGCGACGCCGGTGGGCCAGCCGTCGAACAGGACCCGGCCGGCCAGGCCGGCGAGCTGCTCCACCAGGGCGGCGATGTCCTCCTCCGGCTCTGCGTGCACGGTGGCCGTCAGGCTGCCGGGAACCTCCGCCAGGACAGCAGACAGTTCCTGCTGGTCCGTGTACTCGATGAGGATGGTGGTGGGCCCGAAGCATTCTTCTAGCGGCTGCCCGGGTCGCTCCAGGACCTTGGCCGCGGTGGTGGCGAACACCACCGGAGCAGCCCCGTTGGCTGCCGCGTCCTGGTCAACGCTGCCGCCCACCACCTGCACGCCCTCCACGGCTGCGAAGCTGCGCAGCCCGTCCGGATAGGCTTCGGCGATGCGGCTGGTCAGCATCCCGGCCGCGGGCTTGTCCTTGCTGGCGTCCGCTACCTCGGCTGCGAAGGAGGTTCCGGCTGGGATGAACACCAGGCCCGGCTTGGTGCAGAACTGGCCGGCCCCAAGGGTGAAGGAGCCTGCCAGGCCGGCGGCGAGTTCCGCGGAGCGGGCCTTCAGTGCTGCCGCGGTGATGACCACCGGGTTGAGGCTGCCCAGCTCTCCGTAGAACGGGATGGGATCCGGGCGGGAGGTGGCGAGGTCGAACAGGGCGCGGCCGCCGGGAATGGACCCGGTGAAGCCCACGGCCTTGATGGCGGGGTCCTGGACCAGCGCCGTTCCCACCTCGCGGCCGCTGACCAGGACGAACAGGCCTTCCGGGGCACCCGCGCCGCGAAGCGCCTCAGCCACAATCCCGGCGGTCCGCTCGGAGAGCCGCAGGTGCCCTGAGTGGGCTTTGACAACCACGGAGCAGCCGACGGCGAGGGCCGAGGCCGTGTCCCCGCCCGCCACGGAGAAGGCAAACGGGAAGTTCGACGCCGAGAAGACCGCCACCGGCCCGATGGGCCGCAGGATGCGGCGCAGGTCCGGCTTGGGCGGGGTGGAGGACGGGTCCGCGTGGTCGATGATGGCTTCAAGGTAGGAGCCCTCGTTGATCACGCGTGCGAACAAGCGCAGCTGGCCTGTGGTGCGGGCCACTTCCCCCGTCAGGCGCGGGACACCCAGGCTGGTCTCGGCATCGGCGATTTCCACCAGTTCGGCCGCGTTGGCGTCCAACGCGTCCGCGACCGCGTGAAGCCACGCGGCGCGCTCGGCATCGGTGGCCGCAGCAGCGGTCCGGGCGGCCTCCGTCGCGGCGGCGGTGAGTTCGGACAGGGAAAGCGTTGCAGTTGTCACGTCAGGTACCTGTTCTGTGGATGTGCGTCGGTGGTTACGGTGCGTCCCGGAAACGGAAGCCCAGTCCGGGCTGGTCCGCCAGGGCCACCCTGCTGTTGGCGAACCTCACCGGCGATGGCCCGGCCAGGATCCCCAACTGTTCGAAGGATGCCTCCTCGACATCCTCCACCATGGTGGGCTCCGCCAAGGTCAGCGCCAGCTGCCCGGACAGTTCCGGCAGCAGGTGCGGCATGACCTTGATGCTGTGGGTCCGTGCCAGCTCCACGATCCGCCGGAACGGGGTGATGCCGCCTACCCGGATGATGTTGGGCTGGATAATGTCCACCGCCTCCGCCTCGATGAAATCGCGGAACCGGTAGATCGTGTGCAGGTTTTCGCCAAGGGCAATGGGCACCGGCGAATGTTTGCGGAGCCTTCGGTAGGCCCAGAGGTCATCCGCGCGGAGAGGTTCTTCCAGCCATTCCAGCCCGAATTCGGCAAGTACGTCGAGGGCCCGGAAGGTGGTGGGCAGGTCCCACCGCTGGTTGGCGTCGATCATGAGCCTGCGGTCCGGGCCCAGGACGGAACGGACGGCGGCAACGCGTTCGCGGTCCTCGCGGAGGTCCGGCTTGCCCACCTTGATCTTCACTGCCTGGTGGCCGGCGGCAACCCAGCGTTCGGCCTGCGCCACCAACTCTTCCAGGGTGTAGTGCAGGTTCACGCCGGAACCGTAAACCTCGGCTGACTCCTGCCGCTGGCCCAGCAGGCCCGTGACGGACATGCCGGCACGGCGGGCCTGCAGGTCCCACAATGCAAGGTCCACACCGGCCATGGCAATGGTGGTGAGCCCTCCGCCGCCGGCCTCGTGCAGCCGCTTCCAGAGCACGTCCCACACACCCTCGGGGGTTGCGGGCAGCCCGGCCACGAAAGGGGCGATGTCGTGGTCAAGCAACGCCTTGACTGCCTGGGGACCGATGGTAGGCGTCCAGGAGAAGCCAAAGCCCGTGCCGCCGTCGTCCGTGGAGATCTCGGTGGCGATCACGTGGTTCTCCGGTGCCTCCGCGCCCCAGCTGCGGCGCAGCGCAACGGTAAGGAGCCTCGTCGACAGGCCGGTGATGCGCGGGACGGTGCGGATGGTTTCGGCCGCCGGTGCGCTCATCAGTGTCCGGCCAGCTCGTAGCCCTTGGCCAGGATGGCCTTGAGCTCCACGAGCTGCTCCTCCGTCGGATCCACCAGCGGCGGCCGCACGGGGCCCACCGGAAGGCCGCCCAGGCGCAGGCCGGCCTTGATCAGGGAGACGCCGAACCCGGGCGTCTGGTCGCGCAGGCGGACCAGCGGCGCGTAAAAGCCCTCCAGCAAGGCATTGCGGCGGTCTTCATCCCCGGATACGTAGGCGTCGTAGTACGCCTTGGCGATCTCCGGCGCCATCGCGAATGCTGCCGACGAATACAGCGGGATCCCCAGGCCCCGGTAGGCGCCCTGCGTCAGTTCCGCCGTGAGCAAGCCGTTGAAGAACGCAAACTCCTCCCGGCCGGCAGCCTTGACGGCGGACACGATTTCCTGGGCAAGGCCGACGTCGCCCAGGCCGTCCTTGAAGCCGATGACCTTGGGATTGGCGGCCAGCTTCGCCATGGACGCGGCGGTGAACTTTGCATTGCCGCGGTGGTAGACAATGACCGGCAGGCTGCTGGCATCGGCGACAGCCTCGATGTAGGCCACCAGGCCGTCGGTGGGTCCGGTCACCAGGTAGGGCGGAAGCACCAGGAGGGCGTCGGCGCCGGCTTCCTCGGCCACCCGGGCGGCAGCGAGGGCGTGGCCCAGCGGCCCACCCGCCCCGGCCACCACGGGGACCTTTCCGGCGACGACCTCGACGGCGGCCGCCACCACGGTGCGGACCTCGTCGATGCTGAGGGCATGGAATTCACCGGTGCCGCAGGCAGGGAAGACGCCGCCCGGGCCATAGGGCAGCCGGGAGGCGATGTGTTCCTTGAGCAGTGCGACGTCAACGGCGCCTTCGGCCGTGAACGGGGTGACGGGAAAAAACAGTACGCCGTCGAATTTCATGGTGTCTCCTTGCTTCCGCCGCCGGCAGTGACCAGCGCGGAAGCCTCGTCGTTGAGGGTGTGGCGGGACGTGAGTTCGGTGCGCCAGCTGCGCCGCGGCTGCCAGCCCAGGAGTTCCTGTGCCTTGGCGATGGAGAACGCGGGGCTGGTCCCGGTCAGGCCCGCACTGATGTCTTCGCTGCCCGGCAGGAAGCGGGGCATGAGCTCGGCCAGCGGCGCGGTTGCCAGGGCGTCCGCGGCGCCGACGAAGAAGGTTTCGCCGTTGGGAATGTCCGTCATTTTCCGGAGCAGCAGGTCAAGGAAGTCCGCCACATCCCGGGCGTCCACGTAGTTGAACAGGGCCGGCGCCGAAAGGGCGGGATCGGCCAGGCGTTCAGCCAGGGTGTGGCCCTGCTGCGTGGGCGCCCCCTCCCATTCCTCCGGTGAGATCACGAAGCATGGGCGGAATGCCGCATACCGGATCCGCTCCCCCTGGGCAGCGGCGAACATCTGCACTGTCTGTTCGGCGATGAGCTTGGACAGCGCATAGGCGTTCCAAGGCTTCGGCGGCGTCCGCTCGTCGAGCGGGAACGACGACGGAAGCCAGCCCGCGGGCGAGCCGTAACCGAGCACGGTGGGGCTGCTGGCGGTGATGATTTTCGGGACGCCCAGCTCGGTGGCCGCGCTGATCACGGCGAAGGCGAGCCTGGTGTTGGTGGCGAAGATGACGTCCTCCGGCGCGCTGAAAGGGACGGCGATCGCTGCAAGGTGGATGACGGCGTCGGGCCTTGACTCCCGGAGGAGGCGCAGCGCCTCCCCCGGCGCCAGGAGGTCCGCGGTTTCCTGCACGACGCCGGGCGGCAGCTGGCCGGCGGGCACGGCGTCCCGGTCCACGGAGACCACCTCGTGGCCCGCCTGGGCGAGCCCTGCGACAACACTGCGTCCCAGGCGGCCGGAGCCGCCGGTAACGAATATCCTGCTCATGGTTCGCCCCTACTTGCCGCGGCGGAGATCGACGCCGAGGTCCAGGTCCTCCACGCGGATGGGCAGCGAGGTCTCGAGCGACTGGTTGCCGGCGATGCCCACGGATACCGAACGCAACCCGTCGAGGTAGCCGGAGGGGCGGCCCAACGGGTCTTCACCCGGGCCGTTGAAGAGGTCCGAGAGCAGGAGCTCATCGCCCCCGCCGTGGCCGCCTTCGCCATTGACGATCGGGACCTCGTACGCGGCCTCCCAGTGGCGTTGGACCACCAGCCGTTCGCCGTTGCGGCGGACGGCGTCCTCTTCCTCCACGGGGGTTGCGCTCGGGTCCACCACTGTCTTCTTGTCTGTGCTGTGCAGGACGGCGGCGCGTTCCACCACTTCAAGCTCAGCCCGGCCTTCCGTGCCGTTGACCGCCACCCGGTACCCTTCCCACGGGCTGTGCGCGTTCAGGGAGTAGCTCAGGCGCGGCCCGCCCTGGTACTCAACCACCAGTGCCAGGTTGTCCTCGATGGTGATGCCGCCGGTGAAGACGTCCTGGTCGCGGCGGTAGCCGTCGTAGTGTTCGTTGTCCAGGAAGAGCGCCTTGAGCCGTTCGTCCTCGCGGAGGTCCAGCGCGAACGGGTCCTTGTCACCGGCGGGCGCACCGGCGTCGGGCGTTCCGCGCTCGGGGCGGGGGCCCAGCCCGCGTTCGGCGGCGTTCTTGTCGCCATAGAATTTCAGGCCGCCGGAGGCGAAGACGCGCTCCGGGACGTCGTCGATCCACCAGTTGACGAGGTCGAAATGGTGGGACGCCTTGTGGATGAGCAGGCCGCCGGAGTTCTTCTTCTCGCGGTGCCAGCGGCGGAAGTAGTCAGCGCCGTGGACCGTGTCCAGGACCCAGCTGAAGTCGATCGAGGTGACCTTGCCGATCACGCCGCTCTGGATGATCTCCTTCAGGGCGCTGTTGCGGGGCGAGTAGCGGTAGTTGAACGTCACCACCACATTGCGGCCGGTTTCCTGGACCGCTTTGGTGATGCGGCGGCAGCCCTCGGCATCGATGGTGAGCGGCTTTTCCACCACTACGTCCGCGCCGGCCCTGAGGGCTTCGACGATGTAGTCGGCGTGGGTGTAGTCCGGAGTGGTCACCACGACGCGGTCAATGTGGTTGGCCTGGATAAAGGCCGTCAGGTCCGCCGGATCGAACGAGGCAATGGGGCCGGGAGCGCCGAGTTCCTGGATGAGGCCCTGGTAGAACTCCACGCGGCCGGGGTTCACGTCCGAGAACGCGACCAGTTCCGCGGTGTCGGCGTGCTTGCCGAACACTGCGCGGATGTACATTTCAGAACGCCCTCCGGTGCCCACCAGGGCAAGGCGCGCCTTGCGGCCGTCGGAGGTGGGGCTGCCGGCAGCCGTGTGGGGAGCAGCTGCGGCCGACGTCGTCTCGGCTGTGTTGACCATGTGGGGGTCCCTTTCGAAAGCTCATTGCCCGGCCGCCGGGGCGGCCGCTGCGGTTCGGCGGTGGCACTCTGCTGCACCTGCCTGAGAAAGCGTTTTCTCAGTTCGCTATAGAAGTTGTATCAACCCGCCCGCCCATCCGTCAACCACTCCGGGCGCTAACAGAAAGCGTTTTCTGAGCAAGCGCGCAGCGCTGGAGCCCTCCCCGGCGGAAAACTGCCGGGAAAAGGATAGAAATCGCTTTCCGGCTGCCGTATATGCTGTCTTCCAAAAGCACCTGCCACCCGGGGCTTGTTGGCCCGGCGCCTAACGCAGCCGGCAGCATCCGTCCGGAGTGGCGCGACAGAAGGGTTCCCCATGGCCAGGAAATCGGCAAGCGGCCGGATCGGCATCGCGGATGTCGCCGTGAAGGCAGGAGTCTCACACGCCACGGTTTCGCGTGTCATGAACGGGAACTTCACCGTGGACCCGGACATCGCCGCCAGGGTCCGCGCAGCCGCCGCCGAACTGAAGTACCAGCCCAACCCGGTGGGCCGCAGCCTCGCACTGGGAAAGACGGACACCATCGGCATCGTGGTGCCGGATCTGGCCAACCCCACGTTCCAGGCGATCCTTCGCGGCCTCAGCCGGGCCGCGGCACAGGACGGCTACCGGGTGCTGATCGCGGATTCGTTCGAGGTTTCCAGCGAGGAGTCCATCCTGGCCGGCGAAGCGCGCCGCCGCTGCGACGGACTGGTCCTCTGCGCCCCCCGCATGTCCGACGCCGAACTAACGGAGATCGCGCCGTCCCTGCACCCGCTGGTGCTGATCAACCGCACCACGGACGCGCCGGACGTGCCCAGCCTGGTGGTGGACTACGGGCAGGGCGTCCAGGACATCGCCGGACACCTGGTGGAGCTGGGGCACACCCGGCTGGCCTTCCTGGCAGGGCCGCCGCGGAGCGCATCCAACGGCATGCGGCTCAAGGGCCTGGAGGCTTTCAAGGCCGCCCACCCGCAGGTGGAGGTAACCATGCTTGAGGGCGGCTCGGACTTCGACACGGGACATGAAGCAGTTGACGCGGTCCTGGCGAGCGGGGCCACCGGCATCCTCGCCTTCAACGACCTCGTGGCCATGGGCCTGATGAGCGGACTGCATGAACGGGGCCTGGACGTGCCCGGCGACATCTCCGTCACCGGATTCGACGACATCCCCTTCGCCAAGTACACGACGCCGGCGCTCACCACAGCGGCCGTCCCCATCACCGAACTGGGCGAGCAGGCCTGGCACCAGCTCCGGGCATTGATCCGCAAGGAAGGGAACGAGGTGCCCGGCAGCCGGTTCCAGCCGCGGCTGGAAGTCCGGGCCAGCAGCGGCCCGGCCAAGGCGCCACGGAGCGCCGTCCACGGCTAGGGTTCCCGGGACCCGGCCCCCAGGCCCGCTTCCCGGTAATACCCCTCGATGTGTGCCGCCACCAGTTCCGCCGCCCGGCCGCCGTCGCCCTTCCGGACCGCAGCAAGGATGGCGTGGTGCTCAGCACGCAAACGGGAGGCGGTGGCGTCCCAGTCGGGCAGGTTTGACGTCAGCTCTGCGGCGTAGCCCTGGATAGCCTCGCGGAGGGATCCCATCATGGCGCTGACCACCGCGTTGCCGGCGGCGTTGGCCAGCGCGAAATGGAAGCGGACATCGAGGGCCAGGAAGTCACCGACCGACAGGCCTTCCGCCTGGTCCATCCCGGCCAGCAGGGCCGCGGCCTCGTCGAGTTCGGGGGCATCCGGCCGTGCCTTGCCCGCAGCCCAGGACTCCAGCAGGACGCGGGTCTCCACAATGTCCGCCACGGGCAGGTGCTGGGTGGCAACGTGCAGGCGGAGGGCGGAGCCGAGCGCCGCGGTGGGATCCGAGATGACCACCGTCCCGGCATCGGGGCCGGACCCAACACCCGCGCGGACCACGCCCATCGCCTCGAGGATCCGGATGGCTTCCCGCACGGACGTCCGGGAAACCGTGAGCTGCTCGGCCAAGGTCCGTTCGGCAGGCAGCCTGCCGCCGACGGCCAGCCGGCCGGCAGAGAGTTGGTCCTCGATCCACGCCAGGACCAGCTGATGGGTTCGCATACGGCCAATGGTAGTTGATGTGGTTGGACCACATGGCCTACAGTGTGGTTGGACCACAGGAGGACGCCATGACCCACATCATCCAGCCCGGCAACCCGGAGGCCGCCCCGGCGCCGGACACCACGGACATCCCGGCAGCGCACGCACCTGCCAAGGCGCCGGCGTCGTCCGCCGTGCCCCCTGCCCTGAAGCGCCGCGTGCCCAAGTACTCGGACCTCGCTCCGCTGATGCAGTTCAAGAAGCCGGAGTTCAGCAAGGATGCCCGGCTCAAGCGGGCCAGCACCATCTGGGAACTCCGGGACATCGCCAAGCGGCGTACTCCGCAAGCTCCCTTCGACTACACGGACGGAGCAGCCGAGGAGGAAATTACCCTCCGCCGGGCCCGCCAGGCCTTCCTGGACATCGAATTCCGGCCCGGGATCCTGCGGAACGTCTCTGCCATCGATCTCAGCACCACCATCCTCGGCAAACCGTCCCGGCTTCCCGTCGGCATCGCCCCCACCGGATTCACCCGGATGATGCAGTCCGAGGGCGAATACGCCGGGTCCCGGGCCGCCGAGTCAGCGGGCATCCCCTACACGCTCTCCACCATGGGCACCGCGTCCATTGAGGACGTGGCAGCAGCCGCACCCAACGGCCGGAACTGGTTCCAGCTGTACCTGTGGACGGACCGCGACCGTTCGCTGGAACTGATCGAGCGCGCCGCCAAGGCCGGCAACGACACCCTCATGGTCACCGTGGACACAGCCGTGGCCGGTGCCCGCCTCCGCGACGTCCGCAACGGCATGACCATCCCGCCGGCACTGACCCTGAAGACTGTCCTGGATGCCTCCTACCGGCCGGCCTGGTGGTTCAACTTCCTCACCCACGAGCCGCTGACCTTCGCCTCGCTCTCGCGCTACACCGGCACCGTGGCGGACCTGATCAACTCCATGTTCGATCCCACGCTCACCTTCGAGGACCTGGACTGGCTGCGCGACACCTGGAAAGGCAACCTGGTGGTCAAGGGCATCCAGACGGTGGAGGACGCCCGCCGCGTCGTGGACCATGGCGCAGACGGCGTGGTGCTCTCCAACCACGGCGGCCGCCAGCTGGACCGGGCCCCCATCCCGTTCCACCTGCTCCCCGAGGTCAAGGAGGCATTCACCAAGGACCACACGGACGCGGCCATCATGCTGGACACCGGCATCATGAGCGGCGCCGACATCGTGGCCGCCCTTGCCCTTGGCGCGGACTTCACCCTGATTGGGCGCGCCTACCTCTACGGCCTGATGGCCGGCGGACGGGCCGGCGTGGACCGCGCCCTGGAGATCCTGGAAAAGGACATGGCACGCACCATGGCGCTGCTGGGCGTCAGTTCCGTTTCGGGGCTCACGCCGGACCACGTGCGGCTGCTGGGCAAGCACTGAGCCGGGGGCCGGTGGCTGGGCGTGCCGAAACCCGGGTTTCGAGGCACCCAGCCGCCGGCGTCCACCCTATTTCTTGCGGCCGAACTTGGGCAGGTTGGGGAGGTTTGCCAGCAGGTCCGCGGCTTTGGTGGCCGCGCGGCCAACACTGCGTCCGATCTGCTGCGGAACGCTGTCATCGCTCAACGGGGCGGCTGTTCCGCCGGGAATGACGACGGCGGGGCTCAGTTCTGCTCCCTCGCGCGCCAGGACGCCCGCCGCGGCATCCTCCTGGCGAGGCGCCACATGCCCCGGCACGACGGCGGCGGGTGCCTCCGCCGGGCCCGCCGCGGCGGCCGCTGCCGGCCGGCCCTTCGCCGCTGATGCGGTGTTGCCTGCATCGCCGTTCTTTGGTGAGGCGCTGGTTGGCGAGGAGGCAGCTTTGGCGGCCGTGCCGACGTCGAATGTCTCCAGCCAGCTTGCGATGCCCTCCAGCGGACCCCGGTTCAAGGCGTAGTACCGCTTCTGGCCCTGCGCGCGCATGCTGACCAGCTGCGCTTCCCGCAGGACCTTCAGGTGCTTGGAAATGGTGGGCTGGCTGGCGTCCAGTTCCTCCACCAGCTCCCCCACTGCTTTGTCCCCCGCCCGGAGGGCCACCAGGATCTCCCGCCGGGTGGATTCCGCTATGACGGCAAATACGTCGTCTGTCACCATGCCTCCCACCCTAGCGACATATACGCCGAAAGGCATCAACTATTTCGGTACCCCAGTGCTCCGGTGCACCACCGGAGCCGCTAGTCGAACCAGGGGTCCAGCCCGTGCAGGGGGAACACCGCCTTGCGGGTCGCCATGACGGTACGGTCCACGGCGTCGTTGGGGTCGAAGCCCACTTCCCAGGACCGCCACCACAGCTCCACGTCATCCCCCATCAGCGCGGGGGCCACGGTCCCGAATTTCTCCGCCACATAGTGCCGCCAGTCTTCCGGGACGGCGGTGCGCAGCGGCACTGGCCGTCCGGCGGCGATCGCAACCAGGTGGCTCCAGGACCGCGGCACCACATCCAGGACGTTGTAGCCGCCGCCGCCGGTGGCGATCCACCGGCCCCCGCAGAACCGTTCGGCCAGGTTTGCGACGGCGTTCGCGGCCTCGCGCTGCCCGTCGACACTGAGGTTGAGGTGGGTGAGGGGGTCGCTGCGGTGTGAATCGCAGCCGTGCTGGCTCACGATGACCTCCGGTTCGAACGCGCCCACCAGTTGCGGCACGATGGCGTAGAACGCCCGGAGCCAGCCGGCGTCCCCGGTGCCGGCGGGCAGGGCAACGTTGACGGCTGTTCCCTCCGCTGCGGGGCCGCCGATCTCGTTGGCGAACCCTGTTCCGGGAAAGAGGGTCAGTCCTGTTTCGTGCAGCGAGAGCGTCAGGACCCGGGGATCGTCCCAGAAGATGTTCTGCGTTCCGTCGCCGTGGTGGGCATCGACATCGATGTAGGCCACTTTTCCCACGCCGCCGTCGAGGAGCCGCTGGACGGCAAGGGCGGCGTCGTTGTAGATGCAGAATCCACTGGCACGGTCCCGGGCGGCGTGGTGCATGCCGCCGCCGAAGTTGACCGCATGCACGGCCCAGCCCTCCAGCACGCCCTGGGCGGCCATCAGGGATCCGCCGGCAAGCCGCGCCGCGGCCTCATGCATTCCCGCGAAAGCCGGGTCATCCTCGGTCCCCAGCCCCCGGGACTCGTCCGGCCGGGAGGGGTCGGCGCTGACCCTGCGCACCGCCGCGACATAATCCACCGAATGAACCGCTTCCAGTTCCGCGTCGGAGGCGGTCTCCGGCGCCTGCACGTCCACATGGTCCAGGTCGAAGAGCCCCAGGCTGCGCGCCAGGCGGGCCGTCAGGTCCATCCGTTCCGGTGCCATGGGGTGGCCCGGACCAAAGTTGTAGGCAGTCATGTCAGGGCTCCACGCCACCATCGTCGGCGGCGCGGGCTGGCTTAGACCGGGCAGATATGTCATCAATCACAGGCTACCCGAGCCCGCCGGACTCCCAGCCAGGCCATGAAGCCGGGCTTTAGTGGTTTACTACTGGGGGAAGCAGTTTCGACCGAGGAAAAGCCACACATGACGCAGAGCCAGTCAAGGCCCCGGACCCCGGCCAGCTGGCACCCCCCAGCGCAGGAGCGGGAGGGCCTCTGGATCTTCACGCGGCTTCGCGACTTCATCGACGACATCGCCAACACCTCCCCTGCCAGGCTTGCCCTGACGGCGTTCGCCGCGGTCTCCATGGTGTTCACGTTCCTGCTGTCCCTGCCCATGGCTTCGGCCAACGGAACCGCCACCCCCATCCACGAGGCCCTGTTCACCGCCGTCTCGGCCGTCTGCGTGACGGGACTAACGGTGGTGTCGACGGCGGTGCACTGGTCCTTCTTCGGCCAGCTGGTGATCCTGGTGGGCATCTTCATCGGCGGTTTGGGTACCTTGACGTTGGCCTCGCTGCTGGCGCTGATGGTGAGCAAGCGGTTGGGGGTGCGCGGGAAGATCATTGCCGCCGAATCCATGAACAACGCCGGCCGCCTCGGTGAGGTGGGCACCCTGCTCCGGATCGTCATCACCACCTCCGTGGTCATCGAGGGCGTCCTGGCCCTGGCGCTCGTTCCCCGGTTCCTGACCCTGGGCGAGCCCTTCTGGCAGTCGGTGTGGCATGGCATCTTCTATGCCATCTCGTCGTTCAACAACGCCGGCTTCACCCCGCACTCGGACGGTATCGTGCCCTACGAGACGGACCTGTGGATCCTTATCCCGCTGATGGTGGGCGTCTTCCTGGGCAGCCTGGGCTTCCCCGTGGTGATGGTCCTCCAACAGAACGGCTTGAACTGGAAAAAGTGGAACCTGCACACCAAGCTCACCATCCAGGTATCGCTGATCCTCCTGGTGGCCGGGGCGTTCCTCTGGGCGCTGATGGAGTGGGACAACGTCCGGACCATCGGCACCATGGATGTGGGCGACAAGATCACCCACGCGCTGTTCGCCTCCGTCATGACGCGTTCCGGCGGCTTCAACCTGGTGGACCAGAACCAGATGGATTCCACCACCATGCTGCTGACGGACGCCCTGATGTTCGCCGGCGGCGGTTCCGCGTCGACGGCGGGCGGCATCAAGGTCACCACCATCGCCGTGATGTTCCTGGCCATCGTCGCGGAGGCCCGCGGTGACGCGGACGTCAAGGTCTACGGCAGGACCATCCCGCAAGGAAGCATGCGGGTGGCCATCTCGGTGATCGTGGCCGGCGCCACCCTGGTGTCAGTGTCCGCTTTCCTGCTCCTGGCCATCAGCGGCCAGTCGCTTGACCGGGTGCTGTTCGAAACCATTTCCGCGTTCGCCACGGTGGGCCTGAGCACCAACCTCAGCGCCGAGGTGCCCCCTGCCGGCGTCTACGTCCTCGCGGCCCTGATGTTCGCGGGCCGCGTGGGAACCGTGACCCTCGCAGCCGCCCTGGCCCTGCGCCAGCGCAGCCAGTTGTACCACTACCCCGAAGAGAGGCCCATCATTGGCTAGTTCCACAGACGCCCCGCGGCGCCCCGCCCACAACGCCCCGGTGCTGGTGATCGGGCTGGGCCGCTTCGGATCATCCACGGCAGAGCAGCTGGTCAAACAGGGCCGGGAAGTACTCGCGATCGAACGCGACCGGAACCTGGTGCAGAAATGGGCCCCGCTCCTGACCCACGTGGTGGAGGCTGACGCCACCAACATCGACGCGTTGCGCCAGCTGGGCGCGCAGGAGTTCAGCTCCGCGGTGGTGGGGGTGGGGACGTCCATCGAGTCCTCCGTGCTGATCACCGTCAACCTGGTGGACCTGGGAATCGAACACCTCTGGGTCAAGGCAATCACCCCCTCGCACGGCAAGATCCTGACGCGGATCGGGGCCAACCACGTGATCTACCCGGAGGCCGACGCCGGCGTCCGGGCAGCGCACCTGGTCTCGGGCAGGATGCTGGACTTCATCGAGTTCGACGACGACTTCGCCATTGTGAAGATGTACCCGCCGCGCGAGACCGTGGGGTTCACGCTGGACGAGTCGAAGGTCCGTTCCAAGTACGGTGTGACGATTGTGGGCGTGAAGTCCCCGGGCGAGGATTTCACCTACGCCCGGCCCGAGACCAAGGTGTCCTCGCGGGACATGCTCATTGTCTCCGGGCACGTCGACCTGCTGGAACGGTTCGCCGCCCGGCCATAAGGTCCCCGGTGGTTGGGCTTGTCGAAACCGGATTTCGACAAGCCCAGCCTCCGTTACCCAAGCTGCTTGGTGATTTCCGCCGCCCGGTCCGCTGCCGCCTTGGCGCCGGCGGCGATGATGGCCGGGATGCCCTGTTCGTCGAACGTGGCAATGGCCCGTTCCGTGGTGCCGTTGGGGCTGGTGACCGCTTTGCGCAGCGCGGAGGGATCCGCCCCCGGTTCGGCGAGCATGAAGCCTGCGCCGGCCACCGTTTCGCGGGCAAGGAGCAGGGACAGCTCGCGGTCCAGGCCCAACTCCTCCCCCGCCGACGCCATGGCCTCGGCCAGGTAGAAGGCGTACGCCGGGCCCGAGCCGCTGATCGCTGACAGCGCATCCACCTGCGCTTCGGGCACTTCGACCACCGTCCCGGCGCCCTGCAGGATGTCCTTGACCTTCCGGAGCTGCTCGGGAGTGCAGTGGGTTCCCGGCGAGACGGACACCACGCCGCGGCCCAGCTTTGCCGGCGTGTTGGGCATGGTCCGGATGACCGGCTGGCCGGCGGGGAGCGCGGCTTCGAGCTGGGCGATGGATACTGCCGCGGCAACGCTGACCACCACGGCATCCGGCGAAAGGGCCGGTCCGATTTCCCGGGCCAGGTCAGCAATTCCCACCGGTTTGACGCCAAGGATGACGACGGCGGATCCCTTGGTGGCCTGTTTGTTGTTGTCTGGTTCTTCCTCGCCGGCGATCGCGGTAATGCCCGGGTACCGTTCGGCGAGTTCCGAGGCGCGCTCCGCGCGGCGGACGGTGGCCACCACATCCCCGGGGTCCGTCCCGGCCTCCAGCAGGCCGGCAAGAATGGCCTCGTTCATGGATCCACAGCCAAGGAATGCAATTCGGTTGCTCATGCCTCCATCATTGCAGTACACATGCATTCACAGGCAACTCCCATGTTCAGCGCAGGCAGCGCACAACTTGGGGTCCTAACGTAGTTATTACCTCATTGAGGGTGCGAGTGATGCGGCAGGCATGGGGATGCCTGCCAGGGCACCGGTGGCTCGGCAACAGGTTTTCCCCCATTTTCCTGTTGCCGGCCCCGGTGCTTCCGCATTTAAGCGCGGCTGGTGTCGCTGCCCGGCCGAACGCTTGGTTGCTAGAGGGCAGGTTCCACCGGGCGGGACGCGGCCACATGGGGCGCCGGTTCCAGCGGCCCGGCGAAGACCAGCTGGTCCAGGCGGCGCAGGATGAGCCCTTCGCGCAAAGCCCAGGGGCAGATGCGCAGCTTCTTGAACTTGAACATCTCCAGGGCGGCTTCGGCCACCAGTGCACCGGCGAGGAGCTGGTGCGCCCGTGCTTCGGATACACCGGGGAGATGCAGCCTGTCCTCGGAGCTCATGGCCGAGATCCGCTGGGTCCAGATCCCCAGGTCCGAGGCGTGCAGTTCGCGCTTGACGTAGGGGCCTTCGGCGCTGGGCGCGGCCCCGGCGATCCGGGCCAGGGAGCGGAACGTTTTTGAGGTGCCTGCCACCACGTTGGCCCGGCCGAGGCCGTCGAATTCCCGGACAGCAGGTTTGAGGGTGGCCCTGATGTAGCGCCGCAGTTCCTTGACGCTTTTGGCCGACGGCGGGTCCTCCGGGAACCAGTCGCGGGTGAGCCTGCTGGCGCCGAGCGGCACGGAGGTGGCCACCTCAGGAAGCTCGTCCTGGCCGAAGGCCATTTCAAAGGAGCCGCCACCGATGTCCAGGTTCAGGATGGGGCCGGCGCCCCACCCGTGCCAGCGCCGCACCGCGAAGAACGTCATGGACGCCTCTTCGCTCCCGGTGAGTTCCTGGAGGGTCACCGTGGTCTCGTGCTTGACCCGGGCCAGGACGGCGGGGCCGTTGGTGGCCTCGCGGATGGCCGAGGTACAGAATGCCAGCAGGTCTTCGGCCTTGTGCCGGGCCGCGAATTCCCAGGCCTCCAGGACGAACTCGGTCAGCTCATGCTGTCCTTCGTCGCTGATGCTGCCGTCCGGTTCAAGGTACTGGACCAGGGACAACGGCCGCTTGTGGGACGCAAACGGGACAGGCTGCGCACCGGGGTGGGCGTCCACCAGGAGCAGGTGGACGGTGTTGGACCCGATGTCGAGGACGCCTAGACGCATGGGGACATTATTGCTCGTCGGCGCGCTTGAAGTCGCGCCGGATGTTCGCCACGCCTTCAGGATCGATCTCGAAGCCGTAAGCGGCGCCGGGGTTGATCACCATGCCCAGTTCGTCGCCAAGGTTGGCGATGATGGCTGCACCCTGCGTGCCCAGCACGTTGGGTGCGGCTTCCAGGTACTGCTGGTCCACCCGGGTGGGGTGCGAGAACACGGCGAGGACGGGGCGGCCGTCGGCGTTGGCAAGGACCAGCGGCTCAACCTGGGAGTCCACGCCTTCCACCGTGTCCGAGCTGATGATGTAGACCTCGCTGTTCAGGAAGGACAGGATGACGTCAACAGGATTGGCGTCTTCCTGCCCACCGGTGGCGAGCTTCTCCTCAAGGTCGTTAAGCGGCTGGAGATCCGTGTGCGCGGGCTGTTCAGTCATACCGTCTACCCGATCACGATCCGGTGGCCGGCGCAAACGCGCCGGCCAGGCACTACTTCTTGGCCGTTGCCTTCTTCTTTGCGGGTGCCTTGCGGGTGGCCGTCCGCTTGACCGGGCCCTTGGCGCGCTTCTCGGCCAACAGTTCCACGGCCTGTTCCCGGGTGAGTTCCTCCAGGGAGGTGGCACGCGGAACCGTGATGTTGGTGATGCCGTCGGTGATGTACGGACCGAACCGGCCTTCCTTCACCACGATGTTCTTCTCCGACACCGGGTCCGGACCGAACTCGGCCAGCGGCGGCACGGCGGCACGGGCGCCGCGCTGCTTGGGCTGTGAATAGATCTCCAGCGCCTGCTCCAGGGTAATGGTGAAGATTTCCTCTTCGGATCCGATCGAGCGCGAATCCGTGCCCTTTTTCAGGTACGGACCGAACCGGCCGTTCTGCACGGTAATGAGGTTGCCTTCGGCGTCCTCGCCCAGCGCGCGAGGCAGGCTCATGAGCTGCAGGGCTTCGTCCAGCGTCACGGACTCCACGGTCATGGACTTGAACAACGAACCCGTGCGCGGCTTGGCCTTGACCGGTTTCTTGGGCGGCTTGGGCTTGCCGTTCTTGTAGTACTCCACCGGCTGCTTGGCCAGGTCTTCGTCGGTCATTTCCGGGATGATCTCGGTGACGTAGGCGCCGTAGCGGCCGTTCTTGGCCACGACAGTGTGTCCCGTGTGCGGGTCTGCACCGAGCACGCGCTCCTCCGGCGCCGCAGTCTCCATCAGCTCAATGGCTTTGGCTGCGGTCAGTTCGTCCGGGGCCAGGTCCTCGGGCACGTTGGCCCGGGCCGACTCCACGATCTCGCCCGTCTTGGGATCAACGACGGCTGCCGAACTTTCCAGGTACGGGCCGAACTTGCCCACCCGCAAGGTGATGTCGTCGGTGATCGGGATGGAGTTGATCTCACGGGCATCGATCTCGCCCAGGTTGTTGACGATGCTCAACAGGCCGGGGTCGGAGTCTTCGCCGAAGTAGAAGTGCCGGAGCCACGAAGCTCCCGCCTCCTGGCCGTTGGCGATCTTGTCCAGGTCGCCTTCCATGTCGGCGGTGAATTCGTAGTCCACGTAGTCGCTGAAGTGCTGCTCCAGCAACCGGATCACCGAGAACGCGATCCAGCTGGGCACCAGCGCGGAGCCCTGCTTCCGGACGTAGCCGCGGTCCTGGATGGTGGAGATCGTGGACGCGTACGTCGACGGGCGGCCGATGCCCTTCTTTTCCAGTTCGGCGGTCAGGGACGCTTCCGTGTAGCGCGGCGGCGGCGAGGTTTCGTGGCCTACCGCCTGGATGTCCGCGGCGGTGAGGGAGTCGTCCTTGGCCACGTTCGGGAGCCGGCGTGCTTCGTCGGACTCGTCATCGCCGCGGGTCTCGTCCTTGCCTTCTTCGTAGGCGGCCAGGAAGCCGGGGAAGGTGATGACGGTGCCGGACGCGGAGAACTCGGCGTCCCGCCCGTCGGTGGCAATGGCGCCCAGGCGGATGGTCGCCGTCGAGCCCTTGGCGTCGCCCATCTGGGACGCCACGGTACGCTTCCAGATGAGCTCGTACAGGCGGAACTCGTCCCCGGAGAGCTGCTTGGCAACCTGGGCCGGCGTGCGGAAGGAGTCTCCGGCCGGGCGGATGGCCTCGTGCGCTTCCTGCGCGTTGGCGGCCTTGTTGGAGTAGACGCGCGGGGACTGCGGAATGTATTCCGGCCCGTAGAGCTCCGAGGCCTGCCGGCGCGCCGCGGTGATGGCTTCGTCACTCAGCGCCGACGAGTCCGTACGCATATAGGTGATGTAGCCGTTTTCGTAGAGCCGCTGGGCCACCTGCATGGTGCTCTTGGAGGAGAAGCGCAGCTTGCGGCCGGCCTCCTGCTGGAGGGTGGAGGTGGTGAACGGCGCGGCCGGCCGGCGGGTGTACGGCTTGGTGTCCACCGAGCGGACGCGGAAGTCCGCATCCTGGAGCCCGGCGGCGAGGGACGTCGCGAGCTCCTCGTTGAGGTGGGCCACGTTCTTGGCGGTGAGCTCGCCGTTGTCGTTGAAGTCGCGGCCGCTGGCCACCTTGGCGCCGTCAACGGCGGCGAGCTTGGCCTTGAACGAGCCCGAGTCCGCGCCGAACTGGCCGGTCAGGTCCCAGTAGGAGGCGGCTTTGAAGGCCATGCGTTCGCGTTCGCGGTCCACCACCATGCGCGTGACCACGGACTGCACGCGGCCGGCGGACAGGCCACGGGCCACCTTGCGCCACAGCACCGGGGAGATCTCGTAGCCGTACAGGCGGTCCAGCACGCGGCGGGTTTCCTGCGCATCCACCAGGTCCTGGTCAACATCGCGCAGGTTGCCCATGGCGCGCTGGATGGCTTCCTTGGTGATTTCGCCGAACGTCATCCGGTAGACCGGAACCTTGGGCTTGAGGACTTCCAGCAGGTGCCACGCGATGGCTTCGCCTTCGCGGTCCCCATCGGTTGCGAGGTAAAGTTCGTCGGCGTCCTTGAGCGCAGCCTTGAGCTCGGTCACCTTTTTCTTCTTGTCCGGAGACACCACGTAGTAGGGCTTGAAGTCGTGGTCGATGTCGACGGCGAACTTGCCCACCGACGTTTTCTTCAGCTCGGCGGGGAGTTCGGACGGTTGCGGCAGGTCGCGGATGTGACCAATGGAGGCCTCTACGATGAAGCCCTCGCCGAGGTACTTGGCGATGGTCTTGCTCTTGGCCGGAGACTCCACAATCACGAGTTTCTTGCCGGTTTTGGCCTTGCTTGGCACGGTGCTCCTACAGAAAAAGGTTGCTGGGGCAGATGAGCCCATGTTCGCCTAGTTCACCATATTTTGGGGAATCGTGCGCATTCATGTGGAAAAGACGGGGCGCGGCCTGGAGCATAAGGGGGCTTACTGTTCGGCCGGAAACGCGGCCGGAATGAGGAAGCCGTCCCGCACCAGGTTGGCAACGTCGGCAAGCAGCGAGCGCTGGAACGACCCGGCCTCGCCGCCCAGGAGGGCCTCCAGGGCCGCGGCGATCTGCCCGGCGGCCAGGTCGCCGTCGCACGCCGAGACGAACCCGGCCAGCTCGGTGCTCATCAGGTTGGTGCGGCGCAGCCCGGCGCCCTGCCGGAGCAGGATCACGCCGGGGTGCTCGGCGCCGGGGCGCTGGTGGCGCTCCTCGGTGACGTCGTCGGCCACGAGCAGGTGCGTTCCGGCGAGATCGTGCGCTGCCAGCCAGTCGCTGCGTTCGACGGCGGCGCCCAGGTGGGGTCCGATGGGCTGCTCGATGGGGTATGTGATTTCCTCAAAGCGGCTGATGGTTTCCTGCCCGGCCGCAGCGGGGCGCCGCAGCCACACCATGCCAAAGCCGATCCCGGCGACGTTCCGGGACCCGAAATCCGCGAGGTACGCGGCGTAGGCGTCCCGGTAGTGTGCCCGGTCCCGGGATTCGGAGGCGTCCTGCAGCCAGGTTTCCGCGTATTGTTCCGGGCTGACCTGCTCCCGCTGGATGAACCAGGCGTCGGTGCCTGCCCGCACCCAGGACCTCGGCCGCTCGTCCCAGCTGGCGCCGGCGGGGACTTCCCAGTTTCCCAGCAGCTGGGCCACACCGCCCGGCGCCAGGACGCCGGGCAGGTCCGCCACCAGGGACGCGACGATCTCATCGCCCGGCAGGCCGCCGTCGCGGTAAGTGAATTGGCCGGCCGCGTCCTCTCCGGCACTGCGCGGCGTGATCACGAACGGCGGGTTGGACACCACCAGGCTGAATTCCTCCCCGGCCACCGGCTCCAGCAGCGAACCCAGGCGCAGGCTCACCCGGTCCTCGAGCCGGTCCGGGTCCACGGAGAGTGCCTCGGCGTTGAGCAGGATGTTGAAGCGGGCATAGGCCAGGGCGCGTTCGGAGATGTCGGTGGCGGTCACGTGCTGGCAGTGGTGCAGCAGGTGGAAGGCCTGGATGCCGCATCCCGTGCCCAGGTCCAGGGCGCGTTCGGTGTGCTGCCGGACGGTGGTCTGCACCAGCGTGGTGGACGCCTGCCCGATGCCCAGGACATGGTCGTGCCGCAGGACTCCTGCCTGCTGGTGGGCCGCGAGGTCGCTGGCCACCCACAGTTCAGCGCCGCCGCTGCCGTCGGGGTTGGCATCCCAGCCGTACGGGCGCAGGTCGGCTTTGGCCGTGATGCGGGGCGTGCCGGGGACGGGCTGGACCAGCCCC
Organism: Pseudarthrobacter sp. AG30; assembly: GCF_003116525.1. Taxonomy (NCBI): domain Bacteria; kingdom Bacillati; phylum Actinomycetota; class Actinomycetes; order Micrococcales; family Micrococcaceae; genus Pseudarthrobacter; species Pseudarthrobacter sp. AG30. The sequence continues at coordinate 54,280 of NZ_QEHL01000009.1, read as the reverse complement.
AGCTCCAGGAGCCCTTCCACGCCGATGCCCGGCAGCGCGGCGTCGAGCGTTTCCCGTTCCTGCGGCTCGGCCAGGAGCCACAGCCGGACGACGGCGGCAAGGGGCGCCGCCGCTGCGGTGCGCTGCACTGCCTGCGCGGTTGCCAGCATGGCGGGAATGACCTGGTCCCGGTTCAGCGCCGCGGAGGCCGTGGGCCCCAGCAGCCGGGCGACGCCGTCGAGCGTGTAGTCGATCCTGCGGAGGTCTGCGGCGAGCGCCGCCAGCAGCCCGGGAAGGTCGCTGCGGGGTGCGTCGGGAGTGTTGCCGGCGGTGAACTCGTACGGGGATTTAGGCACCGCTCAAGTTTAGTCCGGCCCGGCAGCGGGGTACGGTGGAAGCATGCCTTCCCGCCTGACCTTCCTTCCGCGCGCCCGCACCGCCGCGGTACGCCGTACGCTGCCGGCGGTACTGGTGGCCGCAGCCCTTGGGCTCATCGTCGCAGGGTGTTCGCCTGCGGGCTCGGTGGAGGCCGCGGATGTTCCGCAGTGGCGGGCCACGGCGCTGCCCACGTCCCCGGCGGACGTGGTGCTTCAGGATTCGGGCAAGATCCTCAACCGGGACCACCTCGTGCAGGAAGCAGCTTCCGTTCCTGCCGGCAGCTACACGCTCACGGCGGTGTGTGCCGGCACCGGCAAGGCGTTCTTCGCGGTGTCGCTGGACGGCAAGGCTGTCACCGAAGCGGGTGCGGCCTGCAACGGCCGTGCCGAGACCACCAGGATCAACCTGCCTGCCGGCGGCCGGGTCCGAATCAGCAGCTCCAGCGTGGACGCCCCGCTGCTCTACGCGTACCGGCTGGCCCCGGCGCAATAACACCGGTTTCCGGCTCTGGCCCGGCGCCCGTCGCGGGCATACAGTCGGACTATGCCCAGTGTGCGGAGGTTCTCCGCGCCCCTTCCCCGAAGGACAGCACGGGCACCGAAGCCCGCGGCCGCCGTCGCCCTTGGACTGGTGCTTGCGGCAGGTGCCCTGGCGGGCTGCGAATATACGTACGACGACGGCCGGGCCGGTGCCGTCCAGGGCGGCACTACCATCGCCCCGGTTCCAGCGTTCACCCGCGATCCTTTGCAACAGGACCCGGTCAGCGGCGCCGACCTCGATGATTGGGTGTCCCGTGCCCTGCCGGAGGGTACGGCACCCGAGGTCCAGGCCGATGCCGGGTTGTTGGGGTCCGGCGAAGTGCGGACCGTGGCATCACCGGCCCTGGAGGCCGGCACATACTCGCTGGCCTTGGCCTGCCGAAGCCAACGCCGGGTGGCGTTCACTGTGAGCACCGAGGACGTGACGCTGGTGGATCTTGGCCTTCGCTGCGGCATCAACCGGGAGAACGTCTTCTATCTCTCCACCCGGAGCGTCCTGACGGTGCGGCTGGAAGCGGGCAGCGCGGCGAACTATGCGTTCCGGCTACGCAGGCTTTGACGTGCGGGCTCAGGCAGCGGCGCAGCCTTCGGGGCAGCGGAGCGTCTCCGGGCTGGAGGCGCACCCGGCGCAGTACAGCGTCAGGGTCCGGCAGCTGGGGTTGGAGCAGTTCTCGAATTTGCTGGTGGGTGCCGAGCAGCGGGCACACTGGCCGATCGTCTTGGCGTCCTCGCTGAACTCGAGGTGCATGCGCTTGTCGAAGACGTAGAGTGAGCCTTCCCAGAGCCCCTGGTCCTTGAAGGCCTCGCCATAGCGGACAATGCCGCCGTCGAGCTGGTAGACCTCCTTGAAGCCGCGGTTCACCATCAGGCTGGAGAGGACCTCGCAGCGGATGCCGCCGGTGCAGTAGGTGACCACGGGCTTGTCCTTGAGGTCGTCGTACTTGCCCGAGTCGAGTTCCTTGATGAAGTCGTGCGTGGTGGCGACGTCGGGGACCACGGCGTCCTTGAACCGGCCGATTTGGGCCTCAAAGGCATTCCTGCCGTCGAAGAACACCACGTCCTCGCCGCCCTGCTTCTTGGCGTCCACCAGTTCGTGCAGTTCCTCGGGCTTGAGGTGCTTGCCTCCGCCCACCACTCCATTGGCGTCGACGGTCAATTCTCCGGGCGCACCGAAGGAGACGATCTCGTCCCGCACCTTGACGCTGAGCCTGGGAAAGTCCCCTGCGCCGCCGTCGGACCACTTCACGTCGATGCCCCGGAACCCCGGGTACTCGCGGGTGGTCTTGACGTACTGTTTGACTGCGCCGATTTCCCCGCCCACCGTGGCGTTGATTCCGTCCTTGGAGATAAGGATGCGGCCGGTCAGGCCGAGCTTCTCGCAGAGGGCGCGCTGCCAAAGCCGCACGGCGTCCGGATCCGCGATGGGGGTAAAGCCGTAAAAGAGCACAATTCGGTTCAATGCCACGTATTTAAGGGTACCGCCGGCCCGGAGCAGGTTACCGCCGGCCCGGGAGCGGGGGCGCATCACAATTCCATAAGCACTGGGCCACCCCCTGTTGCTTGCGATCCTGCTGGAATAGTCTTCATGCCATGAGTCAGGAAACCCTGGTTGAAGACATCACTGGCCTTTTTCAGGTGTGGGTTGCGGGCTGGGCCGGATGTCGCGGCTACCGGACCTCGACGCAGGGCCGGTTCCCCGCTGTGCTCCGGGCTGATACCAGCGGTGACTGGGAAGTTTTTGCGTCCGAACCCAGCCCCGACGAATTCGCGGCCCTCGCCGCCACGACTGCCGAAGCGCCCGCCCGCGTGCTGACCATCCTTACGCACGATCCCGCCCGGTTCACCGGCCTGGCGGCCAAGCACGGGTTGAACGTCACCTCGGATTCGCAGACGATGATGATCGTGGACATGGAGACCCAGGACGCCGAGGATCCATGGCTTTCCGACGACGACCTGAGCCTGTCCACGTTCGAGCGGGATGGCGTGCACTACGCAGAGGTCCGCTCCGGGGACGAGATCGCGGCCAGCGGAAGGGTATTCGTCGTGGGCGATACCGCGGTGTTCGACAAGATCATCACCGAGCCCGCATTCCAGCGCAGGGGCCTGGGCAGCCTCATCATGCGGGCCTTGGCGGCACAGGCCTTCGGCCACGACGTGCGCACAGGACTCCTGCTGGCGTCCACTGACGGACAGAAGCTGTACTCACACCTGGGCTGGACCACGGTGGCCCGCGTCCTGATGCTCTCGGCGTCCCACGACGGAGCGGATCTTTCGCTCAGCTGAGGGTGCCACGGCCCGGTTGTGCGTTTGGCGAACCGCTGCCCTCCGGCTTGGTGCCGGGTGGAAGAATGGTGGGGTGACCCCCCATGACTCCCTGATTCCCCTCCTGGGCCGCGGCCCGGAACCGGAACAGCTCCGTCATGTCCGCACCATCCCTGCGCGGGAGGCGGTCCACGAGCCTTGGCCTGAATGGATGCACCCGGACCTCGTTGAGGCATACGGCTCGCTCGGCATCCGGGAGCCGTACCGCCACCAGGTGGAGGCAGCCAACGCCGCCCATGAGGGGAAACACGTGGTGGTGGCCACCGGAACCGCGTCGGGGAAATCTCTGGCGTACCAGTTGCCGGCGCTGGACGCGATCCACCGGTCGGAGTTGCGTGTGCTGGCCGACCCTGGGAAGATCCACGACGACGGCGCCGTGACGCTGTACCTCTCCCCCACCAAGGCACTGGCGGCGGACCAGTTGAACGCCATCCGGGCTTTGAAACTGCCTACGGTCCGGGCGGAGACCTACGACGGGGATACCGATCCAGCTGCCCGCCGCTGGATCCGGGACCACGCGAACTTCATCCTGGCCAACCCAGACATGCTGCACTTCGGCATCCTCCCCAACCACGCGTGGTGGGCGTCGTTCTTCCGCCGGTTGCGCTATGTCATCGTCGATGAGGCGCACAGTTACCGTGGCGTGTTCGGCTCCCATGTGGCTAACCTGATGCGGCGGCTGCGCCGGATCTGCGCCTACTACGGGGCAGGATCGTCGTACCCGGAGCCGGTGTTCATTGCGGCATCGGCCACGGCGTCGGAGCCTGACGTCTCCTTCGCGCGCCTCATTGGCGCCCCCGTCACTGCGGTGTCCGGCGACTGCTCGCCCCACGGTGCCACCACGGTGGCACTCTGGGAACCGGCGCTGACGGACGTCCGCGGCGAGAACGGTGCCAAGGAACGACGGACGGCCGTGGCGGAGACCTCTGACCTGCTGGCCAACCTGGTGTCCGCGCAGATCCGCACCATCGCGTTCATCAAGTCACGACGTGGCGCGGAAACCATCTCCGCCATTACCAAACGGCTCCTTGACGAGGTGGATCCGAGCCTGCCGCAACGGGTGGCCGCGTACCGCTCGGGCTACCTGCCGGAGGAACGCCGGGCGGTGGAGAAGGCGTTGCGTTCCGGCCAGTTGCTGGGTGTTTCCAGTACGTCGGCCCTGGAACTGGGGATCGACATTTCCGGCCTTGATGCGGTCCTGGTGGCCGGGTGGCCCGGGACGCGGGCCTCGCTGTTCCAGCAGATCGGCAGGGCGGGCCGCGCCGGCCAGGATGCGATTGCGGCCTTCGTGGCAAGCGATGACCCCCTGGATACCTACCTGGTGAACCATCCCGAAGCCATCTTCGACGTTTCAGTGGAAGCAACAGTCTTTGACCCGTCCAATCCCTACGTCCTGGGGCCGCATCTGTGCGCCGCTGCCGCTGAACTTCCGCTGGGACCGGCGGAGCTCGATCTCTTCGGCGATACCGCAGAGATGCTCCTGGACCGGCTGGTGGCACAGGGCTACCTCCGGCGCCGGCCGGCCGGCTGGTTCTGGACCCATTCGCAGAGTGCCGCCGCCATGGTCAACCTCCGGGCGGACGGAGGGGGACCCGTCAGCATCGTGGACGCCGAGACCGGTTCGCTCCTGGGAACCATGGACTCACCGCAGACCCACTACCAGGCGCACACCGGGGCGGTGTACGTCCACCAGGGCGACACCTATGTGGTGGAGGACCTCAACGAAGACGACCACTGCGTCATGGTGCGGCGCGCCAACCCGGACTATTACACGACCGCGCGGGACGTGACCCAGATCGAGGTGCTGGAGACCCAGCGAACCATGCAGTGGGGTGACGTGACGGTCCACTTCGGCGACGTAAAGGTCACCACCCAGGTGGTTTCCTTCCAGCGCAAGGCACTGATTTCCAATGAGGTGCTGGGCGAGGAACCGTTGGAGCTGGGCGCACGCGACCTTTTCACCAAAGCGGTGTGGTTCGTGGTGGAGAACCGTTCCCTGACGGCGGCGGGACTGATCGAGGCACAGTTCCCGGGTGCCTTGCACGCTGCCGAACACGCGGCAATAGGGCTTCTTCCCCTGGTGGCTTCCAGCGACCGGTGGGATATCGGCGGGGTCTCAACCGCACTGCACGCCGATACCGGGGTGCCCACCATCTTTGTGTATGACGGGCACCCCGGGGGCGCCGGGTTCGCCGAACGGGGGTTCGACAAGGCCATGGTGTGGCTGGCGGCCACGCGGGACGCCATCAAGGCCTGCGAGTGTGACACCGGCTGCCCGTCCTGTGTCCAGTCGCCCAAGTGCGGCAATAAGAACAACCCGTTGGACAAGGCCGCGGCGGTAACCCTGCTGGATGTCCTGCTCAAGGACGCCTCGGAAGCCAGCCGGGAGGTGCTGGACGCCAGGAGCTGAGCGGAACGTGCCGGTCGGAAGGACGTGCAGGGCTGAAGAACGTGGGGACTGAAGGACCTGCAGGCTGAAGGATGTGCGGCGCGGCGTGGACAGTCCCGTGCGCCGCCCCCCATGGCATCTCCTCACGGAGGTGGCCCGGCCCGTGCATGTCCCGTGGCGGCGCCCAGGAGCGACCGTTCGTTAAGCTCGGTCCGCACGTCAATCGTCTGCCCGGCACCTTCCACGCAACTGATCACTGTGGCGGCATGGCGGCCCGATACCTCTGAGGCAACCATGCAGGGTTCCCCGGTGGTGATGCCGCGGAGGGCGTCGGCCGCTGCGAGGGCTGCCAAGTCCGCGGCTGCAGCCGCCCGGCTGGCCAGCACGGCCGACTGGGCGAGCAAGAGCATGACGGCCATGGCTGTCATGACCACCAGCGCGAGCCCTGCCGCCATGACCGTTCCGGAGCCGCGCTCCCGGCCATCGTGCGCACCCGTCCAGCTGGACGAACCGCCAAGGCGACCCAGCCTGTCGGCTGGGCACTCCCTTGAGGCTGGGCGGCACGCGCGGACCTTTGCTGGGAGGCACGTTTCCATCCCCGTCACCGGTTTCCCTTTCCATCGGTCAGGCCGCTGCCGTTGCGGGTCCCGTCTGCGCCACCGGTTCCCGGCGACTCACTCCGCGTCGACGCGCGTGCGGTGAGGGTCCACGGAATGGACGCTCCCAGGGGTCCGGACACATGGTCGGTGACGGTGATGCTGAACCATTCGCCGTCGGCCGCAATGGACGCGGCCGCCGAGTCGCCGGCAAGGGTCCTGACTGTATGTTGCACGGCGCCGGGGTCTTCGCCTCGGGCCAGGGCCCGCGCCCCGGCGCGGGCTCCTTCTTCGATCCGCAGTTGCGTCATACCTGCGGCGGCTCCGGCCAGCAGCATGGCAAGCAGCGCCAGTACCGCCGGCAGCGCCACGGCGAACTCTGCTGTGACCGCGCCCCTGGCCATCCCCCTGGGCGACACATCGGCAGTGCCCGGTACATTGTGTTTGTCCGGCGCATGGGGCGGGTCCTGCGAACTGGTGTTGCCCGCTGCCTGGGGTTTGTCCGGCGAACGGGTCCTGCCCGGTGCATGGGGCGTGTCGGGTGAATCGGCAGTGCCCGGCGCATGGGAGCCGGTCACGGCAACGCCAGCGCGGTCCGGATCAGGTTCAGCAGGAAGCCGCGGACTTCATCACTGCGAAGGATGAACACGAGCAGCCCGGCGAAGCCGACAGCGGCCAGGGTGGCGATGGCATATTCCGCCGTGGCCATACCTGCCTCAGAGCCCAGCAGTTCGGCCCTGCGCCGGTTCCCATGCCGGAATGGATCCGATCCCGGGTAAAGCTCAACGACATTGCCGTCTGCGGCCGCTGCGCCGTGCCTGGCAGAAGCGATGGGCGCGGAAGCGTGCCCGGTACCGCCGGTGGCGAACCCTTGACCGCCGGGTGAGGTGCCGGCCGTGGCGGAGTCGGCGAGCGCAGAGGTTCCGGCGGAGCAGCGGTGGTGGTGGATGGACATGTGTTTTCCTTTCGCGGGTCTGCCGGGGTGTTTCCCGGCTGTCTCGACTCTTCCCGCCGGCGCTGCGGCCGGTAAGGGGTGGGGTGGGCTAAGTGGAAAAGCCGGGCCGCCGCCAGCTTGTGGAGGAAAGGACAGAGGCGCCGGGGTACCCGGGCGGAGGTCTAGGAACCGGATGGAACCAAGGCAAGCAGCACCGGGACGACGCCCAGGCAGATGAAGGCCGGCAGCGAGCAAAGGCCCAGCGGGACCACCAGCTTCACGCCGAGCGACGCGGCGCGTTTTTCTGCGGCACGGAATCTCTCCCGCCGAAGCCTTGCAGCCTGCGCATACAGGATCGCGGACGAGGGTGCGCCGGTCAGCGCGGCAAACCCCAGGGCATCCCGAAGCTCCAGGACCTCCGGGAGCCGTACCGCGGAGCTGCGCCACGCCGTCTCCCAGTCGGCGCCGATGGCCAACGCGGAGACCACAGGACGCAGCGAGTCCCGGTAGTGGGGGGCTGCGGAAGCGGCCACCAGTTCCAGCGAACGTCCGATTCCGGCGCCGGCATCCAGCATCGCCGCCACAAGTTCGAGCATCATGGCCGTGTCCTTGAGGCCGCGGGCGCAGCGGTTTTCGGTCCGCGCAGCCGCCTGGGGGTGGTTCTCCCGCGGGGTGTCCAGGTTAAGCTGCCGCAGGCGTTGGCGTGACCGGCTGCGGCCCGAGCACGACAACCAGGCAGCCATCGCGAGGAGCAGGAATAGGGCCGGCCCGTGGCCCCATTCCGGCATCATGGCCCTGACTCCGCAGCGGCCGAAACGAGCCGGGCGGACCACACCCGGCCGGCCAGGGTGAGGACTACGCCGCCTGCCAGCGCTGCCAGTCCCAGCGGAGTGCCCAGCAGCGTGGCCACCGGATCGACCCCCAAGGCTGCGCCCAGGCCAAGTCCCATCAACGGAAGCCAGGTCAGCAGGCGGACCGTGGCCTTAGGCCCGGCGAGGGCCGTCTGCCTGGCGGCGTCGGCGTCCTCCGCGGCCTCCAGCTGGGCCGCGAACCTGGTCAGCACGTCAGCGAGCGGGCATCCGCTGGCTTCAGCGATATCGAGGCAGGCCGCCAGCTCGGACCATGTTCCGGCTTCACGGTCCCGGCCCGGAAATGCCGTGGGAAGCACCCGACGGATGGCCTCGGACACGGGAGCTCCGGTAGCCGCGGCTGCACGCGCTGATGCGAGGACTGTGGTTGACCCCCTCGACAGTACGGGGCGGTCGGGGCATGCGGCGTCCTGGAGCCGCTGCTCTTGGCCGCCGGGGACGCCGTACACGGTCCACAGTTCATCCCACAGCCGGGCGGGCGTCCTTCCGCCCCTGAGCAGCGCCGCCAATTGCTGCACCACCAGGGTTAGGCCCATTCCGCGTTTACCGACAGAGTCGCGGCCGGCGCGCCGGGACCACGGCACCATCGTGCGCCTGGGGGTTCGTTGCGCACCCGGGGAATTCCGCGCCACGGAACGCAACCTCGCCGGCGCACGCAGCGGCGGTTTGAGGAGCAGCGCGGCGGTGCAAAGGAGCGCCGCCAGGAAGAGTGTCACAGGGCTTCCCCGGAATCCAGCCCCAACCGGGCTGCCAGCGCGGGCCACGCCGGGCCCGGCTTTCCGGTTTCCTCAACGGCCGGCACCACGCCAAGGCCCTCGGGACCGTCTGCGAGGAGTCCCACACAGAGGACTTCCCTGCCCCGGGGCGTCCGGCCGAGGTGGATGACCACGTCCAGCGCGCTGGCCGCCTGGAGCCGCACGGCCTCCGGTCCCAATCCGGCGAGGGCCCCGAGTGCTGTGAGCCTGGCCGGGACCGCCGTTGCGGTGTTGGCATGGATGGTTCCGCCGCCACCGCTGTGGCCGGTGTTCATCGCGGTGAGGAGCTCGCGCACTTCGGGCCCCCGGCACTCGCCCACCACCAGGCGGTCCGGGCGCATGCGCAGGGCCTGCCTGACGAGTTCCCCCAGGTCCACGGCTCCCCCGCCTTCAAGGTTTCCATGACGCGATTCAAGGGCCACCACGTGCGGGTGGACCGGGTTGAGCTCTGACGCATCCTCGATCAGGACGAGGCGTTCGTCCGGCGCACACAATCCCAACAAAGTGGACAGCAGCGTGGTCTTGCCGGAACCGGTGGCCCCGCTGACCAGGAAGCTTAACCTCCTGGCCACCACGGCCTCCAGCACTGCCTGCACCCGCGCGCCGAACATTCCGGCGGCCCGGAGCTCCGCCATGGTGAACACCTGCTCCCGGCGGATCCGGATGCTCAGGAGCGTCCCGGACGTGGAAACCGGCGGCAACACGGCGTGGACACGGTAGCCGCCGGCAAGCCTCACATCGACGCACGGCGAGCCGTCATCCAGGCGCCGGCCACCTGCAGCCACAAGCCTGCCGGCCAGTGCCCGCACCTGGGCTTCATCGGCGAACCGGACGGAAACCCGCTCGATGCCATGTCCCCGGTCCACCCAGACAGAACCCGGCTCGTTCACGAAAATGTCCGTGACGGCCGGATCCCGGGTGAGTTCCTGAAGCGGGCCCAGGCCGTTGAGTTCGGCGCTGATCCGCTCTACTGCTGCCAGCGAACCGGCGGTACCCAGCAGCTTGCCGGTGGCCTGGACCGCCGCGGCAACCCTTGAGGGCGTCACGGCCCCTGCCTCGGCCATCATCGACTCGCGGACCGACTCCAGCAGGCCGGCGTCCACTGCCCTTCCGGTCCCTGCTGCATCCTTCGACCGCCAAGAGCGGCCTGCCTGGTTGGTTTCCAGGATCCGGGCACTCCGCCGGGCGCCGGCGTTTCCTTGCGCCGCCCCGCTGCCCGAATCCCTACCAATGATTCCGGGAGTTCCCTGCGGGTGCCTCATGCCACGTCCCCCGCGTACAGGTCATCGCCCAGCCAATCGAGGGCGGCGGCGGCGAAGCGCCGGATGTTGCGCCGCTTCCCCAAGTCCAGCAGGCGGCCCGCTTCCGTGGCACCTGGTACGGCGCGCAGTTCAGGGATCCTGCCATGCACCGGCAGCCCGACGGCGTCGGCGATCAGTGAACTGTCCAACGCGGCGCCCGAACGCCCGCGGACCAGCAGTGCCGCCTCGACCGGGGGAAGCTCCTGGAGCAGTCGCACGGTTGCCACCGCCGCCTTGAGTTGGGCCGGGACCACCACCATGATCCGGTCGCAGTCCCACGCCACCGTGGTCAGCGGCCCTGCACCCCGCCCCACATCGACCACCACCAGTTCGTAGCCACGGCGGGCGGCGTCGAGGACCCCGGCCATGGCAGCGGCGGGGACCGGCAGCGGTTGCTCCCGGGTGGCAGGCCACGAGAGGAAGGACAACCCTCCCGCCGCAGGCAGGGAATCCACCAGCTGCACGGGGTCGATGCTGCCCCTGGCCTCGGCGAGGTCCGGCCAGCGGAGGCCAGGATTGTCCTCCGCGGCGAGCGCAAGTTCAAGTCCCCCGCCCCAGGGATCGCCGTCAACCATCAGGACGCGCACACCGAGCCGGGCGGCTGCCTGCGCAATCCAGATGGCAGCCGTGGTGGCCCCTGCCCCGCCGCACCCGCCCGTGATGCCCAGGACCACTCCACCCGGACCCGGTGAGCGGGACCGGCTGAGGTGATCTGCCAGCCAGGCCGCGGCGTCCGGCAGTACGGCAACGCGTTCCGCCCCCAGGGCGGCGGCGAGGTGCCAGAGGCTGTCCCCTTCACCGTCCAGGCCAACCATGACCGCCGGCGTGCGTCTGCGCGGCGGCAGTTCCCGCACATCGCTGCCCACAAGGACTGCTGCCGCGGTATCCCAGTGCCGCCCGGCTTCGACGGCATCGGGGACAACACGCAAGTGCGCCCCCGCGGCCGCCACGATGCGCTCCACCTCGGAACGCAGTACCCCGGAGGCGGTGACCAGCAATACTTCACCGGACCCATCCGGCAGCCAGGCCGCGCCTCGTACGTCCCTCCCATCGGCTGACCCAACAGTCGGGCCTGCTTCCCCGTCCGGCGGCCGCCGCGAAGGTGCCCCGGAATGTCCCGGGCCGGACCGGGGTGCGTTCAGCTGGTGCCTGCTCATGGAGCCACTCTGTCCACATCCCGACCCGTGGAGTAGGCAGGAAATCCTGTATGTGGACAACGTGCGTCGGGGCAGCTCTGCGGACAGGGCAGAATTGGAGCATGTACCTGCTGCTCGCCGCCCATTCCCGCGGCGCGGTACTCCAGCAACTGACGCAGGCGGGACATCCCGAACCGGCCAACCCGGAACCCCGGCCCGTGGCACTGACGGACCTTGCCGCCGTCGTCCGCGACCTGGAAGCCCGGCGCCCCGGCGGCCAGCCGCCCCGCTGGATTTGGCACCGGACGCAGGACTGGTATCCGGCACTGCTCAAATCCGGGGTGGAGGTGGAGCGTTGCTATGACGTCAGCCTCTGCGGCAACATCCTGGCCTTTTCGCAGTTCAGCGCGCAAACGGAGTATGCCCGGAACACGGACCGGGTCCCCGTGGAGGATCCGATGCTGCCCCCGAAGGCACTGCTGCCGCCGCGTCCCCCGGCGGACCAGGGCGCATTGTTCGAAGACCCCAACGCCGGTGCCGCGCCCGGCGTGTCCCTGGAAGAGCTACGAGCCGAATACTCGGCCCAGCAGGCCGCCATGGCTGCGGTGGACACGGCGGAAAACCGCCGGAACCGGCTCCAGCTGCTGCTGGCGGCGGAGTCAGCGGGCGCCATGGTGGCTGCGGAGATGCAGCATACTGGCGTCCCCTGGCGCGAAGACCTGCACGAACACATCCTGTCAGGCCACCTGGGGCCCCGGCCCGCCGCCGGACAGCGTCCGCCCAGGCTCGAAGCGTTGGCGGCGGAACTGCGTGGCCTGCTCAACGCTCCCGGACTCAATCCGGATTCGCCGCAGGACTTGATGCGGGCCCTGCACCGCAACGGAATCGAGGTGAAGAGCACCCGGAAATGGGAGCTGAGGGAGTCCAGCCACCCGGTCATTGAGCCGCTGCTGGAGTACAAGAGCCTGTCCCGGCTGCACACGGCCAACGGTTGGTCCTGGTTGGATGCCTGGGTGGACGGCGGCCGGTTCCGGCCGGAATACGTCGTGGGTGGCGTGGTCTCGGGCCGCTGGGCTTCCCGCGGCGGCGGCGCCCTGCAGATTCCACGCCAGGTCCGCGGTGCCGTGCACGCCGATCCCGGCCACAAGCTCATCGTTGCGGACGCCTCGCAGCTCGAACCCCGGGTTCTGGCGGCCCTCGCACAGGACTCGTCCATGGCGGAAGCGGCCCGGGACCAGGACCTCTATGCCGGGATTGCCGCCAAGGGATTCGGCGGGGACCGGGCCAAGGCGAAGATGGCGCTGCTGGGCGCAATGTATGGTGCCACGTCCGGTGAAGCAGGCCGGCTGATGCCGCAGCTGGCGCGCATCTATCCCCGCGCCGTCGACTTTGTGGAGCGGGCTGCACGTGCGGGCGAAGCCGGTGGAACGGTCACTACCAGGCTGGGCCGGAGCAGCCCTCCCCCGTCCGAGCGCTGGTACCAAAGCCAGCGTTCGTCGACAGCGGAAGAGCAACGGCGGGCTGAGTCGATCGCCCGGTCGCGGGGCCGTTTCACGCGGAACTTCGTGATCCAGGGCTCGGCGGCGGACTGGGCGGCGTGCTGGCTGGCGGAATTACGACGACGGTTGCGCACCTTGCGGGCTGACGGCGCGGTGGGGAGCGGGGCCGGCCGGCCCGAGCTGGTGTTCTTCCTCCACGACGAAGTGATGGTGCACGCGCCGGCAGGGCGGGTGGAGGCGTGCATCGCCGCCATCGAGGAAGCGGCCAGCGCCGCCAGGGAACTGTTGTTTGGCCCAATACCGGTGGAGTTTCCGGTGAGCCTTGCCGTGGTGGATTCCTACGACCGTGCCAAATAGGGCGCCTGAGGTTCGGCAAAAACACGCCTTTGAGACGCAAAGTAACCTACCGGGCGGTAGCTCGACGGGTGCGGTGACGGCGGTTACAGTCAAAATGGCTGAAGCAGATCCGGTCACTGATGCAACGACGCATACCAGGGAGGTCCCCGTCCATGGCGGGAAGATTTGAAATACACCGTGTTGGGGACGAGTCCTACCGGCTGCGGCTTACAGACGCCGAAGGGAATATCGTCGCGGTTTCTCCGACTTTTCCATCCCTGACGATGCTGCGGGACGGCATCAAGGCAATGCGGGAGAATGCCGCCACGGGCATTGTCGTGGACTTGCGCCGGCAGGCCTGACGCCTAAACCGCCACCGGGTGCAGCCGGTTCCGGTCCCACGGGACGGACCAGCCGAGCTGGTCGAACAGCCCGCTGAGCACAATGCCGGTGAACCCCCATACCAGCACGCCGTTGACGGTGAAGGCCGGGCTGTCGAACGTGCGGCCTGCCCGGTGAACGGTGGCCATCACCCGGTTGTCGGGGTCCAGCAGGTCCCGGACCGGGACGCGGAACACTTGGGCTGATTCACCGTAGTCCACCACCCGGACCGGTGACGGAGCATGCCACCAGGCGAGGACCGGCGTCACCAGAAAGTTGCTGTGCGCCAGGCCCAACTCCTGGAGGGTGCCCAGGACCTCCACGCCGGCCGAGTCCAGCCCGGTTTCCTCCTCGGCCTCCCTCAGCGCAGCCGCCACGGGTGTCTCGTCCCGGTCGATGCTGCCGCCGGGGAACGCCACCTGCCCCGGGTGGGACCCCAGGGTATGGGCCCGTTCCAGGAGAAGGACGTCCAGGTCGGCCGCGGCCAACGGCTTGCCGGACGCCGCGGGGACGTCGTCGAGCACGCCGAAAAGCATGAGGACGGCGGCCCTGCGGGCGCGCTCTACATCCACGGTCAGCGCCGCCCAGCGCGGGTCCGGGGGGCCGGCGGTTCCCGATTCGGCCTGCCGGACCAGCCTGGCGAGGTCTTCGCGCGCGCTCACGGGGTCCTCACCTGGGACGCCATCCGGATCTCGGCGGCCCGGTGCTGCTCTGACAGGTACTGCTCCAGCAGGGCTTCGCTGCCGGGCGCCAGCTCATATTTCAGGAGCTTGGCGGCCTTGGCCGGGTCCGTCTCTCCCATGCCGTAGGAGGGGCACCAGTTGGCCACGGGGCAGGCACCGCAGGCCGGCTTGCGGGCGTGGCATACGCGCCGGCCGTGGAAGATGACCCGGTGGGACAGCATGGTCCAGTCCTTGCGCTCGAAGAGCCTTGCCACGTCCTGTTCGATCTGTACGGGATCCTCCGACTGCGTCCAGCCGAACCGCTTGGTGAGGCGGGCGAAGTGGGTGTCCACGGAGATGCCCGGGACGCCGAAGGCGTTGCCCAGCACGACGTTGGCCGTCTTTCGTCCGACGCCGGGCAATGTGACCAGGTCCGTCATCCGGCCCGGAACCTCGCCGTCGAAGTCGTCCACAAGGCGCGTGCACAGCGCGAGGACGTTCTTGGCTTTGGCCCGGAAGAATCCGGTGGGCTTAAGGATGGTTTCCAGCTCCACCGGATCCGCTTCCGCCAGGGAACGGGCGTCAGGCCAGCGCGCGAACAGCACTTTGGTGACCTGGTTGACGGTGACATCCGTGGTCTGGGCGGACAGCACGGTTGCCACGAGCAGTTCGAAGGGGTTGCGGAAATCGAGTTCCGCGTGGGCGTAGGGGTATTTTTCCGCCAGCGCCTTGTGGATGCGCCGCGCCCGCCGTTTCAGTGCCAGCAAGGATTCGGCCGGGACCACGGGCATGCCGGGAACCTGGTCTTTGTTCGCGGTTTGCCCGGCGGGGTCGTTCCCGCCGGGCATGGCCGCAGGCAGCCCGGCCATGGGCGTCAGCCGCGCTCGATGTTGCTGAGGTCGCGCAGGATACCCAGCCGGCCGTCAGTGTGCTGGACCAGGAACTCGTGTCCGCGGTCTTCCAGTGCCAGCACCCACCCGCCGGGTTCGATGACGAAGGCAGGCGCCCCGGTCCGGGGATCAAAGGCGGTGCGGTGCTGCGCCACGGCAAACCAGAAGGCCTCGTGGGCAGGCTGTGCGTCCGCCTCGTCGTGGCGGGCAGTGGGGTCCACGGTTGCGCCGATGGGCTCTTCGGGCCGGACCTGCTGGTGCACCGCGGTGGCGGCCGGTGGCTCCCAGGCCGGCTGCGGGGCACCCGCCGCCGGAGCAGCGGCTGCGCGCGTTTCCTCCGCCGCGGGCGTCGCTGCGGGACGGACGACGTCGGCTGCCTGGGTTTCCTCCGCCGCGGGCGTCGCAGCAGGACGGACGACGTCGGCTGCCTGGGTGGGCGGCCCGGCATCCACCTCGGGGGTACGGTCCAAGACCTCCGGTGCGGTGGACACCGGAGTGGAGGATGCCGGCGCGGAAGGAGCAGGTGCCGAGCCGGAAGGAGCAGGGGCAGGCGCTGCAGCAGCCGAGGCGGGCACGGCGGCCGTGGCGGGCGGCTGCCCGCTGCCGGCAGGTTCGTGGCTGGCGCCTCCCGGCTGGATCGCGGATGACCCGGCGCCTCCGCTGCCAAAGACGCCTGCACCCTTGAGTCCGAACCCGGTCTTGGACTGGGCGGAGCCGGACTCCGGCTTTGCTGGCTTGGGGGCGCGGGGCTTCCGCACCGGCACAGCGGCTTCGCGCGCCACGATATGGGCCGGTTCATCGGCCCGGCCTTTGAAATCACCGGCGAGGTAGGGGATGAAGCGGCCGAGGACCGTGGCGGCGAACAGGACGAGGGAGCCGATCAGGCCCACCAGCAGGCTGGTGGCATAGGCGCCGGCAACCGACAGGAAGAAAAAGGCGACGGCGAAGGAGGCCACTACCGAGGCGAACTGGTCGATAGACAGCGACCCCACCCGGATTTTAGTGCCCGGCACCAGGCGGCGTGCAGCGAACAGCGCGCTGGCGATCAGCGGCAGGATGATGCCCAGCCCCAGGAAGAACAGGTTGTTGAGGTTCCACAGGTTGTAGCGGGCGCCGAACAGTGGCAGCAGGGATGCGACGAAAAGGATCAGGGTGCCGGCGAAAACTGCAAGGTCGCGTACCGTGAACGGACCGAGCACTGCCTGGTTGGCGTTCGGGTCAATCTTCCCCGCGGCCGCCTTCTGAGCTGCAGCGGTGCCGCCGGCAGGGTTTTGGTTGCCTGGTCCCCCGGCTGACCCGGAGCCGCCGGGTCCCGCTTGGGTGTGCGGGGCCGTTCGCTGGCCGAAGCTCTGCTGGTTCATTCTGCTCTCCTTAGCGTGGCGGCACCGGGCCCGTGCGGACCCGAAAACTGTGCCGTCTTGACATGCGGTCCGGCTCCGGCCCGGCACGGTCCATGCCTGGCCGGAGCGGTCCGAAGTGAAGTCACAATTCCATCTCAGCCTAGTCAACAGCCAAGCTGATCACTAGCTGGCACAGGGCCGCCGGAGTGGCCTGCACACCATTCACCGCTTAACAAATGCCGTTCGCTGGCGCATCTGTGACGGCGGGCACATTGGGTCCGCGGCAAGCATTAGGCTTGGTTGCGGAACAGCTCTTTGCGGTATGTCCGTCCCGGCTGGAGCCCAGTGCCGCGCCAACGGCGGGCCCTGCGGTGACGGCATCCCGCGGCGACGATCGATGAATGATGAGGTTCATATGTCCCAGGACACCCCCAGCTCCACGGCCACGGTTCCGTCGGATTCCGCCCCGGCCGCAGCCCAGTCCGGCCAGCAGGGTGACGCTTTCGCGAACCTGCTGCACGAGACTCGGGCCTTCCCTCCCAGCGCCGAGTTTGCAGCCGGTGCCGTCGCCACGGCAGCCGAGTACGACGATGCCAACGCGGACCGGCCGGCGTTTTGGGCGAAGAAGGCCCGGGAGCTGCTGACCTGGTCCAAGGACTTCACGCAGGCGCTGGACTGGTCTGATCCGCCGTTCGCGAAATGGTTCGTTGGCGGCGAAATCAACGCCGCGTACAACGCGTTGGACCGGCACGTGGAGGCCGGCAACGGTGACCGGGTGGCCATCCATTTCGAGGGTGAACCCGGCGACACCCGCGCGTACACCTATGCGGAGCTGACCGAAGAGGTGAAGAAGGCGGCCAACGCCTTCGAGTCCTTGGGCGTTGCCAAGGGTGACCGGGTGGCGGTGTACCTGCCGATGATCCCGGAGGCCGTGATCACGCTGCTGGCATGTGCCCGGATCGGCGCGGTGCATTCGGTGGTGTTCGGCGGTTTCTCGGCCGAGGCGCTCCGTTCCCGGATCGACGACGCCGAGGCCAAGCTGGTGGTGACCGCTGACGGCACCTACCGGCGCGGCAAGCCCAGCCCGCTGAAGCCGGCCGTCGACGATGCCCTGGCCCACGACGGCCACACCGTGCAGAACGTGGTGGTGGTCAAGCGCAACGGCCAGGACGTGGACTGGCACGAGGGACGGGACCACTGGTGGGCGGATACGGTGGGCGCCGCGTCCGCGGAACACACCGCGGTGGGCCACGATTCCGAGCACCCGCTGTTCATCCTGTACACCTCAGGGACCACAGGGAAGCCCAAGGGGATCCTGCACACCACCGGCGGGTACCTCACCCAGGGCGCATACACGCACAAGGCCGTGTTCGACCTGCACCCCGAAACGGACGTCTACTGGTGCACGGCCGACGTCGGCTGGATCACCGGCCACTCGTATGTTGCCTACGCCCCGCTCATCAACGGCGCCACCCAGGTCATCTACGAGGGCACCCCGGACTCCCCGCACCAGGGCCGATGGTGGGAGATCGTGGAAAAGTACAAGGTCTCCATCCTCTACACCGCCCCTACCGCCATCCGCACCTTCATGAAGTGGGGCGCCGAGATCCCGGGCAAGTACGATCTGTCCTCGATCCGCGTCCTGGGCTCGGTGGGCGAGTCGATCAACCCCGAGGCCTGGATGTGGTACCGCAAGGTGATCGGCGGGGACAAGACGCCGATTGTGGACACTTGGTGGCAGACAGAGACCGGCGCCCAGATGATCGCTCCGCTGCCGGGTGTCACCGCCACCAAGCCCGGCTCGGCCCAGGTCCCGCTGCCCGGCATTGCCGTGGACGTGGTGGACGAGATGGGCCAGTCCGTTCCCGACGGCCACGGCGGCTTCCTGGTAATCCGCGAACCCTGGCCATCCATGCTGCGTGGCATCTGGGGGGACCCCGAGCGGTTCAAGGACACGTACTGGTCCCGGTTTGAAAACATGTACTTCGCCGGGGACGGGGCCAAGAAGGATGAGGACGGGGACATCTGGCTCCTGGGCCGGGTGGACGACGTCATGAACGTCTCCGGGCACCGGCTCTCCACCACGGAGATCGAGTCCGCCCTGGTGTCCCATCCCGCCGTGGCGGAGGCCGCCGTCGTGGGCGCCTCGGACGAGACCACCGGCCAGGCCGTCGTCGCGTTCGTCATCCTCCGCGGCGATGCCGTGAACAACGGCGATGCCACCGTCCAGGAACTGCGCAACCATGTGGGCAAGGAAATCGGCCCGATCGCCAAACCAAAGAACATCCTGGTGGTCCCCGAGCTGCCCAAGACCCGATCCGGGAAGATTATGCGGCGCCTCCTCAAGGACGTTGCGGAAGGCCGCGACCCGGGTGACGCCACCACGCTTTCCGACCCCACGATCATGCAGCAGATCGCGCAGTCGCTCAGAAAGTAACACTGGCTTAGCATCGAGCCGGGAACCATCGGACGGCCCCGTTTCCCCCGCCATCACGGGGAAGGCGGGGCCGTCCGCATTTGTGACGATTCAAAAAAATCAACGCGCAAAATGTTATTTACCGTTCTTCCATGTTCGCTTTTGCGAGGTTATAGTCAGCGTATGTGAGGTGCCTCACACGCGGCTATTTTTCAAGGGAGAGAACATGGCTTCACAGTTTGATGCGTCCGCCACCGCATTTCCGAGCAGGCGGACCATCCTCAAGACGGTCGGCGTAGGAGCGGTTGGCCTCGCCGGCATCCCGTTCCTCGCCGCCTGCACCGGCGGGAGCGCACCGTCGGCAACGGGGTCGGAATCCTCCGGCCTCACTTTCGGCTCCGGGTCCTCGGACGACGTGCCCAAGCGCGCCTACCAGGCCGTGACGGACGCTTTCACCGCCAAGACCGGCAAGACGGTCACCACCAACGTGGTTCCCCACAACGATTTCCAGAACAAGATCAACTCCTACCTGCAGGGCTCCCCCGACGATGCATTCACCTGGTTCGCCGGTTACCGGATGCAGTACTACGCGGGCAAGGGACTGCTGGCACCTATCGACGATGTCTGGCAGACCGTCGGTGCCAACTATTCGGACGCCTTGAAAAAGGCGTCCACCGGCCCTGACGGGAAGATGTACTTCGTTCCGAATTACAACTACCCGTGGGGGTTCTTCTACCGGAAGAGCCTCTGGACCGAAAAGGGCTACCAGGTACCGGCAACGTTCGATGACCTCAAGGCGCTGGCCACGAAAATGAAGGCTGACGGGTTGATTCCCATCGGCTTTGCCGACAAGGACGGCTGGCCGGCCATGGGCACGTTCGACTACATCAACATGCGGCTCAACGGGTACCAGTTCCACGTGGACCTCTGCGCCCACAAGGAGTCCTGGGACCAGAAGAAAGTCAGTGACGTCTTTGACACCTGGAAGGCACTCCTGCCGTTCCAGGACCCGGGAGCCCTGGGCCAGACCTGGCAGGACGCCGCAAAGGCCCTGGGGGAGAAGAGAACCGGGATGTACCTGCTTGGTTCCTTCGTTACCCAGCAGTTCACCGACCCCACGGTCCTGGCCGACATCGATTTCTTCGCTTTCCCCGAGATCGCCATGGAAGGCAGGGACTCTGTCGAAGCCCCCATCGACGGACTGCTGTTGTCCAAGAAGGGCGGGGACAACAAGGCAGCCCGCGACTTCCTTGCGTTCCTCGGCACACCGGAGGCGCAGAATGCGTACGCCAAGGTGGACTCGTCAAACATCGCCACCGCCAAGGGCGCGGACACTTCATCGTTCACGCCCCTGAACAAGAAATGTGCCGACACCATTGCGGGTGCGAAGAACATCAGCCAGTTCTTTGACCGCGATGCGCTGCCGGCCATGGCCAACAACGTGATGATTCCGGCCCTGCAGACGTTCATCAAGGACGGCACCATGGACGTCAAAAACCTTGAGGCCCAGGCCAAGACGCTGTACGCAGCGCAGTAGTTCCGCCCACGGAACGGCGACGGCGGCGCTTGGCGTGCGCCGTCGTCGTTCCCCCTCCTGCATCCGGACCAAGCAAGGGGAAGAATCCCATGAGCAGCACCGCACAAGAATTGATTCCGCCGGAGTCCAGGGACCCGGCCGGAGCGCCCGCGAAGCGGCGGCCCGGGCGCGGCCGGGTACGCCGCCTGTCCAGCCGGGACAAGCTGGTCCTGGCCCTGATGGTGGGGATTCCCACCCTGATTGAACTGATGCTGGTCTGGCTGCCCATGCTGATGTCCGTCGGGCTGAGCTTCACCCGCTGGAACGGCCTGGACCTGGCCGACCTCCGCCCGGCCGGCACCGACAACTACCAGTTCATCACACGGGACTACCCGCCGTTCTGGCCCGCGGTGCAGCACAACATGCTGTGGTTGCTGTTCCTGGCCCTCATCGCCACCCCGCTGGGCCTGCTGCTGGCCGTACTCCTGGACCAGAACATCCGCGGCAGCAAGATCTACCAGAGCATCTTCTTCGCCCCGGTCATGCTGTCCCTCGCCCTGATCGGCATCATCTGGCAACTGTTCTACCAGCGTGACAACGGCCTGCTGAACTTCATCCTGGGAACGGCGGGGACGCCGCAGGCTGTGGACTGGTTCGGCGATTCGTCCGTCAACATCTGGGCCGCCATGATCGCCGCAACCTGGCGCCATGCCGGCTACGTCATGCTGCTCTACCTGGCCGGCCTCAAGGGCGTGGACCCCAGCCTGAAGGAAGCGGCAGCCATCGACGGCGCCTCCGCCACGCAAACCTTCTTCCGCGTGGTCTTCCCGGCCATGCGGCCGATCAACATCGTCATCGTGGTCATCACCATCATCGAGTCCCTCCGCGCCTTCGACGTGGTGTACGTGATCAACCGCGGCACCAACGGCCTGGAAATGCTCAGCGCGCTGGTCATCCAGAACCTCGTGGGCGAAGGCCAGGTGATCGGCGTGGGCTCCGCGCTGGCCGTGGTCCTGCTGGTGATTTCCCTTGTCCCCATCGTTTTCTACCTCAGCCGCACCTTTGGCAAGGAGAACAGAGCATGAGCAATGTTGCAGCCCGGCCCCGGCCGGTTCCCGCAGATGCCGGAACCCGGTCAGGGAGCCGCCCCAAGCGGCACTACGGGACCCACATCTTCCTGACCATCATGGCCATCATGTGGCTGGTCCCGCTTGGCTGGTCCGTCTTCACCGCGCTCAGGCCGGTGGCCTCCACCAACCAGTATGGGTACTTCAGCCTGGCCGGCGCGTTCAACTTCGACAATTTCATCCAGGCCTGGACGCAGGGCGGGTTTTCCACCTACTTCTGGAATTCGGTGATCATCACGGTCCCGGCCGTACTGCTCACCCTGTTCCTCGCCTCGCTTATGGCCTTCGCCGTGAGCCGGGTCAGCTGGAAGTTCAACATCACCCTGCTGATCATGTTCACCGCAGGCAACCTCCTTCCCCCGCAG
Source organism: Pseudarthrobacter sp. AG30 (assembly GCF_003116525.1). NCBI lineage: Bacteria > Bacillati > Actinomycetota > Actinomycetes > Micrococcales > Micrococcaceae > Pseudarthrobacter > Pseudarthrobacter sp. AG30. The sequence goes on along the minus strand of NZ_QEHL01000009.1, from coordinate 32,550 downwards.
GTCCTCGCCGCGCCCCTGTTCGAGATGGCCAAGCACCTTACGGTGCCCTACTCGTTCAGCGATTCCGGGAACATGCTCAACACCTACATCATCGTGATCGCCGTGGACACGGCCTTCCAGATGGGGTTCTGCACGTTCGTGCTGTCCAACTACATGAAGGCGCTGTCCGCAGACCTGACCGAAGCGGCGCTGGTGGACGGGGCGGGCATCTGGCGGCAGTACAGGGAAATCATCCTGCCCCTGTGCCGGCCGGCGTTCGCCGCCCTGGGCACGCTGGAAGTCATCTTCATCTACAACGACTACTTCTGGCCCCTGCTCTTCATCCAAAGCGGCAACCGCCTCCCCATCACCACCGCCATCAACAACCTCCAGGGCCAGTTCCTGAACAACTACAACCTCCTGGCGGCTGGTGCGGTCATCACCGTCATCCCCACCCTGATCATCTACCTGCTCCTGCAGCGGCAGTTTGTGGCGGGGCTGACTCTTGGTTCCAGCAAGGGGTAGGCAAAGATGGAACGTGAACGGGACACCGCTCCCTTAGCCGCCCGAAAGGAACTCTATGCTTCCCGCAGCACGTCACCAGGCCATCGTGGACGCCGTCCAGCGGGAGCGGGTGGTCCGTGTGTCAGACCTCGCCCACCAACTGGGTGTCTCGCTCATGACGGTCCGGCGGGACATCGAGCTGCTGGAGGAGGGCGGCCGGGTGGAGCGGATCCACGGCGGTGCCAAGCTCCCCGGCGGTGCAACCACCCATGAGCCCGGCTTTGAACTGAAGTCGACCCAGCTGCCGGCCGAGAAGCGCGCCATTGCGGCCGAGGCCGCGCGGATGGTGCATGAGGGCATGGCGGTGGGCCTCAGCGCCGGCACCACCACCTGGGCGCTGGCCCAGGAACTGGCCAAGGGGCCACGGATCACGGTGGTGACCAACTCCGTGCGCATTGCGGACCTGTTCCACCACGGGGCCGCTTCCGGGGCTGCCCGCTACGGTTCAACCGTGATCCTGATCGGGGGCGAGCGCACGCCGTCGGACGCCCTGGTGGGGCCGATTGCCACCGCGGCACTGAAACAGCTGCATCTGGACTTGCTGTTTTTGGGCGTGCACGGCATGGATCCGGAAGCAGGATTCACCACTCCCAACCTCCTGGAGGCGGAGACCGACCGGGCCTTCGTGGCGGCGTCCCGGAAGCTGGTGGTGGTGGCGGACCACACCAAGTGGGGTACGCAGGGCATGAGCACCATCGCCGCGCTGGAGGAAGCTGACGAGGTCATCAGTGATGCCGGCCTCAGCGCGGATGCCCGCCGGATCCTGCAGGAGAGCGTCAGCCGGCTGCGGATCGCTGCGCCGGCCTAGCTCCTACGGGCAGCCGCAGGACTGGCGGATGCGCAGCGTAGTGGGGAAGATCCGGTGCCGCGGTTTCCCGCCGCGGCCGGCTTCCAGCAGCGCCCCGACGGCGGCTTCGGCCATGGCCACCACCGGCTGCTCCACGGTGGTCAGCGGCGGCCAGGAGTATTCCGAGTCCGCCGATCCGTCAAAGGACGCGATGGCGATGTCGCCCGGAACCGAGAGGCCCGCCTCGTGGATGGCGCGGAGGAGTCCGATGCCCTGCATGTCGGACGTGGCAAAGATGGCGGTGGGCCGGTTCACCGATGCCAGCAGCCGCTGCCCGGCGGTATACCCGCCCGGCCTGGTGAAGGCGCTGTAGGCGATGGGGCCTTCCGGCAGGCCTGCCTCCTGGAGCGCCTCGCGCCAGCCCAGTTCGCGGCCGTCGGTGGAGCCGGAGACGTTGGTGCCCATCGCCAGCCCGATATTGGTGTGCCCATGGCCGATAAGGTGTTCCACCGCGATCCTGGCTCCTGTTGCCAGATCCACGCCGACGCTGTTGAACCCGGGCGCATCGCGCTCCTGGTTCAACAGCACCGCCGGGATGTCCGCGGTCTCCAGGACTTCAAGGTCCGGTTCGAAGAGGACGCTGGCGAGCAGCACCCCGTCCACCTGCCGGGCGGCGAGGTTGCGGACGTTCCGCCGCTCCTTGGCCAGGTTCCCGTCCGAGTTGCTCAGGACCAGGGCATAGCCAAGGGCGGCGGCCGCGTCCTCCACCGCGTGGGAGAACAACGAGAAGAAGGGGTTGGCGATATCCGGGACAATGAGCCCCAGCGTCTCGCTGGACCCCAGCTTGAGCGCCCTGGCAGCGGCATTGGGCCGGTAGCCGAGGACGCGGATGGCGTCCTGGACTTTGGCTTCGGTGGCGGGGGCCACCTTCTTGGGACCTCCGTTGACCACGTAGCTGACGACGGCGGTGCTGACGCCCGCGAACCGGGCAACATCCTTGCGCGTCACCGGCCCGCGCGGGGACGGCACAGCCGAAGTGGTCATGGAGTACATGCTAGCTACCAGGTGGCGGGCGCGTCGCCGAAGTCACGGATGGGCAGCCGCGCGCCGTTTTGCCGTGCCGATTCGTGGGCCACGATCCCGGGAAGCGTGAACCGGGCGGCAACCCAGGCATTAACGGGCGGCAGCGAGCGGTTGTTCACCGCGGTGACGAAGTCGTCCACCAGGAAATGGTGGCTGCCCTCATGCCCGTTGGGTGCGCCGTGGAACTCCGCGGGCAGCCGTGTTGCGTCGTGCACCGGGGCGAGTCCCGACACGAAGGCGTCCCGGAGTTCGGGGGCGACGTTGGCCAGCGACGGATCGTCCAGCGGAATGCTGGGCCGGGTTTCCATCTCTTCGGAGATGTCGTGGACGTCTTGTTTGTCCTGCCAGACGGTGACCTTGGCGAGCTGTTCGAAGCTGGCCTCGGTGCCGAAGAACCGGAACCTGGATTCGCGGATGTGGGAGGGGTAGCCCACCCGGCGCATTTCGTTGGTGCGCATGGCGCCGCCGTCGTTCAGTTCGAAGAGCGCGGTGGCGTTGGAAAGGTCGTTGCCGAACATGCTGACGTCCTTGTCGAAGACGCCGTCGTTCCGCTGGTCCCTGACCCCGACGCAGCTGACGCTGACGGCATGTGCCGGAAGGGCCCCGAGTACGCCGCCGATCGCGTGCGTGGGGTAGAGCATGGGCGGGTAGCTGGCGGTTTCTTTCCACCGCTCGCCGCCGCTGTACTGGTAGGCGTCGTAGAACCCCAGGTCCATGTCGTGGACGTAGTCGCCCTCGGAGTAGAAGACCCTGCCGAATTTGCCGGCAGCGTGCTGCTCGCGGGCATAGACAGTGGCGGGGTTGTAGTAGCTGGTTTCACCCATCATGTAGACGTTTCCGGTTTCCCGGACGGCGTCGATGATGCGGGCGATTTCCGCTTCCGAGACTGCCATGGGAACGGCTGAGTAGACGTGCTTGCCGGCGCGGAGCGCCCGTTCCACCAGGGGGCCGTGGGTCCAGCGCTGGGTGAAGATGGCAACGGCGTCGACGTCGGAGGCCAGCACGGCGTCGAAGTCCGCTTCCTGCCCCGCCAGGTTGTACCGTTCGACGGCCTCGGCCGCACGTTCCGGGCGCTCATCGGCCACGTAGACGGCGTGGACACCGGGGTGCAGGTTGAACAGGTGCGCGAACTGGGAGCCGAACTGGCCCGCGCCCACGATGCCGATCGAGAACGTCATTGTCATGCCTTTCATCAGGGAGGTACCTGAGTCTTACATCACTTTCTACTCGAGTCAATATCCGTAAATCGGACAAAACTCCATGAAGTTAGGCGGAAATTAACCTCTTGCCACCCTCATATCTACTCGTGTAGATTGTCTCGCAGCCTGTTACTTCCATCACAATCAGGAAAGGGTCGATGATGACCACCCTTACCAGGAACGCCAGCCCGGCAGAGCACGCAGTGCACCGGCCGCTGAAGCGCCGGGGACAAAGTGACCTGAAGATCGCGCTGTTCTTCATCGCTCCCGCCATGATCGGATTTCTCGTCTTTTACCTGGTGCCGACGCTTCGCGGCATCTACCTCAGCTTCACCGAATACAGCATCCTCGGGGACCCCACGTGGATCGGCACCGCCAACTACCAGGCAATCGCCAAAGATCCCCTGTTCTGGAACGCCCTGGCGGTCACCTCGCAGTACGTCCTGATCAACATCGTCCTGCAGACCGCACTGGCCCTGGGACTGGCCCTGCTGATGCACCGGGTGGCCAAGTCAACCTGGATCCGCGGCGCACTCCTGCTGCCCTACCTGATGGCCAACGTGATCGCCGCCCTCCTGTGGTTCTGGCTCCTGGACTACCAGATCGGCATCGTCAACTACCTCATCGAATCCATCGGCCTGCCCAAAGTGGCGTTTTTCGGCAGCGAGGAATGGGCCATCCCCACCCAGGCGCTCATCAACACATGGCGGCACATGGGCTACACAGCGCTGCTGCTCTTCGCCGGCCTGCAGTCCATCCCCCACCATGTCTACGAGGTGGCCAACCTGGATGGCGCCTCCCCGTGGCAGACGTTCCGCAAAATCACGGTGCCGCTGCTGCGTCCCGTCCTGGTCCTGGTCCTGATCGTCACCGTCATCGGCTCCTTCCAGGTCTTCGACACCGTGGCCGTGACCACCATGGGCGGCCCGGTCAACGCCAGCCGGGTGCTGCAGTTCTACATCTACCAAAAGGCCTTCACGGAATCGGACTTCGGATACGGCTCCGCCCTGGCAGTCATCCTCTTCGTCATCCTCGCCCTGGTGGCCTTCATCCAGATGAAGTTCCTCAAGGGCAACGAATCAGACCTGGACTAAGGACACTTCCATGACCACCGCAAAAGTTTCCGCCCCTACCCGGCCCGCCGCCCGCCGTCGTCCGTTCAACTGGCGCCGCGCCGCCGCCTGGGCCCTCGTTGCCCTCGCAGTCGCCGTCTCAATCCTCCCGTTCTACTGGATCCTGCGGACGGCGCTGTCCACCAACGGATCCCTTGCCGGCAACGCCACCAACCTGCTCCCGGCCGACTTCAACCTGGGCGCCTTCAAACGGGTCTTCGGCCTGCAATCGCCCGAGGAAGCTGTCGCCGAAGGCGGATCCGGCGCCCAGATCGACTTCTGGAGCTACCTCCGCAACTCCGTGCTCTTCGCCTCCATCACTACTACCGGGGCCGTGTTCTTCAGCGCCATGGCCGCCTACGCGTTCGCCCGGCTGCGGTGGCGGGGACGGAACCTGGTGTTCAGCCTCTTCCTGGCCACCATGATGGTGCCGCCCATCTTCACTGCACTGCCCAACTTCCTGCTCATCAAGAACCTGGGCCTGCTCAACACCCTGGCGGGCCTGGTACTCCCCTACATCTTCATGACCCCGTTCGCCATCTTCTTCCTGCGGCAGTTCTTCCTGAACATGTCCCGCGAGGTGGAGGAAGCGGCCATGCTCGACGGCGCCAAGCACCTTCGGATCTTCTTCCAGATCATCCTGCCCAACGCCGCAGCCCCCATCGCCACGCTTGCCCTGCTCACCTTCATCGGCCAGTGGAACGAGTACTTCTGGCCGCTGCTGGTGGGCCAGGACGAATCCGTCCGCGTCCTCACGGTGGGCCTGGGCGTCTTCAAATCCCAGTCGCCGCAGGGCGCGCCCGACTGGTCCGGGCTGATGGCAGCCACCCTGGTCTCCGCCCTGCCGGTCCTGATCCTGTTCGCCGCGTTCGGCAAGAAAATCGTCAACTCCATCGGCTTCTCCGGCATCAAGTAACCGCCTTTCCGCGTAACCCACCCGTCCCATCCCGGCGCCGGGCCATGGCGGCCTGCCCGGAAGCACTGTGAAAGGAACACCCATGAAAAAGAAAGCACTCACCTCCCTCGCCGCAGCAGCGGCCGCTGTCCTGGCGCTGTCAGCCTGCGGAGGCGGCGGATCCGCCGAAGCCGGCAAGGGCGAAATCAACTACTGGCTGTGGGACGCCAACCAGCTCCCGGCGTACAAGCAGTGCGCCGACGACTTCCACAAGGCCAACCCGGACATCACCGTCAAGGTCACCCAGCGCGGCTGGGACGACTACTGGGGCACCCTCACCAACGGCTTCGTGGCGGGCACCGCCCCGGACGTCTTCACCGACCACCTGGGCAAGTACCCGGAATTCATCAAGAACAAGCAACTGCTCGCCCTTGATGACGCCGTCAAGAAGGACAACATCGATACCGGCATCTACAACTCCGGGCTCGCGGACCTCTGGGTTGGCCAGGACGGCAAGCGGTACGGCCTGCCCAAGGACTGGGACACCATCGCCCTGTTCTACAACACCAAGCTCGCGGCCGACGCCGGCGTCACCCCCGAACAGATGGCCAACCTGAGCTGGAACCCCCAGGACGGCGGCACGTACGAAAAGACGATCGCCCACCTGACCGTGGACAAGAACGGCAAGCGCGGCGACGAAGCCGGCTTCGACAAGAACAACGTGGCCGTCTACGGGCTCGGGCTCAACGGCTCCGGCTCGGGCCAGGGCCAGACCGAGTGGAGCTACCTGACCGGAACCACCGGCTGGACGCACACGGACAAGAACCCGTGGGGCAAGCACTTCAACTACGACGACCCCAAGTTCCAGGAAAGCATCGACTGGTTCGCCGGGCTGGTGGACAAGGGCTACATGCCGAAACTTGAAACCACGGTGGGCGCCAGCATGGCGGACACCTTTGCCGCCGGCAAGTCCGTCATCAATGCCAACGGTTCGTGGATGATCGGCCAGTACACCGGCTACAAGGACGTCAAGGTGGGCATCGCCCCGACGCCCACGGGAGTCGACGGCAAGCGCGCCAGCATGTACAACGGCCTGGCGGACTCCATCTACGCCGGCACCAAGAAGCCGGAGGCCGCCATCAAGTGGGTGGAATACCTGGGCTCCGCAGCCTGCCAGGACGTGGTGGCTGCCAAAGCCGTTGTCTTCCCCGCCATCAAGACCTCCGCCGACAAGGCAGTGGAAGCGTTCAAGGCCAAGGGCGTTGACGTGACCCCGTTCAGCCAGCAGGTCAAGGACGGCACCACGTTCCTCTACCCGATCGCGGACAACGCCGCCAAGGTTGACGGCATCATGAAGCCGGCCATGGACGCCGTGGTATCCGGCAAGGCCAAGGCCAGCTCCCTCACCCAGGCCAACGACCAGGTCAACGCCCTGTTCAAGTAACCCCTCCAACGTGGCTGCGTATGTGGTCGCAGCCACTGGCCCGGGCGCCGCCGTCCTCCTCCTCGCGGCGGCGGCGCCCGGCCACCCCTTTCCGGATTTCCCTCCTGTGCGTAACTTAAGACGCAACGCTGAACACTGAAAGAGACCTCCTATGGATCCCCTGTACCTCCGTTCCGCCGGCACCAGCCTGCTGATCAGCTTCGACAGCGGGGAGGCCGAGGTCATCCATTGGGGCGCGGACCTGGGCGCGGAGCTGCCGGACCTGGGCTTCCTGGCCGGACCCATCGGTCCCTCTTCGGTCGACGCGCGCGTACCGTCCGCCCTGCTCCCCCAGGCGTCCTCCTCGTGGCGCGGCCGCCCCGCCCTGCGCGGGCACCGCATCACCGGCGACGGCTCCGGCTTCGACTTTTCCACCCGCCTCCGCGTCACGTCCGCCAATGCCGAGGGCCGCACCGCCACGATCGGCCAGGCCGACGCCGACGCCGGCATCAGCGTCTCCACCTCCCTCACGCTGCACGACGGCGGCCTGCTGGAACTGCGCCACACCGTCACCAATGACGGCACCACCCCGTTCCAGGTGGACGAGCTGGCAACCGTCCTCCCGGTGGCCCCCGACGCCGTCGAACTCCTGGACCTCACCGGCCGCTGGTGCCGGGAACGCCACCCGCAACGGCAGCGCATCCAGCAGGGCACCTGGGTCCGGACCGGCCGGCACGGCCGCACCGGGCACGACTCGTCACTGATCTTCGCCGCAGGCACCGAGGGCTTCGGCAACCGGCACGGCAAGGTGTGGGCGACCCATCTGGCCTGGAGCGGCAACCACGAACAGTTCGCGGACACCATCGGCGATGGCCGGACCGTGATCGGCGGCTCGGAGCTGCTGGGGCCGGCCGAGGTCATCCTCGAACCGGGTGCCGGGTACACCACGCCGGCCCTGTTCGCCGCCTACTCCGCCCACGGCCTGGACGGCATCAGCGAGGCGTTCTACAGCTGGTTCCGTTCCCGGCCGCACCATGTGCTGCCGGCCGCCTCCACAGGGCTGCCGGCCGGAAAGCCGCGCCCGGTGGTGCTGAACACCTGGGAGGCAGTGTATTTCGACCACAACCTGGACACGCTGGTCGAGCTGGCTGATTCCGCGGCGGACCTTGGCGTGGAGCGCTTCGTGCTCGACGACGGCTGGTTCCGCGGGCGCCGCGACGACCACGCCGGGCTGGGCGACTGGTACGTCGACGAGACGGTGTGGCCGGACGGCCTGGCCCCGCTGATCGACGCCGTCACCTCCCGTGGCATGGAGTTCGGCCTGTGGGTGGAGCCGGAGATGGTCAACTTGGATTCGGACGTTGCCCGTGCACATCCGGACTGGATCGTGGGTCCTTCCGCCGCGGCGCACAAGGACGGCGGTCGGCTGCCCCTGGAGTGGCGCAACCAGCACGTCATCGACCTGGTGAACCCGGAGGCCTGGCACTACGTGTTCGACCGGATCTCCGCGCTCCTGTCCGGCAACAACATCAGCTACCTGAAATGGGACCAGAACCGCGACCTCGTGGAACACGGCCATGCGGGCCGGCCCTCCGTCCACGAGCAGACCCTTGCTGCGTACCGGCTGTTCGATGAACTCCGCAAGGCCCACCCCGGCGTCGAAATCGAGAGTTGCTCGTCCGGTGGCGCCCGCGTGGACCTGGGCATCCTGGGGCGGACCGACCGTATCTGGGCCTCGGACTGCAATGACGCGCTGGAGCGGCAGACCATCCAGCGCTGGACCGGCCTGGTGGTCCCGCCCGAGCTGGTGGGCAGCCACATCGGGCCCACCACCTCGCACACCACCGCCCGGACCCACGATCTCTCGTTCCGGGCCATTACTGCCTTGTTCGGCCACTTTGGGATGGAATGGGATGTCCGGGGCGTCCAGGGCAAGGAGCGGGAAGAGTTGCGGCGCCTGGTGGGGCTGTACAAGGAACACCGGGACCTGATCCACAGCGGGCTGCCGGTCCACGCAGACCTCGCCGATGACGCGTTCCAGTTGTACGGCGTGGTGGCTCCCGCACCCGTTGAAGGCGCGACGGCGGCGCTGTTCGCCGTCGTGGGCATGCGCACCTCGGCGTCCGAGACCCCCGGCAGGATGGGCGTTCCCGGTTTGGACGGGGAGCGCAGCTACCGGGTGGAGGCCGTCTTCCCCACACCGGTGGACGCCGACTACGCCCACACCTTCACCCAGGTCCAGCCCCCGGCCTGGCTTGCAGGCGGCGCGGTTGCCAACGGACGGTTCCTCGCCGAAGTGGGGCTGCCCATGCCCATGTTGAACCCGGAGCACGCGTTGCTGTTCAAGGTCACGGCCCTCTAGCGGCTGCTATGGGCCCGCTGCCCGCCGCCGCTACCAACGTAAGAATGCGCGGCGGGCAGCACCAACCGATAGATTTGCAGGCATGACTGAAGCCTCCTCCACCGTCGAAGCCGGCCGCGGCACCATCCTCGTTATCAACGGCCCCAACCTGAACCTGCTGGGCACCCGTGAGCCGGAGAAGTACGGCACCTCAACCCTCGCGGACGTGGAGCAGTTGGCAGCCTCCGCCGCCGCCAAGCACGGCTTCGCGGTGGAGTGCGTGCAGTCCAACCATGAGGGTGTCCTGCTGGATGCCATCCACGCGGCCCGGGGCGCCGCCGCAGGAATTGTCCTCAATGCCGGCGCCTTCACGCACACGTCCGTGGCGCTCCGTGACGCCCTGGCTGCCGTGCAGCTGCCCGCCGTCGAGGTGCACATCACCAACGTGCACCAGCGGGAGGAGTTCCGGCACCACTCGTACCTGTCCCCGGTATGCGCCGCGGTGATCGTAGGCGCCGGCGTATTCGGCTACAAACTCGCCATCGACTACCTGGCCGAGGTCCTGTAGCCGGCAGCCCTGGTTCTGAGCGGCCCGGCTTCCGGCAGCCCTACTTCTGGATGCACTGCCCGGAGGAGACGGGCGCGGACAGTGTGGGCGCCTCCTGGGCTACGGGGTTCAGGTCGCTCATGGTGATGGCGAATCCCACTTCCGCGTCCGAAGTTGCCTTGGCAAAGATCACCCCGGCCACCTGGCCGTCAGTGGTCAGCAGCGGGCCGCCCGAGTTCCCCGGCTGCACGTCCCCCGCCAGGCGGTAGATGTCTTCCGGCGACGGGTTGTTTCCGTAAATGTCCGGCACCAGCACGGTGGCGATGTCCTGCACCGTGGCCGGCTTGGACTGGAACGGGCCGCCGTGGGGGTACCCGGCGAAGGCAGCCTGGCTGCCGCCGGGCAGGTCGCGGCTCAGCGGCAGCGGCTGGGACGGCAGGTTGTCAACCGCCAGGACGGCCAGGTCCCGCTTGGTGTCGAAGTAGACCACGCGCCCCGGCATCGCGCCGCCGTCGGGCATCTCCACGACGGGCTGCGACACGCCCGCCACAACGTGTGCGTTGGTGACCACGCGGCCCTGGGACACCACGAACCCGGTGCCGGTCTGGTTCTGGCCGCATTCATAGGCCGTGCCGGCGATCCTCAGGACCGACTGGGCGGCCTGGTTCAAGGCCGGAGTGTTGGTGCTCGCGTTGGGCACCTGGACCGGCTGGCCCTGGTCCAGCCCTTCGAACAACGTGGGGATCCCGTTGCCGATCACCGTGGACCGCAGCTCCGCCATGGTCGCCTTGACCGGGGTGGGCGTGAGCCCGTCGATGAACCGGATCACCTTGGATTCAGCCAATTGCTGCGACACGACCGGCACGCCCAGGGAGCTGACGCTGAAAGCCAGCATGGACATCACCAGCGCGGACACCACCAGGTTCAGGGCCCCGCCCACCAACCGGTCCACGGCACGCAGCGGCCGGATCCGCATGGCGCCGCGGATTTGCCGGCCCACCATGGTGCCCAGCCCGTGGCCCAGGGCCATGAGGACGACGGCGGCAGCAATGATGGCGGTCAGCCTCCATCCGGAGTCCGGAACGAAGGTGCTGACCAGGGGGACGGCGAAGAACGCCGCGACGGCGCCGGCCGCGAAACCGGCCAGGCCGCCGACCGTGACCAGGAAACCATTGCGGAGGCCGTAAACCAGGTATGACAGCAGCGCCAGGATCAGGACGAGGTCCAGGACAGTCAAGCCGACCACAAAGGCTCCTTATTAAACAGTTGAACCCCCATTCTAGTGGCGGACACTGACAAACTTCTGTGGGCTTCAACGCCCTCCCATTGACCCGGATCCGGTTGTTCACGGGCGTTTCTGCTGCCAAGTTCGTCACAGAACCTTGAAAATTCTGAAACAATGGCTCAAGCGCCACAGCCGATACTTTTACTCAGGAGATTTCATGGACATCGAGGTACTGCGCCGAGCACCCCTTTTCGCCACGCTCGACGACGACGCATTCCGTCTGCTGACGGACGAGCTCACCGAGGTGGACCTTTCCCGCGGCGCATCCGTGTTCCGCGAGGGCGACCAGGGTGACCAGCTCTACTTCATCGTCTCCGGCAAGGTGAAACTCGGCCGCACGTCCCCGGACGGCCGGGAATCCCTCCTCGCCATCCTCGGCCCGGGCGAACTCTTCGGCGAGATGGCCCTCTTCGACCCGAGCCCCCGCACCGCCACCGCCACCGCGGTATCGGAAACCCGGCTGGCCGGGCTCAAGAACGAGAGCCTGAACACCCTGCTCCGGACCCGCCCCGAGGTTTCCGCCCAGCTGCTGCAGGCCCTGGCCCGCCGGCTGCGCCGCACCAACGACTCCCTGTCCGACCTCGTCTTCTCGGACGTCCCGGGCCGCGTGGCCAAGGCCCTGCTGGACCTGGCAGACCGCTTCGGCCGGCCGGCGACCGATGGCGTCCTGGTGGCACACGAGCTGACCCAGGAGGAACTGGCCCAGCTGGTGGGCGCGTCCCGCGAAACCGTCAACAAGGCCCTCGCCGAGTTCGTCCAGCGCGGCTGGCTCCGCCTCGAGGCCCGCGCCGTGGTCATCCTGGACATGCAGCGCCTCCGCCAGCGCTCCCGCTAGGACACACGAAAAAGGCCGCCCCGAGGGGCGGCCTTTTTCGTGCCCGGAAACAATACCGGCCGAGTCCCAGGCTTCGACAGGCTCAACCGCCTGGCGTCAGCGTTCGCGCTGGTGGTCCCCTGCCACGGTCTTGGCGGCCTCGACCTCAAGCATCAGCTTGCCGTCTTCCTCCACCAGGACCGGCTGGTACACGTGGGGTTTGCGCTTGTAGCTCAGGTAGGCGATGCAGCCGTTGGCGGCCGCCATCTTTTCGATCATGATCTCTGAGCCGGGGACCAGCAGCTCGCCCAAGGGCCGGCCCACGGTGTTCTCCTGACCGGCCTCGTCGCCGAGTGCGGTGGTATTCCTTTCCTGCACCACCTGGGCCGCGTTGACCCACCTGCCCCAGACGCCCTTGCCCTCAAGCAGCGAGGGTTCCTGGCCCAACGGGACGGTGGCGGCAAAGTAGCGGGTATCGAACCGGCGGTGCGCAAAATCCGGGCTGCGCCAGTTGACCAGGGATTTGAGCAGGTCCGTACGCAGCGAGAGGCCACGCTTGCCCAGGACCTGGGCCAGCGTCTTTTCCTGGTCCGCGACCGCGATGCGGGCACGCATCCACTCGGACGAGGATGTGGCTTCCACGGTGTTGGACATGTCCGGACCGGCCAGCAGGATGCCGGTCTCTTCGAAGAGTTCCCGGATGGCGCCCACCACGTGGCGCCGCGCCAGCCCCACGTCGGCCGTTCCCATCTGCTCGGCCCAATGCTGCGGCGAGGGGCCAAGCCAGCCCATGGCGTCGTCGTCGGCCGGGTCGAGGGAACCGCCGGGGAAGGCGAGGACGCCCAGCGGCGAGGAGCCGGGCCGGTAACCCAGCCAGGTCTCCAGGCCGGTGGGGGAATCACGCAGGAGGACCACGGAAGAGGCGTAGCGCGCGGCCCGGGGAGTCCGTTCGCCGGGTTCGAGCCAGCTTTGAGCCGCCCCTTCAAGGTCCTGGGGAAGTGCAAAAAGGCGTCGTGCGAGGTGAGGCAAGGGAAGTGACCGGTCCTAGCTGAATTCGGCGATCAGTTCGACTTCCACGGGAGAGTCGAGCGGAAGAACGGCAACGCCGACGGCGGAACGTGCGTGCTGCCCGGCGTCGCCGAGGACACGGCCCAGCAGCTCAGAGGCGCCGTTGATAACGGCGGGCTGGCCCGTGAACGACGGGTCGGAGGAGACAAATCCGACCACCTTGACGATGCGGGTGATGCGGTCCAGGTCGCCGATGACGCTCTTGACCGCGGCCAGGGCGTTCACGGCACACACGGCGGCATACTTCTGGGCGTCTTCGGGGGACACCGTGGGCTCGTCGGCGAACCCTTCGGTGCCGGCGGACACCTTGCCGGTAGCTTCGAGCTTGCCGTTAATGAACGGCAGCTGGCCGGAGGTGTACACGTGGTTGCCGGAGACGATGGCGGGGACGTAGGACGCCACGGGAGCGGCGACTTCCGGGAGCGTGATGCCAAGTTCCGCGAGGCGCTGCTCGACGGCGGATGCCGGCGCCGTCGCGGCGCCGGAACGGGCTTCTGCGGGGGTGCTCATGCTACTGCTTCTCCCTCTTGAGGTAGGCGACAAGCCCGTTGCCGTCGGGTCCGGGAACCACTTGGACAAGCTCCCAGCCGTCCTCCCCCCACTGGTCCAGGATCTGCTTGGTGGCGTGAATAATGAGCGGAATCGTCGCGTACTCCCATTTGGTCATGAGAGAAAGCGTAGCCCTTGCCGGTAAAGTGGAAAACATGGCGACTCGCAACAACCCCTTATTCGACACTGCCACCACACTGGGTAAGATCCTTCTTTTCCTCGGTGTGAGCGCGATTTGCGGTGTCCTGGTGGCGGGCCTTCTGGTTCCCGCCGCTGCCGTCTCGGGCAGCGCGGCAAGCGGTTCCATCAACTTCTTCGACTCCCTCCCTGCGGAACTGAAGGTTGACCCGCCCAGCCAGACCACCCGCATCCTGGCCGCCGACGGCAGCGAGATCGCCAGCGTCTATACGGAGAACCGCACCAAGGTTCCGCTGGACCAAATTTCGCCGAACATGAAGAACGCCATCATTGCCGTGGAGGACAGCCGCTTCTACGAGCATGGCGGCGTGGACACCACCGGCATCCTTCGCGCGCTGGTCGCCACCGCCCGCGGCAACAAGCAGGGCGCGTCCACCATCACGCAGCAGTACGTCAACAACGTGCTCAATGCGAACCTCGCCGCTGCCGGCGAAGAAGACCAGATCAAGCTCAACGGCGTCAACAAAGGCGTTGGCGACAAGCTCCGGGAAATGAAGCTCTCCATCGCCCTGGAGAAGGAGTTCACCAAGGACCAGATCCTTGAGGGCTACCTGAACATCGTGTTCTTCAACCGGGACGCATACGGCATCGAGGCCGCCTCCCGGTACTTCTTCAGCACCACCGCCAAGGACCTGACCCTCCCGCAGGCGGCACTCCTGGCGGGCCTGGTGAACAGCCCGTCCATGTTCGACCCCATCACCAATCCGGAGAAGTCCAAGCAGCGCCGGGACCTGGTGCTGGGCCTGATGAAGGACCAGGGCAAGATCACCGCGGACGAATACCAGGCAGCGGTGGCCACCCCGGTTGAACCGAAGGTCACCCAGCCCAAGCAAGGATGCGCCTACGCGGCCACCGCTCCGTACTTCTGCAACTACATCCTGCACCTGCTGGAGAACAACCCGGCCTACGGTGCAGACGTCAAGGACCGCCAGCGGCTCATCTACGGCGGCGGCCTGACCATCACCACCACCCTGGACCCCAAAGCCCAGGCCACCGCCCAGGAGCAGGCCGACGCCGCGGCCGGCGCCAACCCGGATAAATGGGGCGCGTCCATGGTCTCGGTACAGCCCGGCACCGGCAAGATCATCTCCATGGCCCAGAACACCTCGTTCCTGGCCGGCGCGGGCGGCTTCAATTCACAGTTGAACTTCAACGTGGACAAGCTGGACAAGGACGGGAACGACCTCAACGGCGTCGGCGGGTTCCAACCGGGTTCCACCATGAAGCCGTTCACCTTCGCGGAGTGGCTCAACGAGGGCAAGACCATGAATACCGTGGTCAATGCAGCCCAGCGTGTCTACCCCATTGGTTACCCGTGGAAGAACACGTGCGGGAAGGTCCAGGGTGCGTACAGCACGGCGCAGAAGAATGCAGGCCTGGACGCTACTGATGACCTCCAGAATGCCGAGCCACAGTGGTACAAGCCGCTGACCGTCCTTGAGGGCCTTTACAACTCCATCAACACCGTGACGTTCGCGTCCGCGGCGCAGCTGGACTTCTGCGGCATCCAAAAGATCGCCGATGCCGTTGGACTGCACAGCGGCCTGCCCTCGGCTGATGGCAGCGAGCCGCACCCCAAGATCAACATGATGACCCTGGGCAATCTGCTGGGCTCCACCCAGACGTCGCCGCTCACCATGGCCAGCGCGTTCGCCACATTTGCGAACGACGGCAAGTACTGCGAGCCCATTGCCATCACCTCGGTGACCGACGCCACCGGCAAGCAGCTCCCGGCCCAGTCCAGCAGCTGCCGCGACGCCATCAAGCCAGAGGTTGCCCGCGGCGTGAACTACGCGCTTCAGGAAGTCATGAACAGGGGTTCGGGCTCGCTGATCCAGCCGCGCCTGTCCACCAAGACCAGTTTCCCGATCGGCGCCAAGACCGGTACCTCGAACAACAACGGCTCCACCTGGGTTGTTGGCCACACCACCGGTTTGGCTACGGCTGCCTGGTTCGGTGACCCGCTGGGCGACCAGGGCCGTGCCGGCCAGAACATCACCGTCAACGGAAAGTTCTACCAGGGCATTGACGGTTACATGGTCGCCGGACCCATGTTCTCGAACTTCATGACCAAGGTCGCGCCAGGCTACGGCACCAACCCGTTCCCGGCACCGCCGAGCAACATGGTCAACGGGACCACCACCAACTCCGCTCCTGCCCAGAACGGCCAGCAGGCCACCCAAGCCCCTGCAACCCAGGCGCCCGCCACCCAAGCCCCGGCCCCGGCCCCGGCGCCGAGCAGCAACGGAAACGGCAATGGCAAGGGAAACGGCTAAGCGCGCATGAGCATCGACAGCCTGGCAAGCCGCGCCCGTTCCATCGGGCGCGGCTTTGCCGTTGCCGCAGGGGCCGGAACTGCGGCCGGGATGGCGGCCTTCGGCTACGGCTTGTGGGAGAAGAACCAGTTCGTCCTTCGCGAGGAAACCCTGGCCATCCTCCCGCCCGGACGCAACCCGTTCCGTATCCTGCACCTGAGCGACATCCACTTCGTGCCCGGCCAACAGAAGAAGGCCCAGTGGCTCGCCTCCTTGGCGGACCTGCAGCCCGACCTGGTGGTGAATACGGGCGACAACCTCAGCCATGTCAAGGCAGTGGATCCCCTCCTGGCCGCGCTTCGGCCCTTGCTGCAGTTTCCCGGCGTCTTCGTACCGGGCTCCAACGACTACTTCGCCCCCACATTCAAGAACCCCGCGTCCTACCTGTTGGGACCCTCCAAGGCCGCGCCGAAGCCCACCCCCCTGGATTGGCCCCGCCTTCGTTCCGGGTTCGGCATGGGTGGCTGGGTGGACCTGACCAACCGCCACCAGTCGCTGATCCTGAACGGCATGCGCTTCGACTTCTCCGGCGTGGATGACCCGCACCTGAACCGCGAGCGCTACGCCGGCTGGCCGCGCGGCACGGTCAACCAGGACGCCAACGACCATCTCAAGGTGGCGGTCATCCATGCCCCGTACCAGCGGGTGCTGGACCACTTCACGGAAAGCGGCGCCGACCTCCTGCTCGCCGGCCATACGCATGGCGGCCAGCTCTGCATCCCCGGGTATGGTGCCGTCGTCGCCAACTGCGACCTCCCCACGTGGCGCGCAAAGGGCCTCAACGACTGGACCAGCAACGGGCGTACGACGCCGGTCAACGTCTCCGGCGGCATCGGCACCTCACGCTTCGCCCCGGTAAGGATCGCCTGCAAGCCTGAGGCAGTCCTGCTGACGCTTACCTCCCGCGGCTGACCCTCCCATTACGGACTGCAATAACTGGGCAAGCCTGGCGCCCCGGCGGCAACCCCTGTGAATCGTCTCACCCCATGGCATAGGGTAGTTGCTAGAGGAAACTACATTCGTTTTAGAGCTTGAGAAGCGGGCATGGCCAAGCAGACTCCATTTTTCAGATCAATCAGCCGTCTTTATCCGCACGTCCGGCCCATCATTCCCCGGCTTTTTCTGGGGCTTCTCTGTGCGCTGGCGGCAAGTATCGTTGCCCTGACCATCCCCCAGGTGCTGCGTGTCCTGGTCAACACGGCGCTGCAGCCGGGGGCCAGTGCGGACGGGGTGTGGATTTCCGCAGGTGTCATCCTGGTGCTGGGCGTCGCCGAAGCCGGCCTGGTGGCGCTCCGCCGGCAGTTCGTCATCAACCCTGCCACGACGGTGGAAACCAGGATGCGGGTCTCGCTCTACGACCACCTGCAGGAACTGACCGTCTCCTTCCACGACCGCTGGGGTTCCGGCCAGCTGCTGTCCAGGGCCATGACAGACCTGAACTTCCTGCGCCGGTGGATGGCCTTCGGCGCCATCATGCTGGTGGTCACCACCCTCACGGTGATTATCGGGATCGTGGCCATGTTCGCCATGAGCTGGCAGCTGGCGCTGATCTTCCTCGCCGCTGCCGTACCCATCACCATCAACAGCTTCCGGTTCCGCACCCGGTTCAGCAAGGTGGCCCGGCGCAGCCAGGACCAGGCCGGCGACCTCGCCACCACGGTGGAGGAATCAGTCCACGGCATCCGCGTGCTCAAGGCGTTTGGCCGCAGCCGGGAAGCCCTCGAGAACTTCAACGAACAAGCCGAGGAACTGCGCCAGACCGAAATCGAGAAGGCCCGCCACCAGGCCACCTTCACCATGGTGGTCACCCTGCTCCCCGAACTCGCGCTCGGAACCGGCCTGGTGGTGGGCGTTATGTTGTGTGCCGGCGGCCAGCTGAGCATCGGCTCCCTGGTGGCGTTCTTCGCAACGGCCGCCGTCATCGCCTCGCCGGTGGAATTTTCCGGCATGCTGCTGGCCATGGCACTCACGGCGAAGACCGCCGTCGACCGCCACTACGAGGTGATGGATACGCAGAACACCATCACCAGCCCCGCCGAGCCGCGCCGCCCGGACGAACTCGCGGGCGCACTGCGCTTCGACAACGCAACGTTCGCTTTCGAGGACGCCCCGGACAAGCCGATCCTCAAGGACATCAACCTCGAGGTGCGGCCCGGCGAAACCATGGCTTTGGTGGGCATCACCGGCAGCGGCAAGAGCGCGCTCATCCAGCTGGTCCCCCGCCTCTACGACGTCACGGCCGGCGCCATCAGCATCGATGGAGTGGACATCCGCGACTTTGACGTCGAGGAACTGCGCAGGATTGTCGGAGTGGCCTTCGAGGACACCACGCTGTTCTCCAGTTCCGTCCGGGACAACGTCCTCCTTGGCGCGCCGGTGCGTTCCGAGGAGATCCTGGAGGAGGCCTTGGACGTGGCGCAGGCGCATTTCTCCTATTCCCTGCCGCAGGGCGTGGACACGCTGATCGGTGAGGAAGGGCTTAGCCTGTCCGGCGGCCAGCGCCAGCGCATTGCCCTGGCACGTGCCATCGCCGCCCGTCCACGTGTCCTGGTCCTGGATGATCCCCTCTCGGCCCTGGACGTCCACACCGAGGAACTCGTGGAGGCCCGCCTCCGCGAGGTGCTCAAGGACACCACCACCCTGATCGTGGCGCACCGGCCGTCCACCGTGGCGCTGGCCGACCGGGTGGCGCTGCTGGAAGACGGCCGTATCACCGCCGTGGGCACTCACACGGAACTGCTGGCCGGCAACCAGCATTACCGGTACGTCATCGCCAGCCTGGAGCGTGAACCGCGCGACCTTGACTCCGAACTGTCCGCCCTTGAGGACCAGGCAGAGGAAGTGACCCGATGAGCACGGCAACATTCGGCACCGCCAACGAGGACAACGCCCACCTTAGCAAGAGCGACAGCAAGGCGGTCCGGCGCCGGTCGATCGCCCTGCTCGGGTCCCTGATCCGGCCGGTGCGGGTGCGCTTCTGGCTGACCATCGCCATGGTGGTCCTTTCCCAGGCAGCCCGGGTGGCCGGCCCGGCACTGATCGCTTTCGGCATCGACCACGCCCTCCCGGCCCTCCGGTCAGGTGACAACCTCCCGCTGGTGTTCACCGGCGTCGCCTACCTGCTGGCGGCCATCGCGACGGCGGGCCTCACCGCCCTGTACGTCACCTCCACGGCACGGCTCAGCCAGGCAATGCTGCTGGACCTGCGCGTCCGGGTCTTCCGGCACACCCAGCGGCTCAGCCTGGAATTCCATGAACGGTACACGTCCGGCCGGATCATTGCCCGCCAGACGTCGGACCTGGAGGCGTTACGCGAACTCCTCGATTCCGGCGTCAGCTCGCTGGCTTCCGGGATGCTCTTCATGGCGTTCACCGCCGCCACGATCTTCGCCCTGGACTGGCGCAGCGGCCTGCTGGTGCTGGCCGCCGGGGTGCCCATGTTCTTCCTGGCCCGCTGGTACCAGAAGCATTCCCAAATCGCCTTCCGGGAATCACGGGTGGTTTCCGCCCGGCTGATCGTGCACTTCGTCGAAACCATGACCGGAATCCGCGCGGTCAAGGCATTCCGCAAGGAAAAGGAAAACTCCGAAACCTACGGCAACCTCGCCGAGGACTACCGCCTGGTCACGGTCCGGTCCATCAACCTGAACGGCATCTTCCAGCCCGGGCTGGTGCTGATCGGCAACGTCTGCGTGGCGGTGGTGCTGCTGTTCGGCGGCTTCCGGGTGCTGGGCGGCGACCTGGCCGTCGGCGTCCTCCTGGCCCTCATCCTCTCCACCAAGCGGTTCTTCCAGCCCGTGGACCAGATGGCCATGTTCTACAACTCGTTCCAGAGCGCGCAGGCAGCCCTCGAAAAGGTGTCCGGGCTCCTCGAGGAAGTACCCACGGTCCGGCCGCCGAAGAACCCTGTCCCGCTTCCCGACGCCACCGGGCGCATCGACTTCAAGGACGTCGAGTTCCGCTACGGCGACGGACCCGTGGTGGTGCCCCGCCTGAACCTGCATATCCCGGCCGGGCAAACGGTCGCCCTGGTGGGACAGACCGGCGCCGGCAAGTCCACCCTGGCCAAACTCATCGCCCGGTTCTACGACGTCAGCTCGGGACACCTGACCCTGGACGGCGTGGACCTCCGCGACCTTGCCACCACCGACCTCCGCCGGAACATCGTCATGGTCACCCAGGAAGCCTTCCTGTTCAGCGGTTCGGTGGCGGACAATATCGCACTGGGCCGGCCGGAAGCGACACGTGCCGAGATTGAGGAAGCTGCCAAGGCCGTTGGGGCGCACGACTTCATCCTGGAACTCCCCGAGGGCTACGACACCGACGTCAACAAGCGCGGCGGCAGGGTCTCCTCCGGGCAGCGGCAGTTGATCAGCTTCGCCAGGGCCTTCCTGGCGCGGCCGGCAGTACTGATCCTGGATGAGGCCACCTCCTCCCTGGACATCCCCTCTGAAAGGCTTGT
This sequence comes from Pseudarthrobacter sp. AG30, assembly GCF_003116525.1. Classification (NCBI taxonomy): domain Bacteria; kingdom Bacillati; phylum Actinomycetota; class Actinomycetes; order Micrococcales; family Micrococcaceae; genus Pseudarthrobacter; species Pseudarthrobacter sp. AG30. The sequence continues at coordinate 11,929 of NZ_QEHL01000009.1, read as the reverse complement.
GCAGGCCGGGCTGGCCCGCCTGCTCGCCGGGACGGAGGCGGCGCGCAGGACGGCACTGATCATCGCGCACCGGCTGTCCACCGTCGAGACAGCTGACAGGGTACTGGTGGTGCACGACGGCCGGATCGTGGAGGACGGCAGCCCGGAAGATCTGATCGGCGGCGGCGGCCGCTTCGCGGACCTGCACGGGGCCTGGAAGGATTCCTTGGTCTAGGCCGCCGCCCAGGCTCACTGCGGCCGGATTTCGCATCGGGCCCCGCCATCGGCTATCCTTGTAAAGTTGCTTTTGCAGCGGATCGGGATGTAGCGCAGCTTGGTAGCGCGCTTCGTTCGGGACGAAGAGGTCGCAGGTTCAAATCCTGTCATCCCGACCATAACGGAAAGAGGGTCTCCACCGGAGGCCCTCTTTTTGCGTCTCTATTTGGTGACGCCCCGCCGGACACTCCCGCCGCCGTAACGCCACCACCCGGTTAAAAGGAATGGCCCCGGAGCTGTTGCTCCGGGGCCATCCTCGCCTCCTGGGTGAGGAAGCTGTTTATGCGGGATCAGGCCAGTTGCCCACGTACGTGGTGTAGGTAGTGCTGGTGGCCTTATCCTTCTTCACTTTTGCGGAGGCGGGGTCAGGCCAGTTGCCTACTGCTACAGACGTACTCGAATTATCGGCGACGGAGCCTGAGGCCAGGACAGCCGGAGCTGCCGCGGAAAAAGCCAGGGCCCCGGCCAGGACGGCCGCGGTTGCGATCTTCTTCAACATATAAGTTCCTCAATACGAGTCGGATTCGTTACAAAGCCAGCACTGTCCTTGTTGACACACATTGTAAAATATTTTCCACAGGGGCTGTCAAGCATCCGTCAGCCCCACTTGTCCAAAAGAGGAGGATACGCGTGGGCAACGGGTTCGGAGAAAAGCTCCGCGCGGAGCGCCTTGAGCGTGGACTGACGCAGGCCGAACTGGGCAAGGACCTGTACTCACCCAGCTACATCTCGCTGCTTGAAACGGGCCGCCGCGAACCGACGGCGGAAGTCATCGAGGAACTGGCGCGCCGGCTGGAGCTGGCACCGAAAGCCCTTGAGGCATGGAGCCAGCCCATTTCCGTCAGCGACGCCGAGTATGTACTCGCCGGCCTCTACGCCCGGCAGGCGTGGGACCTGCGCGACTATCCCCTGGCGGCAAGCCACGCGGCCACGGCCGCAAAGATCGCCCTGGAGGGGCGGAACACCAGTGCGTGGTGGAACATGACGTACATGCAGGCCGAGTGCCTGATCAAGCAGGGCAACTGGCGCGAAGCCCAAAAGATCATGGAGCACCTGCTGGAACATCCCATGGCCAGGGAATCGGCAGGACTTGCCGTCCGGGCACACCAGATGCTGGCCGGCATCTACCAGGGCCAAGGCCAGCTGAGCCTAGCCGTGGACCAGGGAATCCAGGCCGTGGACCTGTGCAAGCAGCTCCCCAAGGGATCAACCCTCATCATCAATGCCCACCACGCCCTCATCGGGGCACTGGCCGAGAGCGGGCGGCTCGATGAAGCCTGGGGGTATTGCCAGGCCATGATCGAGCACGTGGACGAACTGTCCATGAGCCAGCTCGCCGGCGAGGTGGCCTGGGTGGTGGGTAACGTCGCCTTCATGCGGCACGACTACGCCGAGGGCGTGAAGCACCACGAGCGTGCGGCGCGCCTGCTCTCCCCCGCCAATGACATCGGGCTGTGGGCCCGGTTCAACAAGGCGTCCGCGGCGGTCCGCCTCTCCTCCGGCATCGTTGAGCCGGAAACGCTGTCTGCGATCGAACGTGCTGAACTGGCGCTGTCAATCGTGGGAGGAAACAAGTCAGACCAGCTGGAGGTAGCGTTCATTCGCGCCCGCTGGCTGTACCTCACCGGGGACATTGTGGCAGCCGTCGAGAAACTCCGCGAAATCCACGCCGAGCGCGCAAGCCTCGCCAAGCACACGGCTGGTGAGGTCTCGCTCCTCCTGGGCAAGTCGCTCAAGGCTGCCGGTGACACCGAGGAAGCCTTGGTGCACCTGGAGGAAGCCCAGAAGGCCTTTGCCGCGGCAGGCGCCCAGGACAGGGTCCAGCAGGCCTTGGACGCGATCCTTGAAATCAAGCTGGCCCAGAGGCGCGCGGCCGCGGCCGCGAAAGCCAGCTGAAGCAAGCCAGGTGAACCCGCCGTGGCGGGTCCACCTGGCGTGGCCGGGTCTCAGGCGAACGTCTTCCCGGTGATCTTCTCGTACGCTTCGACATACCGGCTGCGGGTGCGTTCCACCACGTCGGCAGGCAGCGCCGGCGGCGGGGTGTCGGATGACCGGTCCCAGCCGGAGGCGGCAGAAGTCAGCCAGTCCCGCACGTACTGTTTGTCGTAGGAGGGCTGGGCCTGGCCGGGCTTGTAGGTTGCAGCGTCCCAGAAACGGGAAGAATCGGGGGTCAGCACCTCGTCACCCAGGGTGATGGACCCGGAGACGGCGTCGTAGCCGAATTCCACCTTGGTGTCCGCGAGGATGATGCCGCGTTCCCGCGCGATCTTCTCCGCCGTGGTGTAGATCTTCAGGGTCAGCTCGCTCAGGCGGGCAGCGATGTCATCCCCCACGAGCGCCACCACGGCGTCGTAGGTGATGTTCTCGTCGTGCTCACCGATCAGTGCCTTGGCGGATGGGGTGAAGATGGCGTGTTCCAGCCGGGAGCCGTCCACCAGCCCCTCCGGGAGCGGGATATCGCACACTGTCCCGGAGGCCTTGTACTCCAGCAGTCCTGAACCCGTGAGGTAGCCGCGGGCAATGCACTCCACCGGGAACATGTCCAGCTTCTTGCAGATCATGGCCCGGCCTTCCACCTCCGCGGGCACGCCGTCTTCCACCGTGGACCCGAGCACATGGTGCTCGACGCCCAGCTGGTCGAACCACCAGAGGCTCAGCTGGGTAAGGATGCGGCCTTTGTCCGGGATCTCGCTGGAGAGCACATGGTCAAAGGCGCTGATGCGGTCGCTGGCCACCACCAGGACGCAATCCTGGCCCAGGCGTTGCACGATCGACTCGTCGGCAGGTTCGTAAAGGTCGCGGACCTTGCCGGAGTAGACGTGCGTCCAACCCGGCAGTTCCAGGGTTTCCGTGGCGTAGCCGCGGTTCTCGGACGTTCCAGTCATGTCAGGCCTTCGCTTTCACTACGGGCAGCGATCCGGTGGCACCGTACGGTACCTTGATTTCCCCGCGGGCTGCCTTGCGGGCAATGTCGCTGCGGTACTGGGAGCCTTCAAGCTGGACCAGCTCAACGCCGTCGTAGGCCCTTTCCCGGGCCTCCACCAGGTCACTGCCCAGGGCGACGACGGCCAGGACCCGGCCGCCGGCGGAGACCACCTTGCCCTCGTCGTCCAAGGCGGTGCCGGCGTGGATGACGTGCACGCCGTCAAGGGCGTCCACTTTCTTCAGCCCGCGGATGCGGTCACCGGTGCGGGGCGTGTCAGGGTAGTTTTCCGAGGCCACGACGACGGCGACGGCGGCGTCCTTGGACCAGCGCAGCTCTTCCGCTTTGTCCAGTTCGCCCTTGGCGGCTGCCATGAGCAACGCCCCCAGGGGGGTCTTGAGCCGGGCGAGGACCGCTTGCGTCTCGGGGTCGCCGAAACGGACGTTGAATTCGATGACGCGGGTTCCGCGGGACGTGAGCGCGAGCCCGACAAAGAGCACGCCCACGAAGGGAGTGCCGCGGCGGGCCATCTCGTTCACGGTGGGCTGCGCCACCCGGTCAAGGACTTCCTGCACCAGGCCCTCGGGGGCCCACTCGAGCGGTGTGTAGGCGCCCATGCCGCCCGTGTTGGGGCCTTCGTCGTTGTCGAAGATGCGCTTGAAATCCTGGGCGGGTGAGAGTGCCACGGTGTTCTGCCCGTCGCAGAGGACAAAGAGGGAAACCTCGGGGCCGTCCAGGAACTCCTCGATCACCACTGATCCGCCGGCGTCGAAGCACGACTGGGCGTGGGCCAGGGCTTCGTCCCGGTTCCTGGTGACCACCACGCCCTTGCCGGCGGCCAGGCCGTCGTCCTTCACCACGTACGGAGCGCCGAAGGTGTCCAGCGCGGACGCTGCCTCTTCGGCATTGGTGGCCACCATGGCCATAGCGGTGGGAACGCCTGCCTCCGCCATGACCTCCTTGGCGAACGCTTTCGACGCTTCCAGCTGTGCTGCTGCCTTGCTGGGCCCGAACACGGGAATGCCGGCGGCGCGGACGGCGTCGGCCACACCTGCGGCCAGCGGAGCTTCGGGGCCCACCACCACGAGGTCGACCGTGAGCCGGGCAGCCAGCTCGGCAACAGCCTGGGGATCGTTGCCGTTGATGTTGTAGGTGGGTACCAGCTTGCTGATGCCGGCATTGCCGGGCGCCGCGTGGACTTCGGACACGTTGGGGTCGGCAAGCAGGGAGCGGACAATGGCGTGTTCGCGGCCTCCGGGGCCAATGACGAGTACCTTCACAGTCTCCAAGGGTACTTTGTGCACCCTTCCCGCTCCTAAGCTGTGACCTTCCCGGCCCGCCCGGTCAATCCGGACCACCCGCCGCTCCGAACCACCACCATGACAAAGCTTCGGAACCGCTTGACAGGCCCCTCCGCCCTGGCCGCCCTGGCAGGTGTGGTGGCAGCCGCCGTCGTACTTGCCGTTGCGGAGCTCCTCGGCGCATTCTTCACCGCCAGGGCAACCCCGCTGTTCGCCCTGGGGTCCACCTTCATCGACTTCACGCCGCCCCGGCTGAAGGACTTCGCGATCGCCACCTTCGGCACCAACGATAAGGCTGCCCTGTTCGTGGGCATGGGACTGACCATCGCCGTGCTCGCCTGCGTCCTGGGCATCGTGGCCTACCGGAAATGGGTCTTGGGCGTCCTCGGCGTCCTGTTCATGGGCGCGGTGATCGTTGCGTGTGTCGTGACGCGTGCAGGCGTCAGCGGAGTTGACGCCATCCCGTCAGTACTGGGGACGGTCGCGGGCCTGGTGGCCCTCCGCCTGCTGGTGGCACCGCTCTGGCGGCTGAAGGAAAGCAAGCCATGGCCCGAATCTCCGGCGGACCAGGCAGCCGACGCCGACGCCCGGCCGGGGAACGAAGGCGCCAGCCGTCGTCGTTTCTTCGCTGCGGCAGGGATCACCGCGATGGCCGCCGGCATCGCCGCAACCGGCGGACGGTTGCTGGGCGCGGCGCGCAACAACGTGGCCAAGGCCCGCGAGGCGCTCACGCTGCCGGCGCCGGCCAAAGCCGCAGCAGCGGTTCCCGCCGGCGTGCAGTCGCCCGTCCCTGGCGTCACGCCATGGTTGACGGACAACGCCGACTTCTACCGGATCGACACTGCGCTGAGCGTTCCGGAAATCAACGTCAACGACTGGGAATTGCGCGTCCACGGCCTCGTGGAGCAGGAAGTCACCCTCACATTCCAGGACCTGCTGGATGCCAGCCTGATCGAATCACACGTCACCCTCACCTGCGTCTCCAACCCCGTGGGCGGCAACCTCGCCGGAAATGCCAAATGGCTGGGCCTGCCCATCCGCGACGTCCTGGCCCGGGCCAAGCCCAAGGACGGGGCGGACATGGTGCTCTCCACGTCCATCGACGGCTTCAGCGCCTCCACACCCCTGGAGGTCCTGCAGGACGGGCGTGACGCCATGCTGGCGATCGGCATGAACGGCGAGCCGCTGCCGCTGGAGCACGGCTACCCGGTGCGGATGGTGGTCCCGGGGCTCTACGGGTTCGTCTCCGCCACCAAATGGGTGGTGGACCTGGAGGTCACCCGGTTCGCGGACAACAAGGCCTACTGGACCGAGCGTGGCTGGTCCGAACGCGGCCCGATCAAGACCATGGCGCGCGTGGAGGTTCCCAAGTCGTTCGCCAAGGTTCCCGCCGGAAAGGTCGCCGTTGGCGGTACGGCCTGGGCCCAGACCCGGGGAATCACCAAGGTTGAAATCCAGATCGACAACGGCGAATGGACCGAGACGACCCTCTCAACGGAAGCCTCCACCATTACGTGGCGGCAGTGGTCTTACGAATGGGATGCCACGCCGGGCCCGCACTACATCAAGGTCCGCGCCACCGACGGTACCGGGCAGGTGCAGACGGACCAGCGCGCAGACCCCGTCCCTGACGGTGCGTCAGGCTGGCAGTCGGTGATGGTGACCGTCCAATAGCCACCTGCGACCGGCCCGCGGGTGGCATGCCATCCGCGGACCGGCCCATAGACTGGCAGTATGCCGCACAATCCGCATGCCACCTTCACCGTTGACTCCGCCGTCGAACTGGCCGTCATAGAACGCAGCGGCTTCGTGGAGTCCCGGCACATCGGCTCCGCGGTGCTGGTCGCCGCCGACGGCTCGGTGGTCACCGAGCTCGGCGACATCAACACCCCCATCTATGCCCGGTCCACCCTCAAGCCCTTCCAGGCGCTGGCGTCCATGCAGTCGGGTGTACCTCTGCGGGGCGCCCAGGTGGCCATAGCGTGCGGCAGCCACACCGGTTCGCTGGACCACATGGATGTGGTGGCCGGCATGCTGAAGGCAGCGGGCGTACGGGAGGACCAGCTGCAGTGCCCCGAAGCATGGCCGGAGGACGAAACGGCCCGGAACTGGCTGGTCCGATCCGAAAAGGGCAAGTCGCGGCTGGCCTACAACTGTTCCGGCAAGCACGCCGCCTTCCTGTGGGCCTGCACCGAGAACGGCTGGGACACGCACAGCTACCTTGAACCCAACCACCCCCTGCAGCAGCGCGTACGCACCGTTATCGAGGAATACACCGGCGAGCGGATCGCGCACCTGGGCATCGACGGCTGCGGTGCCCCCGTGGCCGCGGTTTCGTTGAAAGGACTGGCGCTGGCGTACTCACAGCTGGCCAAGGCTCCCGGCGACCACAGCTTCAGCGCCAGGGCCGCGACGATCGCCACCTCCATGCTGGACTATCCCTGGGCCGTGCAAGGCCGGGGTGAAGCGAACACCCTGGTGATGGATGAGCTGGAAATCATCGCCAAGATCGGCGCCGAGGGCGTCCTGGCGATGGCCACGCCGCAGGGAGTCTCGGTGGCCGTCAAGATCCTCGACGGAAACGTGCGGGCAACCTCCCTGGTGGCCCTCACCCTGCTCGCCGCCGCCGGGGCCGTGGAGATTCCCGGAGTCGCCAGCGCCCTGGAAAAAGTGGTGGCTCCGGTACTCGGGGGCGGCCGGCCAGTGGGAAAAATCCGGTTGGGCCCCGCGGTATCCGCCCTCCTGGACTAGCACCAAACCCCCTGCCGACGCCAAAGGAAGATTGAAAGCATGGCCACAGCCCGCCGTCGTATTGATATCCACGAAGGCAAAGCAGCAGTGAAGGCGTGGCTGGAAGCCGCCCAGTCGCCGTCGGACGCTCCCCTGCCGCGCGCCGCCCTGGCGACGGCAGTGCGGTACTCCCTGGAGGAAGTGACCGCCCGGGCGCCGGGAAACTCCGTGGAGGTGCGCGTGCCGCCATTCGGCGTCACCCAGTGCGTGGAGGGCCCGCGGCACACCCGCGGCACCCCGCCGAACGTCATTGAGTGCGACGCCGCCACCTGGCTGGGGATGGTCACCGGCCAGGTGGCGTGGGCGGACGCAGTGGCTGCCGGCAAAGTAGCGGCCTCTGGCCTGCGCGCAGACCTATCGTCCCTGCTGCCCCTCTAGCCCGGGCTCGTCGCCCGCGTGCCTGCCCCGGGCGGTGGTGCGGGGCTCCGCTGCCTCCGCCGAGGAAATCCGGGCCGGGTGGGGGACCGAGTCCTGCAGTTTCGTGGACAACGCCGCCACCACGGCGAAGGCAAAAGCGGCCACGGCAATAAGGACCGACATCACCGCAACCGTGCCGTAGCCGGCGGTCCGAGGGTCCAGGAACGGATAGGGATACCAGCCCACGATGGGACCCCGAACCAGGCTGTAGACCAGGTACAGCAGGGGAAAAGCCAACCACACCAGGGACGTCCGGACCGGAATCCGCACCCGCGGGAGGTCAACCAGCCAGTCGATCACCATGACGGTGGGGACCGTGTAATGGAGCACCACATTGACCCACGGGATGGGGGTGTTGACGTCGATATCGCTCAACAGCAGGCTGTAGGTGATCCCGGTGATGGTCATGTACACGGTGGCCGCACCCCGGAGGAGTTCAAGCCACCGCGGGCTAGCCCCCTTCCAAGCGAACCAGCCGGCAATCCCCAGGGTCACGAAGGCGATGATGTTCGACTCGATGGTGAAGTAGCTGAAGTAGTTTCCGGCGCTGGCCCCCGGCACATTCTGCATCAGGTGCAGCAGTTGGAACAGCACCGCGGCGAACCCCAGCAGCGCGAACCAGAAGCGGAAAAGTGCAAGTCCCCTGTTTGCGGTCATGTGCCGATCCTAGGCTCTGGGCGGCCGCCCGCCCCGCCACGGCGACCCGGCGTGCCTGGCAGTACACTTAGCCACGGCCGATGAACGGCATTCCGGCCGCGGTGAGCACCACGGAACCGACGCTGGCCGATGCCGGCATGTTGGCCATCATCAACACGGCACGCGCCGCGTCTGCCACCGGAAACATCGGTTCCACCTTGCGGCTGCCGTCCGCCTGCAGCGCCCCGGAGCCGACACCGATGGTGTCCATGATGTCCGTGGCGGTGTTGCCGATATCGATCTGCCCGCACGTGATGCCGTAACCGCGGCCGTCCAGGTCAATGCTCTTGGTCAGCCCGGTCATCGCGTGCTTGGTGACCGTGTAGGCGACGGTCCGCGGACGGGGCGAGTGGGCGGAGATGGACCCGTTGTTGATGATGCGGCCGCCTTGGGGCTCCTGGGCCTTCATCGTCCGGACCGCAGCGGCCGCGCACAGCATGGACCCGGTAAGGTTCACGGCCACCGTGGCGTTCCAGTCTTCGAGGGTGATGTCGTCAACGCCGGCCGACGGGCCGAACACCCCGGCGTTGTTGAACAGGACGTCCACGCGCCCCCACTGCTGGCGGACGGCCTCGAAAAGCCGCTCGACGTCGTCGGGCCGGGTGACGTCGCAGGGCACCACCAGGGCGTCCGGGCTGCCGTCCGCCGTTTCCAACAGCAGCGCCTCCCGCCGCCCGGCAAGTGCCACGCGGTAGCCGTCGGCCAGCATCTGCCGCGCCACCTCCCGGCCGATGCCGGACCCGGCTCCGGTGACGACGGCGACGCGGGCGGCGGGCTGTGGGGTGTTCATTCGGTTCTCCTGGCTCAAAGCTGCGCCGGAACGGCCGGCTGGTGCAGCGGCCAGCCTATGACGGTCTTGGGCCGCGGTGCAGCGAAGGTCCGCACTTTGGAGGTGGACAGGCGCATGCGCACCAACGATTCGGCGATGGTCACTGCCGAGGCCACACCGTCCACCACGGGGACGCCGGCCCGCTGCCGGATCTGCTCGTCCAGGCCTGCCATGCCGCCGCAGCCGAGCACAATCACTTCCGCTTTGTCCCGGGTAACGGCCAGCAGCGCCTCGTTGATAATGGCTTCCACGGCCCGTTCCGGTTCCTCTTCAAGTTCCAGGACGGCCATGCCGCTGGCACGGACCGACGCGCACCTGGCATCCAGGCCGGCCAGCTTCAACCGGTCCTCAATGAGCGGAACCGTGCGGTCCAGGGTAGTGACCACCGAGTACTTGTGGCCGAGGAACATCGCTGTGCTTGCGGCGGCCTCCGTGATGTCGACCACCGGAACATCCAGTAGTTCCTGCAGCCCCTCCCGGCCGTGTTCCCCGTAGCCGGCCTGGATAACGGCGTCGAACGGCCCGGGGTAGGAGGTGACGGCGTCCATGACTGCGATGGCGGCCAGGTAGCTCTCGAAGTTTCCTTCGCAGGAGTCGGCGCCGAACCGCGGCGTGAGGCCAACGATTTCGGTGCCCGGGGCAGCCACGGCACGTGCGGAGGCCGCGATGGAGTCGGTCATTGAGTGGGTGGTGTTCACATTCGCGACGAGGATGCGCATGGGAGAGTTCCTTTGTCGGCAGGGTGGTGGCAGCCCTTGCCGGGTGCCGGGTTCAGTGGGTGCCGGGTTCAGTGGGTGCCGGGTTCAATGGGTCTGGTTCAGTGGGTGCTGGCGACGGCGATGGCCTCGCCGTCGTGGTCCACCAGCACTTGGTTGCGGTCGGCAATGAAGAAGTACAGCGCGGCGGCGATGCCTGCGGCGAAGAACCAGGCAAACGGTGCCGCCGCGGCCAGGCCGGGAACGAAGGCGATCAGCAGGGCAAGGACGGCTGCCGGCACCATGGCGATGATCGCGCGGGGGTTGACGCCCTTCTTGTAGAAGTACGCGCCCTCCGGCGATGCCGTGTAGAGCTCCGGCACGTTGACCTTCCCTCGCCTGATCAGCCAGTAGTCAGCCATGACCACGCCGAACAGCGGGCCGAGCAACGCCCCGAGTCCGCCGAGGAAGTACACGATGACCAGCGGATTGTTGTAGAGGTTCCAGGGCAGGATTACCAGGCCGATGCTGGCGGAGACCATTGCCGCCTTGCGGAAGTTCAGTTTCTTGGGGAACAGGTTGGTCAGGGCGTAGACGGGGGCCACGAAGTTGGCCATGAGGTTCACGGCGATGGTCAGGATCAGCAGCGCAAGGCAGGCCAGGACCAGGAACAGCGTGTTGGGAATGGTCTGGACGATGTCCGACGGGCTTTTGATGATGGTCCCGTTGATCTTGAACTGTCCACCGGCCATGACCACCACGATCGCGCCGAAGACGAGCATGTTGATGGGGATGCCCCAGAAGTTGCCACGTACCACTGCCTTCTTCGACACCGCTGAGCGGGTGAAGTCGCAGAAGTTGAGGACGAAAGTGCCGTAGATGGAGACCCACAGCGCGCCGCCGGCAAAGATGGTGAGCCACATTTCCGGGCCTTCCAGGGCCTTATTGGAAGCCCAGGCGATGCTGCCTCCGGCTTCCACGAAGATCCAGACGGCCATTGCTGCCATGGTGGCCAGGATGACCGGACCGGCGAAAGCCTCGTACTTGCGGATCATTTCCATGCCGAAGCTGACGATCACCAGTTGGACCACCCAGAGCGTCACGAATGCCATCCACCCGAGCGTGGACAGGCCCAGGATCGAGTCCTTGTCCAGCTCTGCAAGTGAGGGGAACATGGCTGTGAGCATCACGCGGAAGACCACCGATGCGAGGTACGTCTGGATACCGAACCAGGCGACCGCAACGGCCCCGCGGAGGAGGCTGGCGATCTGTGCCCCGCGGATACCGAAGCTGATCCGGCTCATGACCGGGAAAGGCACACCGGTCTTGACGCCCATGAATCCTGACAGGGTAAGGAGCCCGAACAGCAGTGCAGCCCCGATGCCCAGGGCAAGGAGGATCTGCCATCCACCCAGCCCAAGGGCGAAGAGTCCGATGGCGAATGCGTAGTTGCCCAGGCTGTGCACGTCGTTGGCCCAGAGGGTAAAGATGCTGTAACTGGTCCAGCTGCGGCCGGCGCGCTTGGTCGGGGCAAGGTCAGTGTTGTACAGGGTGGGGCTGATGCTCGTGCCTGACGCCGCGCTGGCGGAATCGCAGAGGGCTTCGATAGTGCCAGACGGGTGGACAGTACCGGCTGACGGCTTTGTCAGGTCCTTGTCCGCGTCCACGCCCGCCGATGATGGGGTTCGCATGGGGGTCTCAATTCTTGGGCCGATTCCGAGTGGTGAGTCCGACCGGAGGTCGCTGCTGTTATTCCACATTGCGGAAGTGAGATATTGAATAGTGAAATAAGAGTATGACCCAGGTCACGGGCGGTCAAGCGTCGCAGCCACCGCACTACGGTCACAAATGGTCGGTTGCCGCCGATGGGCGACATCCAGGGCGAGGTGATGGCCGTCGCGTTGACCCGCCGGGCCTGCCTCAGTAATCTCATACTGCAATAATGTTTTCTCACAATACGAAAACATGCGCAGATGCGTTCAACGATGAAAAGAGGCTGCCATGGCTGCAGGAGAAGATACCT